>JANLPZ010000156.1:0-11525 GCA_031367535.1 Gemmatimonadaceae bacterium
CGGAGAGCGCAATCCTGGCGTCGGTGATCTTCAATGCGCTGATCATCGTGGCACTGATTCCGCTGGCATTGCGCGGCGTGAAGTATCGCCCTGCGCCGGCTGCCGTCGTGCTCCGTCGCAATCTGCTGGTCTATGGCGTGGGTGGACTGATCGTGCCGTTCATCGGCATCAAGGTCATCGACCTGCTGCTCGTCACCCTGCGACTCGTCTGAGTCGCGATACCTGAAGGATATTCAAATGCTTCGCGGACAAATCAGGCCGGCGCTGATGATCACCCTCGTGCTGTGCGTGCTGACAGGAATGATCTATCCCGGCATCGTGACCGGACTCGCACAGACGCTGTTTCCGTCGCAGGCCGGCGGCTCGCTGGTGACCTTGAACGGCAAGGTGGTCGGCAGTGCGCTGATCGGGCAGCCGTTCACACGCGCTGAATACTTCCATCCGCGCCCGTCGGCGGCCGGCAGCGGCTACGACGCGACGTCGTCGGGTGGCACGAACAAGGGCCCGACCGATCGCAAGCTCGCTGACACGCTGATCGGCGCGCGTGTTGACAGCGCCATGACCGAGTATGCGATCAAGCGTGGCACCATCCCCTCCGATCTCGTGACGGCCAGTGCATCGGGCCTCGATCCACACATCTCACCGGCGAACGCGCAGCTGCAGGTGACACGTGTGGCGCGTGCACGTGGCGCGGATTCCGCCGCTGTGCGACGCGTTGTGGACGCGCACACGGAAGGCCGACAGTTCGGCATCTTCGGCGAGCCGCGCGTGAACGTGCTCCTCCTCAACATCGCGATCGATTCAACTTTCCCGATATCGCACACCGCTTCGACGGTCGGACCAGCGTCTTCAACGCATTGAGACTCGCATGTCCCGCATAGCAACACTCGTCAGCGCGGCACTGCTCGCCGCTGCGACATCAAACGGCCTTGTGGCGCAGGCCGCCGCGACCGATACCACGCCGAAAATTTCGTTCGGTGGATATGTCGACGGCTACTACACATACGATTTCGGCCGTCCGCCGTCATTCGATCGCTCGTTCGCCGGCGGTACGCTCTTCACCACACAGCCGGCGCGACACAACGAGTTCAACGTCAACCTCGCGTTCGTCGAGATGAAACTCGATGCGCCGCACTATCGCGGTCGCATTGCGCTGCAGACCGGTACTTCCGTGCAGTCGAACTACGCCGGTGAACCGACGAACGGCACCGTCAGTGGCTCGTCACTCTCGCGCCTCATCCAGGAAGCCGTCGTGGGCCTCCGGCTATCCGAGAACGTCTGGGTGGACGGCGGAATCTTCTACTCGAATGCAGGCATGGAAGCCTGGGCGTCGCGCGACAACCCGACCTACACCCGCTCACTCGTCGCCGACTACTCGCCGTACTACTCGAGCGGTGTCAAGTTCACCTGGACTGCGACGAAGAAACTCACCGCACGCGTCGACATCGTGAACGGCTGGCAGAACATCTCGGAGAACAATTCCGGCAAGGGTGCCGGCCTGCGCCTCGACTACGCGGCGAACGCCAACAGCACGCTCTCGTACTACAACCTCTTCAGCGATGAAGCCGGTTCACGCCTCCGCACCTTCAACGGCGTCGGTATCAAGCGGACCACCGGCAACCTGACGCTGCTTGGCGAGTTCGACGTTGGTACGCAGGCGAAGCCGGTCGGACAGAGCGGACAATCCACGTGGTACGGCTGGACCGCGGTCGCCCGCGTGCAGACCACGCCGATCGTGGCGCTCGTCGCGCGCGCTGAAGGGTATGTCGACAAGGATCAGGTGATCATCAGTACCGGCTCATTCCGCTCGGCCGCGAACCCGGCGTTCAACGGCGTCGGTGGATCGGTCGGCGTCGATGTCACACCGTATCCCCGGATCGCGTGGCGCAACGAACTCCGCGGGCTGCACAACAACGGCGCACTCTTCCCCGGCGGCACGAACGCCACCGCCTCGAAGAACAACTTCATCGCAGTCACATCACTCTCCCTGTCGTTCTGAGTAGTGTCCACACTGTGACATCTCCCACTTCACCGGGCACGAAGTCCTCTCGTGCGGCGCCGGAGCCCAGTTTTCTGGAGCTCGTGCGCCAGCGCGAGCGTGGCAAGCTGAAGCTCTACATCGGCTCGGCCGCCGGCGTGGGCAAGACGTATCGCATGCTGCAGGAAGGCAACGAACTGCGCCGTCGCAGCGTGGATGTCGTGATCGGTTTCGTGGAGACACATGCGCGCGCAGAAACCGTCGCAATGCTCGGTGATCTCGAGGTGGTCGCACGACGCCGGATCGAATACCGCGGAGTGGTGCTGGAGGACATGGATCTCGAGGCGATCATCGCTCGACGCCCGCAGGTCGCCATCGTCGATGAACTCGCGCACAGCAACGTGCCCGGCGCAACGCACGCGAAACGATGGGAAGACGTGCTCGACCTGCTCGACGAAGGCATCAGCGTGATCTCGGCCGTCAACGTGCAGCATCTCGAATCACTCAATGACGTTGTCGAGCGCGAACTCGCGGTGATTGTGCGCGAAACCATTCCGGACTGGCTCGTCGCGCAAGCCAATCAGGTGGTGAACGTGGATCTCTCGGCCGAGGACCTGCGGCAGCGTTTGCGCGATGGCAAGATTTATCGGGCCGAGAAGATCGAGTCGGCGCTCGCGAACTTCTTCACCGACGAGAACCTCAGCTCTCTCCGTGAACTGGCGCTGCGCGAAGTCGCGAGTTCGGTCGATCGTGCGCGCGAAGTCACCGTGCGCCGCGCGGACTCCGCGAGTTTTGCGATTGCGCGAACGGTCGACCGATTGATGGTCTGCCTGTCGAGTGACCCACGCCTCTCACGATTGCTGCTCCGCAAGGCGAGTCGTATTGCCGGCCGTCTCAACACGGACTGGTACTGCGTCTACGTACAGACGAGCGGCGAGCGTGCGGATCGCATCGATGCCACCGTGCAGCGCAAACTCGTCGACAACCTGCAGTTCGCGCAGTCGCTTGGCGCCGAAGTGGTGAAGCTCACCGGTGACGACGTCGCGGCAGCATTGGCGAAGTTCGCGGCGGAGCGCGGCGTTACGCTCGCGGTGCTCGGGCAGACGCGACGTTCGCGGTGGCATCGGTTGCGGCGCGGATCCGTCGTGGAACGTCTGCTTGAGATGCGTGCCAGCCTCGACGTGCTGGTGGTGTCGGCTGCGGCGGGTGCGAGTGAACGCGGTGTCTCTGATCGTGCGAGCGGTGAAGACGGAGGTATCGGATGACGCTGCAACCACGAGTGTCACGTCTCGTCGGGCTGTCCGTCGGTCAGCGCCTGCTGCTCGGTATTGCACCGGCGCTCCTCGCCGTCGTGCTCGTGCTCGGCCTGGCGTACTACGGTGAAATCGGGCGGCAGGCGCCGGGCTACGTCGTCACCGGCTCCTTCATCCTCGCCTGCCTGTCGCTGTACGTGACATGGTCCAACACGCGGTATCTGGCAGCACGCATCCGCCGACTCGCAGGTGGTGTCGATCCGGCCGGTGCCGATGCGGCGATTCCCGAGGACGACGAACTCGGACGCATCGAGCAGGTGGTCGGCAAACTCGGTACCGCGCTCGCTGACAGCGAAGCGGAGCGGCGTCGCATGTTGATGGTGCACGAGGCCAATCAGCGCGAGCAGGCAACGATACTTGGCGCCACAGTGCGTGACACGATGGCACGGCTCGATGATATTCGCCTGCCGTTGCACATCCTGATCGATGCGCCGTTCGGGGAGCTGAACGAGAATCAGGAAGAGCTGATCGAGACGGCACGCACCGCGGCCGATGCGCTCGACGCCGCGCTGCGTCGGTTGACCACGATCTGCGATGTCGATCGCGGTGCGGTGTCTGTGCTGCTCGAACGCATCTCGGTCAACGAAGTCATTCGCGGTGTGGTCCCGATGCTTCGCGCGTCTGCCGAGCGTCGCAACCTGCAGCTCGATGTGACGCTCGATCCGTCGATGCCGAGGGTCGCGGCGGATCGTGCGCGCCTCGCCGAAGCGCTCGCGTTGCTTGGTAACGAAGCGGCGTGGAATGCGCGCGAAGGCGCCGAACCGCAGATCAGCACCGGTGCGCGCGAGAGCTATGTCTGGGTCGCGATGTCACCGATGAACAGCGCGGTGAATGCGGGCAGACCGGAACACGTCGTAGCGACGCGATTGATCACGGTGCAAGGTGGGACGGTGATCACGGACGGCGAGCAGTTGGAGATCCGGCTGCCGACGACGAGGCCGGAGCGGGCGTAGTCACCTGGGCTGTCTGGTGTGGCGCGATTTGTCATCCTGTACATAGGGATGTATATCCTGGACATGGCCAAACGATACTCCATTGCCGAAGCACGATCGAATCTCCCGACCATAATCGATCAGGCGGAGGCTGGTCAGGAGATCGAACTGACGCGACGCGGCAAGGCCGTCGCCGTCGTCGTCTCGCTGCGGGAAGTCGCTCGGCTGCGCGGCGAACGTGCGCCGTTCGGCGATGTGTACGGGCGATTTCTGACATCACACCGATTGAGTGATGTAGGGCTCGATGAGGCTGACCTTGAAATTGTGCGAGATGCCGGCGCCGGTCGTAAGGTGTCGCTGTGAGTATTCGATATCTGCTCGACACAAGCATCGTGTCCTCGTCGATATCGAAGATGCCGAATGCCGAAATTGTGAAGCATCTGGAATCCAGAGGGCATGAGTGCGCGATCGCCGCGCCGGTGTGGCACGAGCTCACGTATCGGTGTCACCGACTGCCTCGCGGGAAACGTCGGCAAGCGCTGGAGGCCTACCTGCAGGACGTAGTTCTGGCTTCGTTCCCGGTTCTTGCCTATGCTGAGCAATCGGCGCACTGGCACGGTCACGAGCGCGCCAGGCTTGAGGGGCTGGGGAAACCAGCGGCGTACGTTGACGGTCAGATCGCTGCGGTCGCGTTCGTGAACGATCTGGTACTCGTGACTGTCAACGTCAAGGATTTTGCGCGGTTCAAGGGCGTTGAAGTTGAGAATCGGAGCAAGCGGCGCGGTTGAAGCACGGCGCTCGTCGACGCGGCTAGTTGCGAGCACCGCGCTCTCCGCAGCCTGCTATTTCTTACCGAGCGCTTCATCAAAATACGCTGCCAGGTCGATGTGCAGCGTCTCCGTCGCACCCTCAGGCTGCCACCGCAACTGTGCGTCAACAACAAGATCTGCTGTATCGCGGCGCACCACGTGAATGCAGCGATCCCAGCGGTCCACCATCCAGTACTCCGCGACGCCAATGCGCTGGTAGAATCGTCGCTTCTGCTGACGGTCGCGCCGCTCCGTCGTTCGCGAGAGGATCTCCACGACCAGCCATGGCGTCGGCATGTCGACCCAGAGCTCCGGAAGCGTCGGCATCCTCGGTTGCACCATCAGATCCGGCTCCACCGCTGACTTACCGGTACGGACCACAGCGCGCGGTGTGAACACATGTCCAAGTGCATGCGCCTGCACGTAGGGCGCCAGAATTCCATGTAACACCGACGACAGCATCTCGTGCGCCGGTGATGGTGCCGGCGTCACGAACAGCTCCCCGTCGACCAACTCGTACCTGTTGCCGTCGTCCGGTAGACGGTCGAGCTCTGCCAGAGTCCACGTGCTCGTCGAAAGAGCCATGAGCATGTCTCGTATGTCCTCAGCGAGTGGGGTCGGTTGCGCATGGGAGACAATGCACCAACCCGCCGAGATGTCCGTCATCATTTTCACGCGCCCAGTACCCTCAACGCGCGAACTTTGGACGCTACGCTCGGCGACGGCATTGCGTCAAGGCGCTCGCATCAATGCTAGCAAATCAGAACTTCAACACCTGATCCACCCGCGACCCACCGCTGTAGAACAACGTCGCTTCCTTGCCGCTGCCGAGATGCTTCAGCTTGACAATGTTCTGCTGATCGTCGAACAGCTCCATCATCGCGGCGTTGTGCATGCTGATCGCCGTGATCGGCACGGTCGCCGTCCACGTGACGATGTACGACCACATCTCGCGCTCCTGCGTGGCACTCGACACCACCGGCACCAGCACGCGGCCGTTCGCGGTCACTGGAAACGATTCGGCGAGATACTTCTGGAATGCGGCCTGAGCGACGGTCGAACCGAGTGTCAGTGCTGGTGTCTTCGTGCGCTCGACGAGCGCCTTCATGACATCATCGCCGA
Organism: Gemmatimonadaceae bacterium; assembly: GCA_031367535.1. Lineage (GTDB taxonomy): Bacteria > Gemmatimonadota > Gemmatimonadetes > Gemmatimonadales > Gemmatimonadaceae > JACMLX01. Next base: position 6,155 of record JANLPZ010000156.1, read on the forward strand.
ACACGCGGATCTGCGCGGAGATGCTCGCGCCTTCGATGGCCATGCGCGTGTACGACACGTGGAAATCGTGACGCACTCGCGCAGTCGGCGCACCGGCGGGAGCGGCCGTCACGAGCGCCCCCGCCAGCAGCACGGTTTTCATCAATCCCGCAATCACGGAATCGCGCCTGCCGCAGGCTTCGACCACTTGTTGTTGTCGCGATTGATGTCGGCCAGCACGTTGTCCGGATCCAGCTCGACGCTCGCCAGTTCCTTCTGCGAGAATCGTCCGTACTCGAACTTCTTCTCGTTCAGGCGCCAGATCGAGACGGGCAGCTTGACGCGTTCCTTCGTGCCGTCGGTATACGTGAACTCGACGATGGCCGGCATCACGAGGCCGCCCTTGTTCTCGATCGTCACGCGATTGTAGAAGCGGCCGCGCGCACTCATGCCCATCGAATCGGCGGATTGTGTTTCGACAGTACCGAGGCCCTGATCGTTTGCGTGCGTGCTGTAAAACCAGCCGCGCCAGAACCAGTTCAGGTTGTCGCCGCTGGCCTGCATGAGGCTGCGGAAGAAATCGGCCGGCTGCGGATGTTTGAACATCCACGCCTGACTGTACTCGCGGAACGCCTGGTCGAAGCTGGCCGGGCCGAGCACGTGTTCGCGTAGGATGTAAAGACCGGACGCTGGCTTCGTGTAACCGTTCGGACCGAAGCCGCGATGAATGAGGTCCGACTCGGTCATGAGCGGCACCTGATCGGGATTCTTCATGTAGCCGACGATGTTGTTCGCGACCAGCGGCAGGCGCGCCTTTGGCCACGCCGCGTCGAACTCCATCTCGCCGAGTCCTTCGAGGAAGCTGTTGATGCCTTCGTCCATCCACGTCCATTTGCGTTCGTCGCTGGCGACGATCATCGGGAACCAGTTGTGCCCGACCTCATGGATCGTCACCGACACGAGGCTGTAGCCGACGTTCTTGAGCACCGTCGCATTCGCATTTGCCGGAGGACGCGCGCCGCAGAACGCGATCATCGGATACTCCATGCCGCCGACGATGCCGTGAATGTTGCTGGCCTTCGGATACGGATATTCGAATGCCATGCGGCCGTACGTGCGCATCGTCTGCGCGATTGCCTTCGTGCTCAGCGAATCCCACACACCAAGCGCTTCGCGCGGATAGAGCGAGTGCATCTCGATCGGCTTCGATGTCGGCGCGTAGCGGTATCCGGCCGCATCCCAGATGAATCCCGCCGACGAGGCCCACGAGAAGTCGCGCACATTCTCGGCCTTGAAGCGCCACGTGAACGGCTGCGCGCCTGCGGGACGCGTGGCCGGTGTGTTCGCTTCATCCTTCGTGATGATGAAGACCTGATTTTCCGACGTGAACGCCTTCGCGAGACGTTCGCGCTGCGTCGGCGTGAGCACGTCGGTCGGGTTTTGCAACACGCCGGTGGCCTGCACAATGTGATTGTGCGGCACCGTGATACTCACGTCGTAGTTGCCGAAGTTCAGGTAGAACTCGCCCTGCCCGTAGAACTGGTCGTTCTGCCAGCCGTTCACATCGTCGTACACGGCAGCGCGCGGGAACCACTGCGCGGCGAGGTATTCCCAACCGTCCTTCAGCTTCTCACGTGCGCCGCGCCCATTGCGGCTCGCGAACGACTCGGGCATCACGTAGCTCCAGTCGATCTCGACGTCCTGTGTGCCCCCAGTCGTCAATGCAGTCGGCAACTGAACCTTCATCTGTGTGCCCTGCAGCACATACGGCGCGGTCGTCTTCTGTCCGGACTTCAAGACAAGCTGCACACGTGAGATCGTGTAGCCCTTCGTGTCGAGACGTGCGTTGATGAAGTCGAGCTGGCGCGCGCTGATATTCTTCGGCAGGGCCGGCGCGCCGATCATCGCTTCGCTGACATCCGGATTGTCGATGTTCTGGTCGAGCTGAAACCAGAGATACCCAAGCGCGTCCGGCGAGTTGTTGTGATACGTGACGCGTTCGGAACCGGTCACCGTATGCACCGTCGTGTCGAGCGCGACACGAATCGTGTAGTCGACGCGCTGCTGCCAGTACTTCGGCCCCGGCTTGCCATTCGCGGCCCGCGTCTCATTCGGGGCCGGCCACTGATCCAGCACGCGAAACATCGATTGGTTGGTGCGCCCGACGGTATCCGGGTGCAGCCACTGTTGCGCACCAAGCGGTGACGCCGCGACCACCACAGCGGCAAGGGTCCGACACCAGACAAACGAAACATTCATGACGAGAGCGGTCTGAGGGTGAATCGAGCGTTCTCAAATCTACGAGACCGGGGTCGCTCTCGTTTCCGGGCACTGCCTACAAGCTTTTGGAGGGGAGCGCACGGAGCACACGGAGTGCGCCACTTGCGGCTTTCCTCGCTCTTCGTGCCGTCGCTGACTTTTTTGTGGGGATAGCACGGGGAGGCCGGAGAGTGCGTCCGTTGCGGACTTCGGCGCAGCGCGAGGCATCGCTGACTTTTTTGTGGGATAGCGCGGAGAGGCCGGAGAGTGCGTCAGTTGCGACCGTCGGCTCCGCGCGAGGCATCGGTGACATTTTGTTGGAACTGCTCTTTCAAAAAATCATCCGTTCGCGCTCAGCAGAGCGCTGCGACGCGCACCCTCCGTGCGCTCCGTGTGCTCCTCACCCAAAGCCGTTGACGACGGAGCGCGAAGATAGAAGCCACGAGCGCGACGCACTCTCTGGCCTTCCCGCCCTATCGACCCAATGCAGTTCGCTCGCGGTAGAAGCCTAGAGTCTCGCCAACAGCATCTGCGTCGCGCAGCCGAACGTGATGCCGCTGGCAATCAGGACGTAGCCTCGGCGGTCGAAGAGGCGCCAGGTGAGGATGGCGCCGAGGATCGCGAGGGCGAGGATCACGACGATCTGCGCCAGCTCGATGCCGATGTTGAAGGCGAGGAGTGGCATGAGGAGGGAATCTTCGGTGCCGAGCAGGCCTCGCAGCACACTCGAGAAACCGAGTCCGTGGATGAGCCCGAATGCCAGCGCCATCACGTAGCGCGGCCAGAGCACTTCGGCGTCGCGGGGCGGGGGATCGTTGGCGCGGCGGCCCTGTCGCCAGGTCCAGAGATTGACCACGCTGGTGACGATGATGGTAGCGGGGATCAGTGCCTCGACGGCCCGCGAGTTGACCTGCACGACGTTCAACGTGGCGAGCGCGAGTGTGAGCGAATGGCCGATCGTGAACGCGGTGATGAGGATCAGCAGTGGGCGCCACTTCCCGAACTCGTGTGCCACGACGAGCGTCGCCAGAAACAGCAGGTGGTCAGCGGCCTCGAGCGTGAGTATGTGGTGCAGGCCGAGCTGAAGAAAGCTTCCGAATGAAGACATCGCGTAGGTGCAGGTTCCGATCAAAAGCCGGACTCAGCCAGATCGGCGAGTGCGCGGCAAAGTAGGCAGTGCAGCAATCGGGCCTGACATCGTGTGCGGATGCAGATCGCGCCGGTCGAGAAGGCTCGGCCGGCGCGATCTGCACTCGTGATGCTGAGAAAGAACTACGGCCAGCGGAACTGGACACCTCTCTCATACGATGAACTGCCGGGACCGGAGAAATTCACCATCGCCGGCGTGACCAGCACGTTGGTCGGGTACGCGTCACCGCGATACCCTTGATAATACGTGGAATAGACCTGATTCCATTGGTAGCCGGCGCCCAGGTACTTCGCGGCGTGCCCTCGCGGGTCTGGGATGGTCAACCGATCCTGCCGGCTCAATTCACTGACGACACGCAACACCCGCAGTTCGCTGTCTGTCATGTCTGATCGCTCACCGCGATCGTCAAGCCACGCCCGCACGACTGCGACGTCCACGTTGGTCGCCGCGTCGATCACGTCGCTCGCCGATGTCGGCTGCATCGTCTCGAGCTCCGCGCCGTCGAGCGTCAGCTGCCGATAGCTGCCGAGACGCTGTTTCACTTCGACAGGGAATTCTGCCGTGTCGAGCTGCACAATGAAATTGACCACGTCGGTGCGCTTGTCGCGTCCGTTGATCGTGCCCTCGACCTGTGTGAACGCATCGGCATGTGTCATGGCCACGATGGCATCGGAACGCTCCTTCCTGCCGTCGTTGCAACGGTACTCGGCGTGCAGATACAGTCGGCGCTGGTCGGCTGACCACGACGCGTTTTCCCAGCCAAGGCAGTTTCCCCGGATCTGCCGTCGCGGAGTGCCAGACGCATCAATGATCGTGCGCCCAGCCACCGCGTTCCCGCTGATCGTCATGAATTCGGCGCGGCCGGCGGAATCTCCCGGCACGACGCACACCATCGGTCCGATGACTCCCTTCGAGGACGTCGACCAGCAACCGAGAAATGGCGCCCACGGATCTGCCGTTGGAGCGACCGTCTGTTGTGCGCTGAGCGGGGCTGCCACGGCGACCATCGCACCAACGATGATCCCGCGAGCACTTCGTGAAGACTTCATATGACCTCGACTTTTGAGTGGTGTGCACTGTGCGTGCGCAATGCCTGCGCAGTCAACGCGTCAAGAGAGCTTGGCGGTGCGTATCGAACGGGTGCACTACGGTCGCGGCTTCGCGGTGCGCTGTTCGCCACCGCCTGTGCTGGCAGGAGCGCTGCCGCCACCACCACCACCACCACCACTACCGGTCGAGCTGCTGCCGCTGGACGACGAGCCACCGAAGTCCCCCGAGTTCACACTTGGCGACCGCGGTTCGGCACTCGATCCACTCGACGCACCGCCCTGACTGTAGCCACGCCCGTTGATCACACGACCTGGCTGCTCAGGTTCGCGAGGCGTAACCGGCACGATCACGTAGCCGCCGCCGTTGCTGCCACCATACCACGAATTGCCGTAGATCGGACCATACGGGCCGTATTGATTCGAATACGCGCTGAAGCCGCGATAGATCGGATAACCAAACCACGGGAAGTACAGATCGTTCCAGTTCATCAGCGTCGAATTGCAGCGGGCGTAGCCGCCATACACGGTCGACAGGCACTGATCGTTGGAGAGTGCGGCGATCTGTCCCGGTGTGAGTGTCGTGGACCCGTTGCGACCGCGAAACGGATCCGCTGGTCGCGCGGCTGGCGCACTACCACGCGCCACCGTGAAGAATTGCGGGTTCGCCAGCGCCACCATCATATCGATGACAGTCTCGGGCACTTTTGATGCATGCAGCGCGCGCAGGTCATTTACACCGAGGTCGAACTTCTGCCCGCGATCCCCAAGCCATGCTTCGACCAGCGAGGCATCGAGTTCCTTCGTGGCATCGACGACATCGGCCGCCGACACTTCCGCTGCGGCTTCCATTCGCGCGCCGAACGCAGGCATCGCCGAAACCGACGGAATGCGCGCAGCGATCGCCTTCGGATACAGGGTGGAATCCATCTCCAGA
>JANLPZ010000205.1:0-19460 GCA_031367535.1 Gemmatimonadaceae bacterium
GGGGGAAACGCAAAGGCTTTTGAAACTGCGCACGCGAGACGCTGTTTCAAAAGCCTTTTGCAGTTGCACTTCCCCGCGTCCCCCGCGAGCCCCGCGTGAAACCTTTTTCGTGTTCAACGTGCAAGCGTGCTAGTACCGGTAGTGATCCGGCTTGAACGGGCCGGCGTTGTTCACGCCGAGGTAGTTCGCCTGCTCACTGGTGAGCTGGGTGAGCTTCACACCGAGCTTCGGCAGGTGCAGACGGGCCACCTTTTCGTCGAGGTGTTTCGGGAGCGTGAAGACCACCTTGCCGTACTTGTCCGCATTCTGGTGCAGTTCGATCTGGGCCAGCACCTGGTTGGTGAAGCTGGCACTCATCACGAAGCTCGGGTGACCCGTGGCGCAACCGAGGTTCATCAGGCGGCCTTCGGCGAGGATCAGGATCGAGCGGCCGTTCGGCAGCACGAACTCATCGTACTGCGGCTTGATGTTGATGCGCTTCATGCCTTCGACTTTCTTCAGGCCGGCCATGTCGATTTCGTTGTCGAAGTGGCCGATGTTGGCGATGATCGCCTTGTCCTTCATGCGGCTCATGTGCTCGACCGTGATCACGTTCTTGTTGCCCGTGGCCGAGATGAAGATGTCGGCGTGGTCGACGACGTCTTCGAGCGTGGTGACCTGATAGCCCTCAAGCGCCGCTTGCAATGCGCAAATCGGATCGATCTCGGTGATCACGACGCGTGAGCCCTGACCCTTGAGCGCCTGCGCGCAGCCCTTGCCCACATCGCCGTAGCCCATCACGACGGCAACCTTGCCGGCGAGCATGACATCCGTCGCGCGGTTCAGGCCATCGATGATCGAGTGACGACAGCCGTAGAGGTTGTCGAACTTCGACTTGGTGACAGCGTCGTTGACGTTGATGGCAGGGAAGGCGAGTGTGCCCGCCTTCTCCATCTCGTACAAGCGATGCACGCCCGTGGTGGTCTCTTCCGACACGCCACGGATCGCGGCCAGCACGTTCGTCCAGCGGCCCGGGTTGGCATCCTGCTGCGCGCGAAGCAAGTCGAGAATGACGCCCCACTCCTCCGGCTCGTTGTCGCTGTCGAAGCCGGGCACTGCACCGACCGTTTCGAACTCCATACCGCGATGCACAAGCAGCGTGGCGTCGCCGCCGTCATCCAGCAGCAGGTTCGGTCCGCCGCCGTCAGGCCACATCAGCGCCTGCTCGGTGCACCACCAGTATTCCTCGAGCGTCTCACCCTTCCACGCGTACACCGGCACACCCTTCGGATCGGCGACGGTGCCCGTCGGGCCAACGACGACGGCCGCTGCGGCGTGATCCTGCGTCGAGAAGATGTTGCACGAGACCCAACGCACGTCGGCGCCGAGTTCGACGAGGGTCTCGATCAGCACGGCGGTCTGCACCGTCATGTGCAGCGAACCCATGATGCGTGCTCCCTTCAGCGGTGCCTTGCCCTTGTATTCGGCGCGCAGCGCCATCAGGCCCGGCATTTCCACTTCGGCGAGGCGCAGTTCCTTGCGGCCCCATTCGGCCAGCGACAGATCGCGCACCGCGTACGGCGGGCGTGCCATCGACATCATCGTCTCGAGTTCGGTCTGTACTGCAGTGGCCATCGGAAAAGTTCCTCGGTATGGTATCAGGATGCAACAATCGTGAACAGCGCCGGACCGACGGCCGCCGGATCCACCGGCAGCGCGACGAAGCGCATCGTACGGAACCCCGCCTTCGACAACCAGCCGCGCAACGAGCGCTCGTCGAAGCCCAGCCAGACATGGCCCATCTGCGTGCGATACTCCTCACGTTCGTGGGCGGTCATGTCCGCGATCAACAACCGTCCCCCAGCACGCAGCACACGCCGCGCTTCCTTCAATACCCGTGACGGCTCGGCGACGTGATGCAGCACCAGCATCAACACCGCGACGTCGAGCGATGCATCGTCGAGTGGGAGCGCTTCCAGCGACCCTTCCGCGACGGTGACATTCAACTGGCCTTGCAACCGCTGACGCGCGGCGTCGAGCATGGCCGGTGATCCGTCGATCGCGTGCACATGTGCGACGTGTCGCGCGAGAGACAGCGACAAGGACCCTGTACCGCAGCCGAGGTCACCGACGATCATCGACGGATCGAGGAGGGCGAGCGCCGCGCCGAGGTCTGCGCGAGGGCCGAACAGGGACGCGACGCGCGCGTCCCATTCGGCGGCAGCGGATGCGATGAACGCTTCGCTGCGCGAGCGTCGGGCAATCAGCACCGACTCGACGCGAGACAGATCCTGCTGTGCGGCGAGGGTGGTCTGCACCGGTTCGCGGACCAGCGTCCAGAGCGCGCGGGCCTCGTGATCGAGCGCCGGCACCATGCGATACCAGCGGGTCGCCCCTTCGGCACGCGATTCCACCCAGGCTTCGTCCGACAGAATGCGGAGATGCCGACTGACGGTGCTTTGCGGCAGCGCGAGGGCAGTGCAGAGCTCACCGACGGTGAGTTCGTGGGCCTCCAATGCCAGCAGCAGCCGACAGCGCGTGGCGTCGGCGAGTTCGGTCAGTCGACCGTGGATGGAGAGCTTGGGGGCAGTCATATCCGGTTATCCGGATAGATAGATAGCGGGCTGGATCGCTTCGGTCAAGACGCGCGGTTGGCGATGCCGCAGGTGCTGGCCCAGCTTGGGTGAGTGGGCCACCGCGTCATGTATCGCCCCGATCACTCTCGACAGCCGCCATGTCCCTGATCTTCCCGTTCAACCCCGACATCGCCCACGCCGCCACGATTCCGGCGCGGCTGTACAACGATCCGGTCTACCTCGAGCTGGAACGGGAGCGGCTCTTCGCCAACACCTGGCAGCTCGTCGGGCGACTCGATCAGGTGGCGGAGCATGGCGCGTTCATCACCGCTGAAGTCGGGAATGACTCGATCGTCGTGCTGCGCGACGGTGACACGCTGCGCGGCTTCCATAACGTCTGCCTGCATCGAGCGGGTCCAGTCGCGCATGGCTGCGGCAAGCGCAACACACTGCAGTGTCGCTACCACGGCTGGACGTATCGCCTCGACGGTACTCTGCTGCGCGCGCCAGAGATGGAAGACACCTGCAATTTCACCGTCGATGACATGCATCTGGTGCCAGTGAAAGTCGCGCAGTGGGGGCCGCTCGTGTTCGTGAACGTGAACGGCAAGGCGCCACCGCTGCTCGAGCAGCTCGAAGACATTCCGACACGTGTGGCCGCGTTCAGGTGTGAAGACATGCACTACGTGACGTCCAAGCACTGGGACATCGCGTGTAACTGAAAGGTGTACGTCGACAATTACCTCGAAGGGTATCACCTGCCGGTGGTGCATCCGGGGCTGCACAAGGAGCTGGACTACGACCAGTACCGCGTCGAGCCGCATCGCTACTTCAGCATTCAACATGCGCCGCTGCGTCCAATACATGGCGGCAACACCGATCGGTTCTACGATCCTACCAAGACGGACGTGAACGAGGCGGTGTACGTGTGGCTGTTCCCGAACGTGATGCTCAACGTCTACATGGGGCAGATGCAGACGAACACGGTGATCCCGCTGAGCCACGATCGCACCCGCGTCACCTTCGACTGGTACGCCACCACGCCGCCCACCGACGACGCCTCAACGGCCGAGTTCATGCGACTGCAGGCGTTCAGCGATGCGATTCAGGATGAGGACATCACGATCGTCGAAGCCGTCCAGCGCAACCTCCGCTCCCGCGTCTACGACCGCGGCCGCTACTCCGCCAAACGCGAAAACGGTGTCCACCACTTTCACTCGCTGCTCCACGAGTTTCTCACGTAGCGACGGTTAACTGCTAGTCTCGCACAGAGGCACAGAGCCACGGAGAGTTCTACGGCATTTATCTGAACAGTTTTCACGCGGTGCCCGCGGGGGACGCGGGGAAGTGCAACTGCAAATGCTTTTGAAACAACGTCTCGCAAGCGCAGTTTCAAAAGCATTTGCTTTTCCCCCGCGTCCCCCGCGAGCCCCGTGTGAAAACTGTTTGCCCATCTGCGAGCGAACTCTCCGTGGCCCTGTGCCTCTGTGCGAGACAAAGAAGTCAGAGGTTGAACCAGTAGGACGCTTTGATGAGCAGGGTGTTGTCGGGGTGGGCGCGGAAGAGGTCGCGGTAGTCGCGCGCGACACGGAATTCGCCGTTGGTGTCGTTGCTTGCCCGGCCCTGCTGCCAGACGAAGAAGAGCGTCGAACCCGGACGGTATTCCCAGCGCAGCACGGCGTTCGAGTTGAATTGCCGGAAGTTGAAGCCCTTCGGCGTCGCGCCGTTGCCATAGACGGCGTAACGGCTGGCGTACTGTCGCGCGCTCGGTGCGACGAGCTGACGCCAGTCGTCGAATTTGCCGCTCGTCACGAACGGTTGCGCGTACAACTGCAGCGAGAGATGTGGTGTCGCAGTCCAGTTGGCGCGGGCGGTGATGCCAATCGTGGTCTGATCCAGTCGCGCGAACGTGTAGTGTGTGGTGTCACTCCGGAACGCGCCGTAGTTGCCGATCCACTGCTGATCGTCGGTACGCTTTTCGACCGACGCGGCGAGTGACATCGAGTACTGACTGGCGAGACGCAGGTCGCTGCCGAGCGAGATCGCACGACTGCCGGAGTTGCCCGCATCCCCCTGACCGGCGCTTAGTGTGATGTTCGGCACCACGATCTTGCGTGTGTCACCACCGAGATAGACAGAGGCCAATCGCTCGGCCGATTGCCGCAGCGCCGGACCGCCGCGTGCGCACGCAATACAGCGTGCACCGCCGATGTCGTAGGTCGTCGCGGTGAGTGCCGTACTCCAGAAATTCCGCAGCTCAGCACTGGTGTGCAGCGTGACACTGGCGCCGTTCTGCGTGCCACCGGTTGTCCAGTGCGTCTCGTCCGAGACGGAGCCGAAGAAGCGGCGGTAATACCTGGACGGGCGCAACGACTGCAGCGATACCTGATTGCGGATGCTCATGTCGTTGATGTTCACCACGAAGCCGATGTCATTCGCCTCCATGCCCGTGCTGGCGTAGCGCCAGTTGCTCGACCAGCGGACGGAGCCTCCCAGTTTCTGCAGGCCGAACGCGACGACGCCACCGTCCATCGATGTCAGCGTCGAGTCATACGTGCGCTCACCGCCGGGACGCTGCCAGAGATGCACGCTGCTGCGTTGCGTGAGAGCAATCGCCTGTCGGCTGCCGCTCACGCCCACGCGACCCGTGTAGCCGGACAACTCGAAGCGATCACGATCGAAGCGATGGAAACCCTGCGCCAGAAACACCCGGGCATCGCTGCGCAGCCGTGGCGTGGTGGCAGAGTCGAGATTGCGTCGCGTGTCCGTCAGCATCACGCCGAACTGGGAGCGTCCGTCGCGCAGCTCCTTCACGAGGCGCAGCACGAAGTAGTTGGTCTGCGGCTCGATGGTGGTGCCACTGGCACCGACCTCGCGACGCGTGAGCGCCTCGGAAATGCCAAGCGAGACGCCACGACCGATACGTCCCGTGACCTTGGCGGCGCCGAGAATCGTGGTGAACGCCGGATCGGCGGCGGAGGCGCGCAATTGCGGACTGCGGCCAATGCGTCGTGTGTAGAACAGCCCTTCACACGGACCGCTGCAGCGAAAGAGGTTGTTGCCTTCGAGGAAGAACGGGCGCCGTTCGTCAAAGCGGACTTCGAATGCGCTCAGGTTGAGCAGTGCCGGGTCAGCCTCGACCTGGCCGAAGTCCGGGTTGACCGTTGCGCTGACGGTGAGCGCCGAGCCAAGTCCGAGCTTCATGTCGGCGCCGGCGGTGATCCGTTGCGGATGATCCCACCCGGTCGCGCTGCGCTGCGTGACGTTCTTCGTCACCGTGTAGGGCAGCACTTCGATCCGCTGACCGCCACCGATGCCGCGGAACCCGCTCAGGGCGCCAAGTTGGGACACGAGTGTGGAGCGCGACCCGCGATAGACGGGCCAGGAGTCGCGCTGATTGATCCGCGCGATGTCGCGCCAGACACCAAAACCGAAAGTGTGTTCGTCGGCCTTGTTGAAGCGGAGTTGACTGAACGGGACCCGAAACTCCGCCGTCCAGCCGAGTGAGTCGATCGCCGTTTTCGCGTCCCAGACGCCATCCCACGACAAGTCTTCGACGACGTCGGAATGCATCGCGGCGTCACGTTGCACGCCAGCTGGGTTCACACTCATCTCGACGCCCGTGCGACGGTCGTGGTAGCTGTCGAAGAGGATCTTGATCTGGTCCGAGTTCGTTTTCACGTCGCGACGCGACAGCAGACTGACGATCGAGTCGGGGTGCGGGTCGTACGCCCGCACGAAGACGTAGATATTCCTCGAATCGTACACGACACGCGTCGTGGTGCGAAACGCCGTCGGTGCATCCTCAGCGGGTGCGAACTGCCGGAAGCCTTCGATCAGCGGAGCGGTCAGCCAGATGGCATCGTCGTCGCGGCCGTCGAGCACTGGCGCGCGTTCAGTGCGAATGGCGCGCGCGGTGGCCGGTGCCTCACGCGGAGGCGAGACACGGGCAGACGCGACGGCGGGAAGCAACGCCAGCGTGAGGGCGAGCACAGAGCGGCGAAACAGCGACACGGCAGGAGCGACGAAAGGGGAATCCAGCACCATCGAAAAGCAATACGCAGTGCAAGACGGACGTGTTGGCACAGAGTGACGGCACGACGGCGCTGGCGCATCCCCCCGGTGCAGGGCTGATTTGGCCCCATGCCCGCCCCCCTTCTCGCGCCGGCCCGCCAGCGGCGCTGGCCGCCGATCGTCGTCGCCTTGCTCGCACAACTGGTGGGCGCGGCGCTCACTGTCGGTCTGGCCTACGTGCTCGCACCGATGGGCGTGGTGCTGCGCCCGATCGTCGCGGCGCTGGTAACGGGTGCGTTTGCCGCCGGTCTCGGGCGGCTGGCCGGCCTCGATCCATGGTGGATGGGCATTCAGCTGGTTTTCGTGCCAGGTGCGCTGCTGGCGTCATCGGCGGCGCTGCCACGCTGGGTCTGGATCACGCTGTTTGCGGTCCTGGCGGTGACGTACTGGTCGACGTTTCGCACGCAGGTGCCGCTCTATCTCTCGAGCACGAAAGTGCGCACCGCACTCGTGTCGCTGCTGCCGCCCGGCCCCTTCACGTTCATGGATGTCGGCTCGGGACTCGGCGGTGTGCTCACCGATCTTGCCGCACAGCGCAGTGATGGTGGGTACCACGGCATCGAGTCGGCGCCGGTGCCATGGCTCATCAGCTGGCTCCGCATCCGCCTTGGACGACGCACGAATTGTCACGCGCACTGGGGCAGTCTGTGGGACTGCGATCTGAGCAAATACGACGTGGTGTTCGCCTATCTGTCACCGGTGCCGATGGCCGCGCTGTGGGACAAGGTGCAGCGTGAGATGAAGCCGGGTTCGCGTTTCATCAGCAACACCTTTGCGACATCCGTCGCACCGGATGCGACGGTGCAGGTGGACGACCTGCATCACTCCACGCTCTACATCTGGACACACCGCTGACCGCCCTGTTCCTTGTGCGGCACTGAACCGGAGCGCGACACTGCGCCGTGGCCAGCGCCGACCCGACTCACCACACCAGGAGTTGCTGATGTCGCCCGACGCCGCAGTGGATTCGCGCACTGCCGATCCGATCGCGCTGCTCTATCCAGAACTGGATGCCGAGTTGGCGATGACGCACGCGATGCTCGCGATCGTGCCATGGGAACACGCCGACTGGAAGCCGCATCCGCGATCCGGCTCACTGCGGCAGCTGGCGTGCCACGTGGCGCAATTGCCCGACTTCGCGATGACCATGGCGACGATGGACATACTGCATTTCAATCCGGACGACTTCAAGACGCCGGACGTTCGCAATACTGACGAACTGGTCGCGATGTTCGATGCGAAAGTCGAAACGATGCGCGGTGCGTTGATGGCCCTTGACTGGGAGAAGCTCGAAGGCACGTGGAAGATGCAGATGGGTGAGCACGTCATCATCTCTGGTCAGCGTGCCCGGCTGCTGCGGCACATGGGCATCAACCACATCGTACATCATCGCGCGCAACTCGGCGTCTATCTCCGCCTGCTCGACGTGAAGATTCCAGGCTGTTACGGCCCGTCAGCGGATTCGTGAGACGAGTGCGGTGGACGTCGCCTTCGTGACGGCGTCCACCACGATGCCCGGCGTCAACACAGCGGGGAGAATCGTGCCCGCGGAATTCTTGCCGGCGGGATACAGCACATAGAGCGGCACACCGCTCCGACCGAAGCTCGCCAGTACCTGCGTGATGTCATCGTCGCGCGATGTCCAGTCGGCGCGCAGCAGTGCCACATTTCCGCGTGTGAATGCCTTGCCGACAGCATCCGTGCGCAACGCCACGCGTTCGTTGACCTGACACGACAGGCACCACGCCGCCGTGAAGTCGATGAAGATCGGACGCCCTTCAGCGCGCAACTGCGTCACGCGATCTGCGGAATACGGTTCCCATGTGCCGGCACCGTTGGCGGAGTCGCGCACCGCGGAAGAGGCTTCGCGTCGGGCCGAAGCGCGACTTCCCGCGACCGCGATCAGGACAGCGCACACCATCAACGCCGCCGCGACGAACCGCGTGCTGCGTTTGTCGAATCGCACACCGCGCGCCCACGTCCACGCACCGAGCGCCAGCACGATCATCGCGAGCAGCAGTACAGCAAGTGCATCGACGCCGACCTGCTGGCCGAACACCCACAGCAACCACACCACCGTCGCGTAGAGCGGAAATGCGAACAGTTGCTTGAGCGTCTCCAGCCACGGTCCGGGGCGCGGCAGGAAGCGCAACAGCTGCGGCATCGAGGCGAGAACTACGAACGGCAGCGCGAGCCCGATTGCAAGCGCCGTGAACACCAGCAGGCCGATGAACGCCGGTTGCACGAGTGCATAACCGAGCGCGGCGCCCATGAACGGTGCGGTGCAGGGCGCGGCGACCAGCACCGCCAGGCCGCCGGTGAGCAACGAATCGCGATAGCTGCCACCGCTGCCTGCAGCACCCAGTCGCGTGAGTGACAGTCCGATCTCGAACACACCACTGAGATTGAGGCCGAGTGCGAACATCAGCAGCGCCAACGTCGCGACGACCGCCGGTGACTGCAACTGAAATCCCCAGCCAAGGCTTTCGCCGCCGGACCGCAGCGCCATCAGCGCACCAGCCAGAATCCAGAACGAGAGCAGGACGCCGGCTCCGAACGCGAGTCCATGTTTCCGTCCTCGTGCGGGATTGGCGGCACCACCATGCTCGAGCAGCGCGAGCACTTTCACCGACAGCACCGGAAACACACACGGCATCAGGTTGAGAATCAGTCCGCCGAGAAACGCGAACAGAATCGCGGCGATGAGACTCATGTCGGCCGTCGGGTCGACGATCGCGGGTGACACGGTCGCAGTCACCGCACCGGCGCCTGCACCGCCAACCGGATGCGCATTTGTGAGCAGTGCAGTGGCGCGCGACTTCAGCGTTGCAGGCGCGGCGGTTTGCGTCGACGCGTCAACGCTGAATCCGAGCGGTGTCGCGGCGTTGATGTCGACGAGCATGATGCCGGCCAGCGATGCCGCAGTGCGGGTGCTGACTTTGGAGCGCGGGAGCGCGACGACGAGCGTGTCACCTGCCTGCGCGACGCGCTGAGCGTCGGCATGTTCGAGCACATCGGCCGAGTCGACGAAGAAGTACGGCGCGACGAACGGTGTCGGTGACGCAGTCGCACTGCGAATCAGCGCGAGCGTGTAACCCGTCGGCGTCGACCACGCATGTGTCGCCCAGCCACTGAGCACGGCGGGCAGACGTTCACGCGTGTCAGCAATCGCGCGCGATGATGCCGTCGTCGCAGCGACGCCAGCGATTACCGGCATGTCGAGCGACAATGGACCCGTCGCCGGGAGGCAGACGTCGGCACACGCGAGCCAATCCGCCTTGCCTTCGATATGCAGCGACGACCCGACCACTGCCGTCGCAGGCACCGTCAGCTCCGTCAGCACCAGCACCTCATTCTCGTAGCCGTAGCTCATCAGCGGCGGCTGCGGCGTGAGATGTGGCGTCGGGAATTGCAGCGGACCGGCGGTCACGCCAGCCGGCAACGTCCACTTCACCTTGAGTGGCAGTCCTGCATCGCCGGGATTGATCCAGTAGGTGTGCCAACCAGGATCGAGCGTCAGTCGCACCGCCACGGTGACAGTCTTGCCCGGCATCGCTGACGCGACATCCGACACCAGCACCGCATCGCTGTGTGGGCTCGGATCACGCACCGGTCGCTGCTGTCCGCGCACGGTGATCGCCGTCAGCAGCGCGACCGTCGAACAGAGCACCATCCGCATTGCCGAGACGCGCAGTGCCCTGAGAACCGATTCGCGCGACACTCGTGACTGGGCAGACATGGATGGCAACGGCGGCAATGAGAGCAGTGAGACGACAGGGACCGTGAATAGCCGCAACCGGTGCGCCGGGTTCCCGTCGAGCCGGGAAGCTCGCGGAATTCAATCCGTTTGGCGATGGGGGGCGTAATTCCCGCGCGACCCGCTCCGCCCACCGTCTCACCGCGCGATCCATGCTCTCGTCACGCCCGCTGCGCCTCGCGACCTTCAGGCCAACTGCCCTCATCGTCAGCGCTGTACTCGTCGCCGGACCGCTGCTGCGTGCGCAGACCATCCGGCCCGACACGAACCGCCAGCGTGCGCTCGATACGGTGCGTGTCACGGGTCGCATCGCAAGCCTGATCGGCACGGCCCGCAGCGCCTCCGAAGGGCACGTCGGCACGATCGAGTTGCGCGCGCGGCCGTTGGCCCGGGAAGGCGAATTGCTCGAAACCGTACCGGGCGTGATCGTCACGCAGCATTCCGGCGAAGGGAAGGCGAATCAGTATTTCGTTCGCGGCTTCAACCTCGATCATGGCACGGACTTCCAGACGACCGTCGACGGGATGCCGGTGAATCAGCCGACGCACGCTCACGGTCAGGGATGGACCGATCTGAACTTCCTGATTCCGGAGTTCGTACGCGCTCTCGACTACAAGCTGGGCGTATATCACGCGGAACTGGGTGACTTCGGCAGTGCGGGCGGCGCGCAGTTCTTTCTCGCGAAGCGTTTCGATCAGCCAGTTGCGGTGACAGAAGTCGGTGGCAACGGCCTCGCCCGTCTTGTCCTGGGAACGTCGACGTCGGTACGTGGCGGCGATCTGTTGTTCGGAGGCGAAGCGAAGGCGTACGATGGTCCGTGGCTGCGTGCCGAAGGGGTCCGGAAATTCAGCGGAATAGCGAGATATTCGAGGGACGTCGGAGCGTCGCAATTCTCGATCCTCGCGATGGGCTATCGTAATCGCTGGAATTCCAACGATCAGATTCCCGATCGCGCGGTGCAGGATGGCTTGATCAGCGCCCTCGGGCAGATCGATTCCACCGTTGGCGGCAATACCCAGCGCTACAGTCTGTCGGCGTCGTACCGCCACGTCGGTGCAAAAGCAGTACGTGACGTGCAGGTGTATGGTATCAACTCGCGTCTCGATCTGTTCTCGAATTTCACCTACTTTCTCGAGAATCCGGATCGCGGCGATCAGTTCGAGCAGTCAGACACGCGCACCGTCATTGGTGGCGCGGCGTCGCAGATTCAGGAGTTTCATCGATTCGGCGCCACGCACGTCGTCAAGTTCGGCGTGCAGACGCGAGCAGACTTCATCGATCTCGGCCTGTTCCATACCGAGCGGCGGGGCCGCTTCGAGACGGTGCGGACAGACCGTGTGAACGAGTGGGGCACGGGCCTGTTCGCTGAGAGCGAGTCGCATTGGACTCCCAGATTCCGGAGCGTGATCGGGGCCCGTGCCGATGCCTACCTGTTCGACGTGAATGCGGACGAATCTGCCAATGCGGGTCGACGCACGGCCGCACTGGTGAGTCCGAAAGGATCACTGATCTTGACGGCCACCAACAACGCCGAGTTGTATCTCAGCGGCGGATTCGGATTTCACAGCAACGATGCGCGCGGCACGACCATCACCGTGGATCCACTGTCCGGACAGAAGGCGGACCGCGTGGATCCACTGGTGCGCTCGCGAGGGGCGGAGTTCGGACTTCGTATCTCGCCGGTGGATGGGTTCCGCACGACAGTGTCGGTGTGGGCGCTGAATCTGAACAGTGAGCTGTTGTTCGTCGGCGACGCGGGTGCCACGGAGCCGACGAGCGAGAGCCGTCGGCGCGGAGTGACGATCGCGAACTTCTATCGGCCGATGCCGTCGCTCTCGCTGGACGCCGACATCTCGTTCGCTCATGCTCGTCTGTCTGGCGTGCCGTCGGATGCGTCGCGTATTCCTGGAGCGCTCGAGAATGTCATCGCTGGCGGTATTGCCTGGAGTCCGGCTCATTCCGGCATCTTCGGCGCTCTGCGGCTGCGCCACTTCGGTGGGTATCCATTGATCGAATCGAACGCGGTACGCGCGCGGGCTTCGACTCTGCTCAACGCGGACGCCGGATTCCGGCTCACGCGTGGCCTGCGGCTTCAAGCCACGTTACTCAACGTTCTCAATGGGAAGGCATCGGACATCCAGTACTTCTATGCGTCGCGTCTGCGAGGTGAGGGTGCCGGCGGCGTCGATGACGTGCATTTCCATATCGTCGAGCCGCGCCAGGTGCGCGCATCACTCGGCTGGGCGTTCTGATCACGCGACCCTCTGCAGAATCGCGCGTGTTGGAGTTCTGCAGAGGGTCTTCGTCCGTCAGTCGATCGGCTTGAGGTTCGCGACAATCTGTGCTCGGCGCGGTTCGAGGAACGGCGCCAGCACGACCTTCTCGCCGAGCGTCGCTTCATCTTCATCGACACCAAACCCCGGGCCGTCGGTGGCGAGCTCGAACAACACGCCGTTCGGCTCGCGCAGGTAGAGACTCCTGAACCAATAGCGATCCACCTGACCGCTGTTCGGAACGCCGAGTGTGTTGAGACGTTCGGACCATGCCTCGTAGCTGTCGTCGCTGATGCGGAACGCGACGTGATGCACACCGCCGGCGCCTGGAGTCGCGGCGGGAAGATCAGGTTGGACGGCGACGTGCAACTCGGCGGCCGGACCAGCGTCACCCATTTCGTAGACGTGCACCGTGTGGCGCGGTTGCTCGGGATGCGGATACTCGCGCACGTGCCGCATCAACAGTGCTTTCTCCAGCAGCGCAGCGGTCGGTGCGAGCCCGGGCACGCTGATGGTGATCGGCCCCAATCCGCGAATCTGCTGCCCCGCAGGTACGGGACTGCGATCCCACGGAAACGCTGCACCAACGCCGCCATCGTCGATGAGTGTGAGGCGTTGCCCTTCACGATCCTCGAAGTCCAGCACGACGCGACCATCACGCTCGACAATCGGCGATGTTGCGACATGTTCGTTCGCCAGTCGTGCGGCCCAGTACGTGAGTGCGTCGGTACCGGACACACGGAGCGCGGTCCGCGTGATCGAACGCGATCCGCGACGCTCGGCCGGCACACTCCAGTCGAAGAACGTCAGGTCGGTGCCAGGTGTGCCTTTTTCGTCTGCATAGAAGAGATGGTACGCGCTGACATCATCCTGATTCACCGACCGCTTCACCAGCCGCATGCCGAGCGTCTGCGTGTAGAAGCGGTAGTTGTCGCGGATCTGTGAAGAAACTGCGGTGAGGTGATGAATGCCGAGCAATTGCATATGTCGGACTCGAGTCTGAAGTGATTGATCCAAAGATAATGAACGAATGCCAGAGGTTGTCTGACCGATCGGCTGATCAGCGGGGGATCGAGCTCTGCACAAACGGCCCCGTCCAGACGGTCACGAACTTGCTTGCAATAGCGTGAAGTTCTGCGCTTTCGCAATTCGAGGGTTGATATGCCGGAAAAGAGTCGTGGTTTGGAACGTGGGCCGATACGGGAATCACTGCGCTTGTTGCTGCCATTGCTGGCAGCGATCGCGCTCGTGGTGGTCGCCGTTGGAGTTGTCACAACGCGGACGACCCGCGCGTGGTTCGAATCGGAGCTGCATTCCCGCGCCGTGCTGGCGGCCAGCAGCGCGCGGCAGGGCGTGCTGAGTGCCTACGCTTCAGGCGACTCGCGACAGCTCACGTTCCTGCTCAATGACATCGTGCACGACGACCAGGTGGTGGCGGCCGCGCTCTGTCGGGTGGATGGCACGCTGGTCACGCGCACTCCACTGTTTCCTGCCGATGGCGACCTGTGTGATCGGTCGCGGATCATCGTTGCAAAATGGCGTGGCACGCGCACCGGCACGCAGAGTGGCGTGATTACACCGACCGATGGCAGCATGCCATCACATGTGAGCATCACCACGTTCATCTCGGCGCTGACGGTGCCCGTGCGACTGGTGCTGCTCCAGAACTTCGAGCCCGCGCTGCAGCGTGAAACGCTGGTGCAGCGCTGGGCGATGCTGGTGTTCGGCATGCTCGCGGTGGCGTCATCGTTGCTGACCGTACTCTCGTCGCGCCTCACGCGCGGTGGACTGATGCGCCGACTGACCGTTGCACTGCGAGGTGAGAACAAGTGGTGGCAGGACGGCGACGCACCCTTGATCGATGACGTGCGTGCGATGGCGCAGCGCTCCACCGCCACCGCCGTGGAGGCCGATCGCGATGGTCGATGGACACGTAATCGGTTGCGCAGTGTGCTCAATGAACATGTGCGTGAGGAGAGTCTCGTCATTCTCGCCAATCGTGAACCGTACATCCACGACAGGGTGCCGGGCGGTGATGTGATCGTGCGACATCCGGCGAGTGGTCTGGTGACCGCACTCGAGCCGGTGATGCGCGCCTGTTCCGGCGTCTGGATCGCGCACGGCAGCGGCACCGCCGATCGGCACTGCTCGGACGCGCAGGGTCGTCTGCTGGTGCCGCCCGGCGAAGAGTCGTACCGGCTGCGTCGTGTGTGGATGACCGAGGCGGAGGAGCAGGGCTACTACTACGGCTTTGCGAATGAAGGGCTGTGGCCGGTCTGCCATCAGACATATGCGCGTCCGATTTTCCGACGCGGAGACTGGGACCACTATCGCGCGATCAACGAACGCTTCGCCGATACGGTGCTGCAGGAAACGACACTTGATGATCCAATCGTGCTGGTGCAGGATTATCACTTCGCACTTGCGCCGCGGATGATCCGCGAACGCTTGCCGCGTGCCACGATCATCACGTTCTGGCACATCCCGTGGCCGAACGCGGAACGATTCAGCATCTGCCCGTGGCGCGAGGAGATCGTCGACGGTCTGCTCGGTTCGAGCATCGTCGGGTTCCACACGCAGGCGCATTGCAACCACTTCCTCGAGACGGTGGACAGTGCGCTCGAGGCACGCATCGATCGCACCGACAACGCGGTCATCCGGCAGGGCGGTCGCACGCTGGTGCGGCCGTATCCGATCTCCGTGGAATGGCCGTTGCGCTGGACCGAGAAGGTCCCGGATGCGGCGGAGTGCCGTCGCCAGGTGTTCGAGGAGCTCGACCTGCGCGAGGACACGATCCTGGCCGTCGGCGTGGACCGGCTGGACTACACCAAGGGTATCGAGGAACGCATCGAGGCGGTCGAGCGGTTGCTGGAGCGCCGGCCGACCCTGATCGGCCGGTTCGTGTTCGTGCAGCTGGCCGCGCCCAGTCGGTCGGAAATTCCGCAGTATCGCCAGCTCCGTGATGCCGTCGAGGCGAGCGTGGAGCGCATCAATGCCCGCTTCGGCACCGAGGCGTATTCACCGGTGGTGTTCCTGCGGGCGCATCACGAACCGGAGCGCGTCTTCCGCTTCTACCGTGCCGCCGATATGTGTTACGTGAGCAGTTTGCACGACGGCATGAATCTCGTGAGCAAGGAATTCGTGGCGGCGCGGGATGACGAACGTGGTGTTCTCGTGCTGAGCAAGTTTGCCGGCGCGGCGCACGAGCTGGCGGATGCACTGATCGTCAACCCGTACGACATGGAGGAGGCCAGCGGGGCGATGGAGCGCGCTGCATTCATGCCGCCGGCCGAACAGGCGGAACGGATGCGTGCGATGCGGGCCGTGGTGGCGGAGCACAACGTGTATCGGTGGGCAGGGCGCATGCTGCTGGATGCGGCACAGTTGCGCGCACGGGCCCGCCGCACCCTGAATCTGTCCGGATTTCCCATGCACGTCAGTACCGAGTGACTCGCAACATCCTCGCGACACGCAACATCGAACGTCTGCGCACGTTGGCTGCATCGGGCGCGCTGCTGGCCTTCGATTTCGACGGAACACTCGCGCCGATGGGCACCGACCCGCTGGCGACACGCATGCGACCGGAAACCTCGGAACTGCTGCGCAGCCTGGCGCACGCGTCACCAGTCGCGGTGATCACGGGCAGATCAGTCGGCGATGTCACGCCGCGCCTCGATGACATCGCGATGCTCGCGGTGATCGGGAATCACGGCGCAGAGCCGTCGCGCTTTGCGAAGCGCGCCGCGCGCGAGGTGGCGGGATGGATGCCGCGATTGCGCGAAGTGGTCGCGACGCTGCCGGGTGTCGTGATCGAGGACAAGGCGCTGTCGGTGTCAGTGCACTACTGGCACGCCGAGGATCCAGGTGTCGCCATCACCGCACTCGAAGCGCTGGTGCCGGAATTGCCGCACGCCGTGCGTGTCCTTCACGGCATCGGCATCGTGAACCTGGTGCCGGACGGGGCGCCCGACAAAGGCGATGCACTGGCAACGCTGGTGAAGGCACATAGCCTGCCGGGCGCACTCTTCGTCGGTGACGAACTCACCGACGAGCCGGCGTTTCAGCGCGCCGGTGAAGGCATCGGATTCGGCGTGCGCGTCGGTCGATGGAACGGCACCGCGGCGACATTCCACATCCCCGCGCAACTCGACATCGACGCGCTCCTCACTGAACTGCTGATCGGCCGTACACGGCCGGCGCGTTCACGTGAGCCGGCGACTCTGGCGGCGCCAACGTACGATGGCGGCGCGTAGGCGACGGAATTCCACCGAGGCGGCGCGCCCCAATCCACCGGCCACCGCCGTCATCGGCGACTGCACCGTGAACGCGGCCGCGATCGCATACAACGTACGAATCGAAAACGTCGGCTCAGCGCTGATCGCGTAGATCGGTTCCCACGAATGCGGTCGGAACTTCGACTTGAAGCGCTCGAGGCCATCGAAGTTGTAGAAGCGACGACCGTGCAGTCGTACGAATGCGAGCAACGCGCCAAGCCACACCGGATTTGTTGCGACGGCATCGTCGTCGGCATGCTGCCGCAGCGGCACGAGGCCCATCGTCACGTACTCCGCGCCATCTGCCGCGACCGCGCGCATCATGCAGTCCAGCAGCGCCTCGATGGTGCCGTTCGGAGCGCCGTCGCTGCGCACGAACTGCTCCACAAGCCATCCGTGCCGCGCTGACACCGGCGAGGCGTTGATGAAACCAACGACGTCTCCGGCACGCTCCGCCACGAACACGCGACGCCCCACCAGATCGTGCAGCGTGTGCGGCTCGACCAGAAAGTGGAGCGTCGGCATTCGTCGCGTGGCGAGCCACTGGCGCAGACATTCGCGCAGGCGATCGTCAGCTGACGCACGTTCGGGATTCCACTCACTCACCGACACGCCTTTGTTTGCAGCCCGCGACATCTGCGCACGCAGCGACGGCGCGCGCGCCGGAATCTCGGCCCAGTATGCCGGATTCCAGACTGGTTGTGCACCGAGAACGACGGTGGTGTATCCACGCCTGCCGTGGAGGACTTCGAAGACACGACCCGCCGCGCCGAAGTAGCAGGCACGACACCCGTTCACGGCCACGAACGCTTCCCACTCCGTCACCACCGCAGTCAGGCGATCAGCTGCGCAGATCGGGGCGCCGGCCACAATGCAGCGGCGGTGCGTCTGCACATACCCCACCACTGCGTCCCCATCGGCCGAAAACCAGTGTGTGATGCCGTCGTTCACGACCTGATAGGCCATGGCGTTCCAGCCATGCCGCAGCGCGAGCGCGCGGGCCTGCGCAACCGCGTGGATGCGATCGGGGCTTCGGGCCTCGAGAAGACGTGAATCCGCAGGTGGCATGCTGCCGAAAGTTAGTAGTTTTGCCGCATGACAGATGGTCTTCGAATCGTGGTGCTGGGTGCAGGGTATGTCGGGAACGCGTTCGCGCGAGCCGCAGCGGCGGACGCGCGAAATACGGTCTGGGCCGTGCGCCGTACAGCGACACAGAGTGCCGATGGTGTCACCTGGCTGCGCGGTGACATCGCGAGCGGCGTGGTCGAACACCTCCCGTCGCGACTCGACGCGGTGGTGCTGACCGTGGCGCCGTCACGCGGCGCCGATGCGTACGACGCCACCTATCCGCCATCCGCCGCCGCGGCGGTTGCGGTGGCGCGCGCGAGCGGTGCCCGATGTTTTCTCTACACGTCGAGTACGGGCGTGTACGGCGGACATGACGGCGCGTGGGTGACGGAAACAACCGAGCGCCTCGCTGTCGGCGGTGCGAACGCCGCGCTGATCGCCGCGGAAGACATCATCCTCGCGTCCGAGTTGGCCGCTCCGACGGTGTTGCGTGTGGCCGGGATCTACGGCCCCGGCCGCGACCCACGCGCGAGAATGCGGAAGGCCGAGGCGCTGCCTCAGCGAGGTGAGTACTGGACGAACCTCGCGCATCGTGATGACATCGTCTCGGCGATGCTGCACGTACTTGCGTTGCCGGCCGCGCCACGTGTGCTGAATGTCTCGGACGGATCGCCGCGACGGGCCGCCGACGTTGCGCGATGGCTGGCGGAGCTGGAGGGGACCGACCCTGCGACGCTGTCATTCAGCAACGATGCGGCGCGCAGCCGCAACGATCAGCGCGTCAGTAACGCGGCGCTTGTCGCGACCGGGTGGGTGCCAGCGTATCCATCATTCCGCGAGGGATTTGCGCTCGGACTCTGAGTCCAGTTCTTTGCGGCGATACTCAGCGCTGATGCTTTCAGGTCTAGCACGCTTTGTGCACTGTGTTCGCATCAGTTGCCAGACATAGAGCCTCACACTGAGGCACCTTGGCGGGCGGAGCGCGAGCTCCGTCAGTCGAAGGCGCGGTCGACTTCCTTCGGTGGAACGTCGCTCGCGCCTTTTCCGTTCAAGCGCGTGCGAGGCCGCGCGCGTCACGCGGATCCATCGATGTGCAGCGCGCCTGCGCGCTCCGGAGGGCGACGGAACCCTCTGCGTTGGTTGCAGTCATAACTCTCCTGCGCGGACAACGCGGATTGCGATGTGGGGCAGCAACGGAAACCGTTGCTGCCCCACTGATCGTTTCCGCTTCGCTGTGCGCCTCGGTGACGCCCATCGTCGTCATCACTGCCAACCGGCACGGCAGCAGTGATGTCCCGCACCCGCTATGTCGTGCTACCTGCGCCCGCTCGGTGACTTCTTCTGTGTCGTTTGGGCCGCCACTGCGTCGTCACCTTCCTCGTCCGATTCGCTTTCCATCCCGGGTGCGGATGGATTCACTTCATCCTCCGCGATCGTGGACAGGAGGTCATCGGCCGCC
>JANLPZ010000050.1:0-67149 GCA_031367535.1 Gemmatimonadaceae bacterium
CGTCACCTTCCTCGTCCGATTCGCTTTCCATCCCGGGTGCGGATGGATTCACTTCATCCTCCGCGATCGTGGACAGGAGGTCATCGGCCGCCTTCTCTTCATTCAGCGTCAGTTCCAGCAACTCTGCGACATCCGTGTGACCCATCAGGGTCGCGAAAGCCAGCGTGCTGCCGTAGGCCGCGATTTCGTAGTGTTCGACGCGCTGTGCGGCCGCAATGATGCCGGCATCACGCACGGTGTCGTCGCCGTCTTCGTCGAGCATTTCGGATCCTTCGGCGATCAGCCCTTCCATACCCTTGCACTTGGTGCCCTTCGGACTCCGGCCGATGATCGCGAAGATCTGTTCGAGACGCGCGACATGTTCGTGCGTCTGTTCGAGATGATCCTCGAAGGCCTTCCGCAGGCTTGGCGTGTTCGCGCCTTCGGCCATTTTGGGCAGCGCCTTGAGCAGCTGCGTTTCCGCGCTGTAGAGATCCTTCAGTTCGGCGGTCATCAGGTCGTGCATTGTCGCCAGTGCCATGATTCCTTCCTCCTCAGGTAGCGCATCGTGGTGCGCAGGGTCGCTGAGCAGCGCGACATCAGGCGTCGCGTTGCATCGATCAGCACTGTCCACAACCCGCAGCCGAGCGTTGTGGGTGCCGCGTCCAGAAACGCGAAAGGCGCGATGCGGTGCCGATTGGCACTGCCCGCGCCTTCGTCTCGCGAGCCAGATGCTCACGCGACAAGGGTGAAACCGATGCTCCGGCCTCATATGTGACTGCAACTGCGCATCCCCTCAGAACAATGCAGCAATGTGCAACAACCGCGCCAGCCCCCGTCCAATATTCGTCGCCACAGACTGATGCGATCGTACCTCACGGCGACTGTGCAGCTGACTCTGGCACACTTGATGCCGTTGCGTTTATGTATCTGCTGCCGCTGCGCGGTATTGCAGCAGGAGAATGCACGAGTACCTGGTCGCGCGGACATCGGGTCCGCGAGTCGAAGGCGATTGCTGGCCACACGGCCAGTCGTCGCCTTTTTGTTTTTTTCGCGTGTTGTGTTCGTGACATGCTTCGCTCCGGCGCATTACGCGCACGCGGAACGAGCCTGTCGTCTGTATGCTCTGATGGATGCTCTGACGGCGCGGGTCGACGCGTATGGAGGTGTGATCATGAGACTTCGCCTGATACTGCCGGTTCTCGGTCTGGGGCTGGTCGGTGTGCTCGCGTACTCGTACGCTGGAGCCGGCACGCAGGAGCGAGAGAATGCCGTCGGCACACCCGTCGGCAACGCGCGTCGTGCCCCGGTCGCGGCAAGCGTCGCGCCACAGGCGCAGGTGCGCTTCGTCAACGCGATGCCTGGCAGTCCCGCGCTGGAACTCGGTCACGATTCGTTGATGCTGTTCTCGAACGTCACGTTCGGCGTCGTGTCGCCATTCAAGCCCGTGCCGCCGGCCCGCTTCCGCTTCACGTTGCGTGGGCCGTCATCGGTGGGATATGACGCGTCCAGCATCACGACGCTCGTCGGCAGCGAACGCTATTCGATACTGGCAGTGCCGGACGCGCGCAATCGCATGGCCGTGCAGGTGATCCGTGACGATCTGACACCGGATTCCGGTATGGCACGGATCCGGTTGATTCGTGCCACGCCCGGGCTGGCAAACGTGGTGTTCGCGATCGTCGGGCAGGATGAGCCGTTGTTTCGCGCGGCGAACGACTCCGGTGACGTCCACTTTCGTGATGTTCCACCGATGACCGCCGGCTTTCGCGTCCGTGGCGGGACGAACGGGGCGACGCTGGTGTCGCTCAAGAGTATGGCGCTGGTGGCCGGCACGACATACACCTTCGTGCTCACCGCGCGGCCGCGCGGCACGGTCATCGCCATCACGTTCTCCGATCTGTCGTCCGATTCGCCTGTTGTCGCAACCGCCGCGCAACGGTGACCCGCAGGCGCTTGCGCGGCGTGCGGCCGTTGCGTTATTTGGACCCGTCACGGACAGAGAGCTCTCTTCCAGACAGACTTGGCGGACGAGACGCAGGGCTCGTCAGTTGAAGGCGCGGGCGATTCCATTCAGTGGAGTCGCGCGCGCTTTTCACTTATCCAGGCTGCGTCCGGCGGGCGTCAGCTGCAGTGGAGGCGCCGTGTACAATTCCCCTGTTGATGGGCAGTTTGCAGAAGAGCTGGCCGAGCTGCACGACGGGAGCATCAGTCTCTTCGTCACCTTGCCGGTGTTCCGCAGCCTGATGCTGTCGGAGCCGCTGGCCGCATCGCTGCACAAGTTTGAATCGCTGATCGGCGAACATCTGGCGTACCTCGACGGTATTCTCGGCGACGTGCTGGTGCGACGTGATCGCGCCGACGGCAGTTTGACGCGAACGCTGTTCCGTTCACTGTCTCAGCTTCGTCTGCGCCCCGCGTCAGCATCGCGTGACGAGGAAATCGCCGGTGTCGTGGAGCAGGCGCAGCTTTTTCTGATGGGCTCGTGCAGTTTTGCACTGCGGTTCGCGCGCCAGGCGGGCGTCGATCGGTCGGTGCAGGTGCTCGAGGAATCCATGACGCGCATCGGTGCATTTGCCATAAAGCTCGTGTCGCCGAACGGTGAACGTGACACCGCGCCGTCGTGGTCTGATGCCGTCGCGTAGCCATGCAGTCCGATCCGGTTCTGCCACCCACGTTGTTTGGAGCTCCACTGAACCAGTCCTTGCTGGTCCGCGCATTTCGCGCCTCGCTCTCGTACCGACCACGGTTGCTGGCCTGGTCGAGAGCGTTGGTGTCGGCGGACGGCTCGCGCTCGGTGGGTGTACTCCTCATCGCGATGTCTTCGCTGGCGCTGCTCGGCTGGATTGCGAACGTCGCGTGGCTCGTGCAGCCATTCCAGACCTTCCCGCCGTTTCGCGTCGCGTCTGCGCTGGGGCTGCTGGCACTGGGCGTGGGCATCGCGACATCCGCATATCCAGCGGTGCGCTGGCTGTCGATCACCTGCGGCTGTCTGGCGCTCGTCTTCGGATCGCTGCCGGTCCAGAATGCCGAGGGACTGAGCTGGTTGCGGAATACGCTGGCGACCGTGGAGTCACCAACGTTCATCAACTGGCACGGCGAGATGCCGTCGCAGATGGCGTTGTCGAGTGCAGTGTTCGTGTTTCTCGGTGGGGTGGGGCTGCTCGCGATCCTGTCGAAGCGTCGCGGACTCTGGCCGTCGATCATTCTCGCCGCATCGGGCGGGATCGTGATCCTGCTCGCGACGACCGTGATTGCAGGGCAGGCGCTCGGCTTTCTCGAGGGCGCATCATTCGGCCCGTTCCTCGGGTCTTCGATGCAATCCACACTGTGCGCGATCGTGTTCGCAACGCACTTCAATGCGTCGGCGTGGACCAAACATGCGGGCTTCTCGCCGCCGCCATCCTGGCTCCCGCTTTCTGTTGGAGCGGGATCGATGGTGACCGTCCTTTTTGTGTGGCGGGCGCTGCTTGGGAGTGAGGCGGCGCAATTGGCGGAACAGAGTCGTGTCGCCGCGCTCGCGACGCGATCGGCGGTCAACCGGCAGATGATGGTCGCGCAGCGAAATCTGCGTCGCATGGCCCAGTACAGCGTGGTGCCTGACGAACGCTGGACGGTCGTCACGACACAACTCGTGGAAGACATCGCGGGGCTCGAGTCCGTCGCGTGGACCGACAGCCTCGGACACCCGCGTGGCGGCGATCACAGTGTGATCAGGGGCGCGTTCGCCAAGCTGGAGCCCGTACTTCGCGCGCATGTCAGTGAATTTCGCACACCCACCGATCAGGCAAAATTCATCGCGTTACCCGCCGATCCATCGCGGGCGCTGATGGTGCTGCCGCGCTGCGTCTCACAGCAGTGCGGCGACTTGTTTGTCGGCGTCGTGAACGCCTCGGCCATCCTCGGCGCCGTGCTGACCGACACGGTGCTCGGTTTCGACATTGCGATCGGGAATCACGAGACGTGGTTCCGTGGGTCCGCGCCGATCGGACAGATCAACGAGCGGTATCTCGTGACGGAAGATCTCTTTCGGGGTGGACCCGCGTGGCGCATCGGCGTCTGGCCCTCGAAGCGCACCGCCGCCGTGACACCATCGACGCTCAGTGATCTGGTATTGCTGCTCGGCCTCGCCGTCTCGGTTCTGCTCGCAATCGCGCTTCGTCTTGCGCAGACCGTCTCGCAGTCTGCAGCGCTCGATGAACGCGCGAAGATCGATCAGGCGCTGCGATCCACGACCGACGGGATGTGGGAGTGGGATCTGCAGACCGGTGTCGTCACGCGTTCGCCGCAACTATGGGCACGACTCGGCTACGGTACCGGCGTCGACTATCAGCGCATGAATGACTGGCTGGCGCTGGTGCATCCGCAGGATCGGCAGGCCGTGGAAACGCGACTCAACGACCACCTGGCGTCGCGCGTCGATGCCTTCGATGCGAACTATCGCGTGCGAAGCGCAGCCGGCCGCTGGCACGATTTCTCGGATCGCGGCCGCGTCGTGCTGCGCGGGCCGGACGGCGAGCCATGGAAATTGCTTGGCATGTTTGCGGACGTGACCGACCGGCGACACGCCGAGGAGTCGCTGCGCCAGGCCGAAACGATGAGCACGATGGGTCGACTCGCGGCACGTATCGCCCACGAGATCAACAATCCGCTGGCCGGTATTCAGAGTGCGTTCCTGCTGATCAAGGATGCCATTCCGGCCACACATCCCCATGTGAAATACGTCGGAGCCATCGAGCGCGAGATTCAGCGCATCAGTCAGGTCACGCGCCAGCTGTACGAGACATATCGGCCGGAGACAGAGTCCAGCACACACGCCCCGGTGCAGACTGTGGTGGGTGATGCCGTCGCGTTTCTCGAGCAGGTGAATCGAAACACCGGTGTCAGCGTTGACGTTGAACTGGGCGGCATTGCTGCAGTGGTGAATCTCTCGGACTCGATCCTGCGCCAATGCGTCTACAACCTGGTGCAGAATGCCATCGAGGCATCGCCGCCGGGTTCGCAGGTGCGGGTGCGCGGTTCGATCGATCGTCGCGATTTTGTGTTGCGTGTAAGCGATCAGGGCGAAGGGGTGCCGCCGGACCTGCGGGAGAGCATCTTCGAACCGTTCGTGTCGACCAAGCCGTCGCAGTTGTCGACCGGCGGGATGGGGCTGGGCCTGTCGCTGGTGCGCCGTGCGCTGGATGCGTCTGGCGGGAGTATCGAAGTCTTGGATGCGGCGGGAGGCGGCGCTGAATTTGTCGCGCGCATTCCGCTCGTGGGAACCACTGTCACCGGAGTGACTGCATGACGCGCGGCCGTATTCTGATTGCCGATGATGAACCGACGTTTCTCGAATCGACGGCCGACCTGCTGCGGCGGGAGGGGTACGAGTGTACGACGGCGCCCGATGGACAGCGCGCGCTCGAACTGGTCGTCGACGAACAGT
Organism: Gemmatimonadaceae bacterium; assembly: GCA_031367535.1. Lineage (GTDB taxonomy): Bacteria > Gemmatimonadota > Gemmatimonadetes > Gemmatimonadales > Gemmatimonadaceae > JACMLX01. The sequence continues at coordinate 5,408 of JANLPZ010000050.1, forward strand.
TCGACCTGCTGATCACCGATCTCGAGATGCCGGGCAACAGTGATCTCGCACTGGTGCGCCGCGTCGCCGCCGTTCGCGGTGGTTTGCCGGTGATCATCCTGACCGGTTTTCCGAGTGTGCGCTCGGCGGTGGCGAGCATCGAGCTGCCGGTGGCGGCGTATCTCACCAAGCCGGTGCAATTTCCGGAACTGCTCGAGCGTGTGCACGCGTCAGTGACGCGCTTCCGGTCGTTCCGCTCGATGCAGGATGCGGAGCTGCGCCTGAACGACATGCGCCTGCGCTACGATCAGCTGGCGACGCAACGCGGGCCTGGTGCGCCGAGCGCAGATACCTTTCTGTCGCTGGCGTTGCGCAACGTGATGGGTTCGCTGACTGATCTCGAGCAGCTCGGTCGCGCGCTGGCCGGCGCGCCGGTGGATGCGCACGCGTGTCAGATCATGAACTGTCCGCGCGGCTCACAGCTTACGTCGGCGATTCAGCACACGGTCGAAGTGCTCGAGGAAACGAAGCACGCCTTCAAATCAAAGCAGCTGGCCGAGCTGCGTCAGCGTCTGGAGTTGCTGCTGCAGTACAACTGACGATTCGATCAGGCGGTGTTTTGACCTTTGAATCTATCCGCTTGAATTAGCACGGAATTTGCACTTCGTTATTTGCAGAGGAATATCGCCCTGACGACTGGTCAGGGTTTCTTGACGGGCGAGGCTGTTGTCTCGTCAGTCGAAGGCGCGAAGGCGCACCGCATGACGGTGCGCTCTCGCGCCTTTCTTGCGTACGACCCAAGCACAGGAGTCTCCATGAACTGGGATACTATCGAAGGCAGCTGGAAGTCGGCCAAGGGCAAGGTTCGCGAGCAGTGGGGCAAGCTCACGGACGATGATTTGGATGTGATCGCCGGCAAGCGTGATCAGCTGGTGGGCACGCTGCAGAAGCGCTACGGCAAGACGAAGGACGAAATCGAACAGGAAGTGACGGCGTACGAACGCGAAAACGTCGTCGATACCGCCGCCCGCGGCACCGAATAAGGAGAATTGACCATGCTGCGCTGGGCCTTCATGTTTCTCGTGCTGGCATTGATCGCCGGCATCTTCGGATTTGGCGGCGTTGCCGTTGCATCCGCTGGTATCGCGAAGACGTTGTTCATGGTTTTCGTGATCTTCGCCGTTATTGCGTTGTTGGTGGGTCTCGTCACGGGCAAGAAGATCTCGACGTAGCTGCGCAGCAGTGCGCAGTGCCGACAGACCGATCTCGGGTGGGGCGCACGTGTCGTCGTGGACCCAATTCCACGTCAGGGCGCGTGTTCCTCACCCGTGTCGGTGTGATCGTGCGCGGCGAGCGCTCGAATCACCTGCTGCTGCATGTTGCGCAGCGACTCCACTGCGAACCGCGCCTGCAGGCGTCGTCCCACGACGCGAAACCCGATGCGGTACAACGGATTCGCGATGTGCCCGGTCTGCGAGAACGAATGAATCCGGAAGCGGATCGCACCGGTGGCGACGGTCTTGATGATCTCGAACGTGATCTCACCCCGTTCGATGTGCCCGGCCAGCGTCTGATAGCTGTATCCCCACGCCGTTTCGGCGCCATGCTCTCCGCTGCGCGTCTCATCGATCACGCGACTGACACGCACCGGCAACTCGAAATGCATCCACAGAAAGGTGGCGGTGAGCAGCATCGCGCGACCGTCGAGTGGTGCTGCTGGATCGAAGCGACCGCGAATCAGGCGCGGCGGTGGAAAACTGTACGCCGTGAGGATTGCACACGCATGTGCGAACGAAGCGTTCGTGACAGGCGGACCAGGTGCTTCTGGCGGCAACGCGACCTCATGCGCATCGACGTTCCAGCCTGCGGCGGCGACATATGTCTCCCTCTTCGTCAGATCCACGGTCGGCTGCATGCGTGCAATGTCGGCCAGTCGGGCCAGCAGCACCTCGTCGATCGGCCGCACGTCAGTCATACGTCGGCTGTGCTTCCACGTCGTCAGCCGCGGCCAGTGGCAGTTGCTCGGTGGTGATCTGCACTTCCGGCTTCTCACGCATTCCGGCCATTGCGCCCAACCGCTGCAGAAATGTGACCCACACTTCCGTCTGTACCTGCTTGCCGATGCCGAGTGTGCCGTATGCGACGGCGACGACCGAGTCACGCGCCCGAGCCCAGGACTCGATGCGCACGCACACGGCAGACTGATCACTACCATGTGCTGCGACGCTGAACGTGATGTGCCCCGCCTCCGGATGTCCATCCAGAGTGACCAGCGTGAACGACTCAGCCGACGACTCGCACACACGCACTACGCCATTCCACGGCCCGAGCATCGTGATGTCGTATTCGTCACCTACTCTCAGCGGGCCATCGGCGCCGCTCGTCTTCTCGAAGTGCGCCAGCATCGAAGGCGCCAGCTCTGCGAGATGTCGCTGCATCAGTTGCATCACATCGCGGCTGCTTCTGGTGCTGCCCGTCAGCACCACTTCGTACCGGCGGTGGAAGATTTCACCGGCGCCGCCGCGCAGCGACTGCATCTCGGGGTCGTCCGCGCGCGGTTGTGCCGGCAATTCGTACGCATTCGCGGCACCGCCATGCCGGCGCGCTTCACGGCGCGGTGCTGCCAACCTGCGCCACACGAGCGTCAGCAATCCAAGCGAACCAGTGGCGAACAAGAGTGGGACTACCAGCGGAATCGAATCCCGCGACGAGCGCTTTCCGTAGTGCATGTGCAACTCCCTGCAGGATGCGGAGACGTGCGTCAGACGCACGCTGCCGTATGCAACGCCCGGGCCGTCGACGCCGCTGGCCCGGTGTGTGTACACCACTCGCTGCTACGCGAGTTTCTTTCACTTCATGGAGTACTGCAATGAGCAAACTGTTGCGCGGCGTTGCCGCCGGCTACGGCGCGAAGAAGCTGGGAGGCGGCTGCTTCAGCACCGTGCTCATTTTTCTGATTCTCTGGTGGGCACTCGGCCACTTCAATCTCTTCCGCTGATCTGGACATAAATGCAGAGCCCGCGCGCCATGTTTCAGGCGCGCGGGCTTTGTTCAGCACAGACGCAGACGGAACTACACCGTCTGGATCGGCTCCGGTGCCGACGCGCGCCGCATGCGCTTCACGATCCACATGCCGATCGTGATCGGAATCACGATGAACAGCAGGATCTTGAGCATCAGCGCCACGGCCAGGCCTAGCAGGATCAGCGTCAGAATCGGAATGCCGAGCAGTGAACCGGCGAGGATCGGACGAAGGGCGAACAGGCGAAGGAAGGCAGTGAACATGGCGGCACCGATGATGGAGGATGTGTTCCCTACGGTCGCACCAGGGCACGGGTTTCGGTCAGGTCCGTTTCGATCAAATCACGTGCTGGAGGCCGGCCACGGCACCTGCGGTAGTGATGGTCTGCGCCGTCAGCCCGTGGGCTGCGAAGGCGGCCTGCATTGCCGCGGCGATCGCCGGAGCATCCGCCTGCCGCCCGATAGCCACCATCGCCGAGCCACTGCCGCTCAGCGTACCGCCGAACGCCCCAGCGGCGCGTGCCGCACTCACCACCGTCGTGTACCCCGGAATCAGCCCCTGGCGATACGGCACGTGCAGCACGTCATCCAGCGCGCGGGAGAGCAGGTCGGCGTCTCCCGTAGAGAGCCCATGCACCAGTGCTGCGCTGCGCTGCACTGCGCAGACGGCGTCGTGGAATGACACACTGCGCGGCAGCACCGCGCGCGCCGAGGCAGTTGTGACTTCGAGCGGTGGGACTGCGAAAATGAAGGACAGCGACGCGTGCACGGGTAAGGACGAAAAAGCGAACGTGCACGGATCGGTCAGCGTGGCATCGTCACGCGCCACGCCCAGCATGGCGCCCCCGAAGACGGCCGGCGCGGCGTTGTCGGGATGACCTTCGATCTGCGACACGAGCGTGGCGACACCGTCCGCCCCGAGACTCAGCGTCAGCGCCGCATCGGCGAGCGCGGCGCCTGCCACCAGCGCCGCCGCCGATGATCCGAGTCCTCGAGCGACGGGAATCTCCGACGACACCTCGAACGCGAGACCGGCTGGCATCGGCACGTTGACGCGACCGCAGGCGGCCGCGAATCCTTCGTACACGAGATCCTCCGTCGGCGCGCACTGCAGCGACGTGAGCGAACCGCTGCGCGCCATCGTCACCTCGCGTGACGCCGGATCGACAATCACCGACGCCGTCAGCCAGCGATCGACGGACATGCCAACACAATCGAATCCGCCGCCAAGGTTGGATGTGCTGGCCGGCACGCGCACCGTCGCGCATCGTGTGCTCACGCCGCCGCCGGTGATGCGCGCAGCACGCGCTCCATGTCGGCCAGCGTCGCGTCGATCTCGATGCTGCGATTGGCGTACGCTGGTGCAGGGGACAGCTCGCGATGGTAGTGCAGCATCACTTCCGGATCCTTGAGCATGTGGCCCGTGAGCAGGACAACGACGCGTGCGCCCTTGTCGATCGTACCGTCGCGCACCAGCGCACGTGTACCGGCCACACTCGCCGCGCTCGCCGGTTCACATCCGACACCGCTCGCGTCGATGATCGCTTTCGCCTCGAGAATCTCGTCGTCCGTCACCGACAACACGACGCCGTTCGTTTCCTGAATCGCCCGCACCGCACGATCGTAGCTGGCCGGATCGCCGATACGTATCGCCGTCGCAATGGTCTCGGCGCGCACGGTGTGGCGGGTCGCGAATCCATCGCGGAAGCTGGCGGCGAACGGTGCGCTGCCGGCAGCCTGCACGCACGCCAGTCGCGGCGCCTTGTCGATCAGGCCCAGTCGGATTGCTTCGCGAAATGCAGCACCGAACGCCGACGTGTTGCCAAGATTGCCGGCCGGCAGTACCAGCCAGTCCGGCGACTGCCAGCGCAGCTGCTGCAGCAGATCGAACATGATCGTCTTCTGGCCTTCGATCCGCCACGGATTGATCGAGTTCGCGAGATACACACCAAGGTGCTCGGACGACTCGCGCGCCAGCCGCAGGCAATCGTCGAAGTCACCACGCACGAGCAGCGTCTGTGCTCCGTACGCGATGGTCTGCGACAACTTGCCGAGTGCAACTTTCCCCTGCGGCACGAGCACCAGTCCCCGCAATCCGGCAAGTGCGGCGTATGACGCCAGCGCCGATGACGTGTTGCCGGTGGATGCACAGGCGACCGCCGTGGCGTTGATGCGTTTCGCCTGCGTCAGCGCCACCGTCATGCCGCGATCCTTGAAGGACCCGGTCGGATTGTGGCCTTCGTGCTTGATCAGTAGATCGTCCACGCCGGCCCACTGCGCGACGCGCGCACGCGACAGCAGCGGAGTGAGGCCTTCTCCCTGTGACACGATCTCCGCGTCACTGATGCCGGGCATGACGAGCTCGCGAAATCGCCAGACACCGGAATCCTGCGGGCCGATGCCGTGCGGTCCACGTGCCGGTATCAGGCGTGCATCGAACAGATCGCGCAGCGCGGTCGAGCAGGCTGGCGGCTGCGGATGTTCGAGATGCAGCAGACCACCGCACTTCGCACATTCGACCTTCGCATCCAGCGCGGTGAACCGCGTCCCACAGGCATCACACACCTGCTCGCTGACCGTCATCGTTGTTCCGCCAGCGTCAGCACATCGGTGAAGACACCCGCCGCCGTCACGCCGGCGCCAGCGCCCGGGCCCGTGATCACGAGCGGATTCGTCTTGTAGCGCGTCGTCGTGAACGCGAAGAGATTGTCGGTGCCCCCGAGTGAGCCGAGTGGACTGCTCGCGTCCACGGCCACCACACCGACACGCACCGTCTTCGCTGTGACGATGATGCGATAGCGCAGCACCTCACCACGCCCCTGCGCATCACTGACGCGCTTCGACCAGTCGGCGTCCAGCTCGTCGGCGCGTGCGAGAAAGTCTGCCAGCGGCAGCTTGCGCATCGGGACCGGCACCAGCGATTCGACCTTGATGTCAGCCAGCTCACCGGTGTAGCCAAGCAGCCGGCCGAGAATCAGCGCCTTGCGTGCCACATCCATGCCGGACAGGTCGTCGCGCGGATCGGGCTCGGTGTAGCCTTTCGCCTTGGCGGACTGCAACGCGACCGAAAACTTGGTACCCCGCGACATCTCGCTGAACAGAAAGCCAAGTGTGCCCGACGGACAGCCTTCGATCTGCAGAATGCGATCGCCGGATGCGACGAGTTTGTTGATCGTATCGATGACGGGCAGACCGGCGCCGACGGTCGCTTCATGCAGCATGCGTCTGCCGCGCGCCGCCGCCAGTTTCGCGAGGCCTTTGCCATTGCGTCCACTCGTCACCAGCGGGCGCTTGTTGGCGAGCACCAGATCCATGCCCGACGCAATCGCGACTTCGAGTGTCGGTGACGTTTCCGACGCCGTCACATCGACGACGATCGGCCGTTCGAGTGCATGCGTCGCAATCGCGCGCAGTGCGGCTTCATCGGTCGAGCGAATGCCATCGGGGTGTTGTGCGAGCGGTCGGCCGGCGGCCTTCGCCTCGGCCAGCGCGGTCAGTTTCTTCGGCGTCAGCCCCCGCGGATCGAACACGTAACCGCTCCGGTCGATCACGGCCACCACACGTACCGGTGCCGTGAGTCGGCCCCCATCCGGTGTGCGACGCTGCGCCAGCTGCAGCGCCAGTTCGCGGCCGATGAGCCCGAAGCCAAGCACGATCACATCCGAGTGTTGGCGGGTGCCGGCATCGCCACCACCGATCTTGTCGAGTCGGAACGCCGCATGCACGGCACGTTGCGCCTGCGCTGCCGAGCGTTCATCGATCACGACTGAGATATTCATTTCCGACGCCCCCTGCGCGATCGCGACGACGTTGATCTTGCTCAGCGCCAGCGCATCGAACAAGCGAGCGGACACGCCGGGTGTACCGGCCATGCCAAGCCCGACGATCGCAAGCGTCGCGACCTTGCGCCGCACATCGACGCCTTCGATGTCGCGGCGTGCAATCTCCGCGCTGAACACGTCCTTCCATCGCGTGGCGACGGCGGTGGCCATCGATCCCGGCACCGCGATGCAGAGCGAATGTTCCGACGACGCCATCGAGATCAGCGACACGGAAATACCCATCTGTTCGAGCGCACCAAGCGCGCGCGCCGCGACACCTGGCAATCCGGCCATGCCGTTGCCGACGATCGTGACCAGCGCCTGATCACTGATCACGGCGAGCGCTTTCACCGGCAGCGCCGGCATGCCGCGCTTTGTCACGCCAGCCGTCGCGAAGGCGGAAATCTCTGTGCCCATCGCCTTCGGATCGGCCAGTGGACGCAGGTAGAGTCGTGTATTGGCGGGCAACCCGATCAGTGCGCGCGGATGCAGGATCTTCGCGCCGTGGTACGCCAGCTCGGACGCTTCGCGCACGTGCAACGATGGAATCAGTCGTGCGTCGGGCACGATGCGCGGATCGGCAGTCAGCAGTCCGGGAACGTCCTTCCACAACATGACAGTGTTCGCGTGCAGGACACGCGCCATCAGCGTCGCAGTGACATCCGTCCCGCCGCGCCCCAGTGTGACGACCGCGCCCTTCTTTCCGCGGCCGAAGAATCCAGGCACCACCGGGATGATCCCTCTCTTCACGCGCGGCCAGAGCTGCTTCGCGGCGGCGGCCATCGTTTTCGCGACATCCGGTGCCGCGCTGCCGACCATCCCGTCCGTGTAGACGAGTTTCGTGGCGTCGATGCCGAACGCCAGCTGCCCGCGCTGCTCGAGCGCGGCGACGAACAGTGCCGCGGCGAGCACTTCACCGCGCGACATGACGAAGTCGAGCTGTGCCCCATCGAGCGCACCGGTGCGGCGACGGCTGCAGATTTTCGTCACCTCCGCGAACACGCTCGCGATGGTGGCCGAGAGGTCGGCGCGGTGCGACGCATCACGAGTCAGGCCATGCGCCACCGCGCGATGTTTGCTCTCCAGTGACGCGAGCGTGGCCCGCGCCTTGGCCGGCGGACTGCTGGCGGCGATACCCAGAGCGTCGGTGACACCGCGCATCGCCGAGACGACGATGATGGGGTGCGCTCCACCGTGCGTCGCGACGATGTCAGCGGCGTGGCGGAAGGCGTGCAGGTCTGCGAGAGCGGCACCGCCGAACTTGTGGACGGTGATCGGAGGCTGAGCCATGACGGAACACGGGGTTTGAGACTGGGCAGGGCAGCAGGCAAGATGCCCTGCTCAGGCCTCAGAATCGACCCATGGCATATCAGGCCGCGCGCCCTGTGTCCTCTGCCGCCTGCAGCGGCATCTCGGTGGTGGCCTGTTCGAGGGCGTCCAACACGAGGGCGTCGAGTCTCGTGCCGCGGTCCTTGTTGAGAATCGACAGCGCTGCTTCGATCGGCATGCCGACCCGATACGGCCGATCCGCGGTGAGCGCCTCGAAGATGTCGGACACGACCAGAATGCGCGCCTGCAGGTCGAGCCCCTCGGCCGGCACTTTCCACGGATAGCCCGTGCCGTCAAGTTTTTCGTGGTGCAGCGACGCCATCTTCGCGAATTCCGAGAAGGCGCGCACCCGCCGTAAAATTTCCCACGTGTGCACCGGGTGCGCCTGCATCAGCGTGCGCTCCTCGTCGAACAGCGGGCCGTTCTTGTCGAGGATCGTGTTCGAGACACCGAGCTTGCCGATATCGTGCAGAAGGCCGGCACGCGACAGTCGCGTCAGCGTCGCTTCATCGGCGAAGAACTTGGCGCCGATCGCGCGCGCCCATCGTGACACGTTCGTGCTGTGGCGATAGGTGAATGGTGACTTGGCGTCGACGATGTCGGCGAACGATTGCGCCACCAGATCGAGTCCGCTGCTCGGGACGACGCGCTGTGGATCGGACGGTTCGAGGGCGGTCACTTCGATTTCAGGCGCCGACTCGCGCAGCCAGTCCCACCAGTCGGTGTCCTTGCGCCACTTGAGCACGAGATCGGCGAGCTGCGGATCGAACCACGTCTTGCGACGATTTTTCACCATCTTCATTGTCGCGTCGATGCCCTGCGCACCGAAGAAGATGTCCATGGTCTGCGCCAGGTTCGCGATACGCGCGAGCAGCGGAATGGCGCGCTCCTTCAGGCCTTCCGGATGTCCGCCGCCGTTCCAGTGTTCGTCGAGCGAATGAATCGCCGTCGCGGTGCTCTCGGGAAATCCCATACGCCGCGCGATGTTCGCGCCACGCTCACAGCGGATGGAGATCAGTTCACGCGTCACGCCGCCACCGCGCGCGATGCCCATGAAGTGCGAGAGACGGCTGCGGAATCCGCCGCTGCCACCGGCCGAGCGGAACGTCTCGATCGCGAGTCGGATCTTCTTGTTTGCGTCGACGATTTTCATGCGCGGCTTGACGTCGTGATCGTTGGCGCCGAACAGCTCCGTGATGCGCGCCGCATTGCTCGAACAGCCGGCGTCCTTGAGCAGCATGGCGTAGTACAGCGCGGTGCGATCTTCGCTGCCGAGGCCGATGCTGTCGGCAATCCGCATCGCGATCATGCAGCTGCGCAGGGTGTGGCCGGCGGGCGCGCCTTCGGTGAGATCGAGCGCGTGCGACAGCGCCGCGAGCAGTTCGGCGATCGGAATCGCCGAAGTGTCGGCCTGCTGCAGCGGCGCGAAGACCGGTGTCGTCGGCCGCGCGGATGGAGAGACAGTCTGGATCTGAACGGACATCAGTGTGGGGATCACGTGGGCACAGGAACAACACGCGCGCGCATCGGTGGTCAGGAGGAGAGTCTCGGCAGGCCCAGCTCCCGAGCGGAGGACGATTGTCCCCCGGAATTCCGCACACCCTGTCCCGGCGTAGATTCCGGCCGGGCGACCGACCCTTTCGGACGCCACCGCCTCAGAGCCAGCCACGGCGGTCACGCGCCCCTCGCCCCGCCCCGATGTCGCATGCGCTGCTGGTCGGCAAATTCCTGCCGGTGCACCGTGGCCATCTCGCGCTGTTCGACGCGGCGCGGCAACGCTGCTCACGCACCACGATCGTGCTCGAGCGGCGCTGGGACGATCCGATTCCGTGGGATGTGCGCTGGCGCTGGCTGGTCGAAAGCTGCCCGTGGGCCCGGGTCGTGGTGCCGGAGGCGACCCTTCCGCCACGGCCAGGCGAGGAGAGTGCCTCGACCGCCGAATGGATCGCCGCGCTCGATGAACTGGCGCCCGACGTCAGCCATGTCTTCGCCGGCGACCCGGATCATTTCGGGATCGCGGCGGGACTCGGTGCGGAGTTCGTGCACGTGGACCGCAGTCGCGACGATGTGCGCGGCGGTCGCATCCGCGAAAACCCCTGGCAGCATTGGGGCCTGTTGGCGCCTGCCGTCCGCCCGTGGTTCGTGCGTACTGTCGCGCTGGTCGGTGGCGAGAGTGTCGGCAAGTCCACACTCTCGGAGCAGATCGCGCACGCCTACGACACGGCCTGGGTGGACGAATACGGGCGCACGTACACCACCGGCGTACCGCACCATCACTGGACCGAGCTCGATGCGACGCTCGTGACCGATGGGCAGCAGGTGCTGATTCGCGACGCGCAGCGGCGCGCCCGCGGCCTCTGCGTGAGCGACACCGAAGCGATCGTGACTGCGATCTGGACCGAGTGGCTCAGGCAACCCGTGCCCGCGCACGTGTGGGAAGTGGCCGCGAAACAGCCGATCGATCTGTATCTGCTTTGTGATCCGGACATCGCGTGGGTGCCTGATGGTGTGCGCGTGATGTCGAGTGATCGCGACTGGTTTCACGATCGCCTCATGTTCCATCTCGAGCGACTCGGCAAGCCGTGGGTGCGCATCAGTGGTGCGGGACCGGCGCGCCTGGCGAATGCGACCGCCGCGATCGAAGCGGCGTGTGTGCAGTGGTGGCACGATTTGCGTGCGTATCGCCGCGAGAAGCCGGGCAGCGGAGTCGGGTTATGACGGCGATCGAGCGTGACGCGGCATTCGATGCGCAGGTGCTCGCCGCGTTGCCGCATGTCGTGCGCTTCGCCCGCGCGCTCGCACACGACGAGGCGCTGGCGGATGATCTGGTGCAGGAGACCTACCTGCGCGCCTACCGCTCGTGGGCCACGTTCAAGCCCGGCGCCGACGCGCGCCGCTGGCTGTTCACGATCTGCCGTAACGTGTATCTGCGGCACCGGGAACGCGAAGGCCGTGTCGTCGATACCTCGGGCGAAGACGCTGAGCTGGAATCGCTGGCGGCGGCGTCCGAGCATGGGCAGGCAGAACGCGCCGGCCTCGGTGATCTGCTCGATCGTATCGACGTGGCGCCCGCGATTCGCGCGGCGTTGGCGGCGGTGCCCGAGGTCTATCGGACGGCGGCGATCCTCGTGGACGTCGAGGGTGAGTCGTACGAAGCGGCGGCCGAGGTACTCGGTGTGCCGGTTGGCACCGTGCGTTCGCGCTTGTTCCGCGCACGTCGATTGTTGCAGCAGTCGCTGTTCAAGTACGCCGTCGATGCCGGGATCGCCCGCGCGCCGGTACCACCAGGGTCGGGAGACGGACGATGACCAGTGACGAGCGCGGATCGCCCGCGCTGATCGAATGTGAAGCCGCAGCGCGTGCGCTGTACGACTATCTCGATGGCCGCCTCCCGACGGCGACCGAGCTGTCGGTGTCAGGACACATCGAAACGTGCAGGAATTGCGCAAGCCATTTTGCGTTTGCCCGACGTGTGCTGGAACTCGTGCCGTCCGCCATGCCGCTCGCTGGCGAGGCCACGGCCCTGCGCGTGCGCATCGTCGAATCGCTGAAGACAGAGGGTTATGTGGCTGCAGGCGCCTCGATCGAGCGCAACACGAACCCCTGACCGCGCAGGGTGATGAACTCGAGCGTCGCGCCGGCCTCGCGCAGCACGCGGCGCACCCGTGACATGTGGACGTCGATCAGATTCGTGCCGGTGTCGAAACTGAGGCCCCACACATCGTGCAGCAGTTCGGTGCGGGTCACGAGCGCGCCGGGACGCAGCAGAAAATATTCGAGAACGGCGAATTCCTTGCGCGTCACCTCGTGCGAATGACCGTCGCACGTCACCGTATGCGTGAGCCGGTTGAGCTCGAGATTGCCGAGTCGCAGCATCGGCGTTGATCGCGCGGCCGGGCCGCGACGGGTAAGTGCACGAATACGCGCAAGAAAGATCCCGAGCCGAATCGGCTTGTGTGCGAAATCATCGGCGCCGGCATCCAGCGCTTCGATCATCAGTTCATCGTCACCCGCACCGGTGAGGCAGAGGACGGGCGTCTGATCACCGCGCTCGCGGATGGCGCGCAACACCGACACGCCTGAGCGATCCGGCAGGCCGATGTCGAGCACGATCCCGGTGTAGTGTGCGCGCTCGAGTTGCAGGAGCGCTTCCGTGGCCGTCGCGGCCGACTCGGCCTGATACCCGCTCTCGCGCAGCGCGCGGCAGAGCAGCGTGGCTATCGGCGCATCGTCATCGATGATCAGAACATTCACAGGCAGCCTCCTGCGTAACAGCCGACAACGGGAGAACCTGACAGAACTGTAAGGATGTGGTAATGCATTTGTCAGGAGCCTGGCATATCACGCCGCCGATACCTCGCCTTGAGGCTCATTCCGCTGGACTGCTGGCCAGTCGACCGGTCGGCGCGTCAGGTCTCTCACGCTCCCACGACAATGCCCGCCGACAATGTGCCCGCTCGACTTCCGTTGAAGCAATCAGCCTCTCGCACGAGGGTTCTTTGTGTGGAGCCGAGTACGGGCCTGCGCCGTGTGCTGCGGCATGTGCTCGAGCGGCATGTCGATCTGGAGTTTGCGGCCACGGCGGCGGAAGCGAAGGACAAGCTGCAGGGCGACAGCGCGATCAGCGTCATCCTCGCAGAATTGCATCTGGACGACACCAGCGGACTCGATCTGTTGTGCGAAGTGCGCCAGAGCCGGCCGGATACCACCCGGATTCTTCTGGCCCACGACCGTGGGCTCAAGAGCGACGATCAGTCGATCGTGCGCGCCGGTGTGTTCTGTGTGCTCAGCATGCCGACCACGGAATCGGTGATGCTCTCGGCGATACGAGGCGGGATCGAGGCGTCGATTCTGGCGCGCAGCGACGTGAGCCGCGCCGGGTACTGCGACGTACGCTGCGAGGCGGAACCGGCTGCGGAGTTTGAAATCGTGCGCCTCGAGGCGCTCGAAATCGGCATGGTCTTCGCCGCCGATGTGACGAACCTGGATGGCATGCTGCTCGTGCCGCGTGGGCACACCGTCACGGCAGTGGTGCGTGATCGCCTGCGCGACGTGTGGTCGCCGCGACTGAAGTCTCGCCAGTTTCGCATGCTGCCAGGCGTTCCTGCGCGCGATGCCATCGTGCACCCGACGCCGACCGGCCGCCCGCCGATCGAAGAGCACATCTGCCCGGCGCCGTTCGCTGAGGGCGATCTGGCGCTGCGCGTTCTGGGCCAGGCGATGAGCTTCACGTACGACGCCGTCATGATCACCGACGCGACGCTCGATGCGCCCGGTCCACGAGTGCTGTACGTCAACCCCGCCTTCGAGCGCATGACGGGATGGAGTGCGGCAGAAATGCTGACGCAAACACCGCGGGTGTTACAAGGTCCCGCCACCGATCGCTCGACGCTGCGCCGCTTGCGCGAGGCGTTGTTACGCGGCGCACCATTCCTGGGCTCCGCCGTGAACTATCGGCGAGATGGCACTCCGTTCCTGATGGAGTGGAGCATCAGCGCAATGAACGACGAAGACGGAACCGCCCGGTATTTCGTCGCGGTGCAGCGTGACATCACGGCGTTCCGCGAGCATGTCGCCGATGCCGAGCAAGTCGACCGCGTTCTCATGCCGCAAGCGGCGCTGTCGGTGACGTGAGAACGACCGGCGCCGATAGCTTGCGATTCGCATCGACCGCGAGCCCGGGCGGCAGCAGCTTGTAGAGCACCGGCGTCACCAGTCGGCTCAACAGCAGCGACGAGATCAGGCCACCGATGATCACGATCGCGAGCGGACTGTAGAGACTCGACCCTTGCAGTGCGAGAGGAAGCAGTCCGCCGATCGCGGTCGCAGTCGTGAGCACGATCGGCAGGAAACGCACCCGACCCGCTTCCTCGATCGCATGATCGAGATCGGCACCCGCCTCGCGCAGCTGGTTCGTGTAGTCGACCAGCAGCAGCGAGTTCTTGATCTCGATGCCGATCAGTGCGACGAAACCGATCATCGCCGTGAAGCTCAGCGTGTAGTCACTCACGAAGAGCCCGACCATGCCGCCGATCACGCCGAGTGGAATGACTGAGGCTACGATCAGCATGCTCTTGAATGTCTTGAACTCGAGGATCAGGACCGTCAGGATTCCGAATGTCGCCAGCAGGATCGCGCCACCGAAGCCACCGAAACTGTCCTCCCGACTCTCGATCTCACCGGCCGCCACCCAGCGATAGCCGGTCGGCAGGTTCCACGTCTGCAGTGAATCCATCGCGATGCGCGTCAGGCGGTCGGTGTTGAAGCCGGTTCGCACCTGACTCGTGACGGTGATGCTGCGCTCGGTATCGAAATGCTGGATGCGCGGCAGCGTGCGTTCGAGCGCGAGAACCGAGACTTGTGCCAGAGGAACCTGTGCGCCGGATTGTGACGGCACATACAACTGCTGCAGCGCATCCGGCGTCGCGCGTCCGTCCCGTGCGAGGCGCGCGGTCACGTCATACGCTTCGCCATCCGAGTCCTGGATGCGGCCGGCCGGCACTCCGGCCAACCCGAGGCGCACGACCTTGTCGATGTCCACCACCTGCACACCCAGCAGGCCCGCCCGTGCACGATCGACGCTCACACGGACATTCGTCTTGTTGCTGCCGAGTGGATTGTCGACGTCACGCGTTCCGGGAATCGCCGACAGCACGCGCTCGAATCGGGCGGCCAGCGTGCGCAAGGTATCGAGGTTGGCTCCGATGAAACGAATCGCGATCGGTGCTTCGAGCGGTGGGCCGTTCTCGTATTCGCGCACCGCGATCCGTCCCTCGGGATACGCGTCGAAGAGGCTCCGCAGTGTGTCGAACATCTGCGGCGTGCGCGCCGGATCGAACACCTTCACTTTCGCCACTACTTCAGCGTAGTTCGCCTGATCATTGGCGGGCGGCACGTTATAGTACACGAACGGATTGCCGTGACCGACATTCGTCATCACGTGTTCCATGCTCGGCCTCGCCATCAACGTGCGCTCGACATAGCGCGCGGCGCTGTCCGTCTGCGCGAGTGTCGCGTCGTTCGGCATCGCAATCGTGACGCGGAACTGCGGGATACCGGCCTTCGGAAAGAGCGAGAATCCGATCAGCGGCACGAGCGCGATGGCACCGACGAACAGCGCGGCCGCTGTCAGCAGCGTGCGACGCGGGTGCGCCAGGGCGCGATGCAGCAGCGGTGTGTAGCTGACCTCGATGATGTGCTGCAACCACTGTAGCACCCTGTTGCCATGTTCGTTGCTGGTGCGCGGCATGACCACGCTGGCGAGGAATGGGATGATCGCGAGTGAGACCACCAGCGACGCAAGAATCGTCGAGATGACGGCGGCCGGCAGCGAGCGGATGTAGTCGCCCGGCCCACCGGGCAGCAGCATCAGCGGCACGAACGCGAAGATCAGTGTCCCGGTCGCACCGAGGATGGCTGGCGTGATCTGCCGCGTGGCAGCGATCGCCGCCTCCGTGCGTGACATGCCGCGGCGCAGGAATCGCGCGATGTTCTCCACGACCACGATCGAATCGTCCACCAGCAGGCCGAGTGCGATCACGAAGCCGACGATGGTGAGCTGATTGAGCGTGAAACCGAAGCGATGCAGCAGCACGGTACCGACAGCCAGCGACAGCGGAATGGACACCATCACCACCCCTGCGGCACGAAAGCCGAGCGGCAGTAGTGTGATTAGCACCAGTGCGATCGCAATACCGAAGTCCTCCACCAGTCGGCCCAGTCGGTTCTTCACGTTGATGCTCTGGTCGAACGCGCGCGCAAGCGTGATGCCGGCCGGCAGCTCCGCTTCGAACGCGCGCGCTGCGGCCTCCGCTTTCGGCTGGACGTCGGTGATGTTCGCGCCATCCTGCATGCTGGCGGCGATGAATACCGCCCGGTCGCCGTTGTGCCGCGTGATGTGAGTCGCATCCGCGTAGCCCCATTGCACCGTGGCGATGTCGCGCAGATGCACGACCGCGCTGCCTGATGCGCCGACCACTGTGTTCCGCACCTGATCGAGCGACGTGAACGAGCCACTCGTTTTCACCACGAACTGCTTCGTGCCGATGTTGACCGTGCCGCCCGGTACGTTGGCGCTTTCGCTGCCGAGCGCACCGAGCACGGCGGGTAGGGGCAGGTGCAGTGCGCTAAGCCGACCGAGGTCCAGCGACACCTGCACTTCTCGCAGTGGCGCGCCGACGCGTTCCACCTTTCGGATGCCGGGCACCGCCGCGAGGCGATCCTTGAGCGCGCGGCTGCGCGCGTCGAGCGTGGCGTACGGTGCCGTCGGCGAGACGAGCGCATACTGCAGGATGTTCACGTCACCGGTGTTGTTGCTGATCACATCCAGCAGCGCCAGTTCCTGCGGCAACGTGCTGCGCAGCTGATTCACTTCGCGCAGCACATCGTCCTTCTTCTCACGCGGCACGGACCCCGTGTTGAACTCGATGAAGATGACGGCCAGTCCGTCGGTGATCTGCGTCTTGATGTTCTTGACGTCCGACAGCTCCTTGAGCCGCTTCTCGATCGGTGTGACGATCAGCTGCTCGACGTCGTTCGGGCCTGCGCCTGGATACACGGCCACGACGGTGAAGCCGGGAAAGTCGATCAGTGGATCTTCGGCGCGTGGGATCGTCATGAATGCCTGTGCGCCGGCCGCGAGCAGTGCGATCAGCAACACGATCGTGAGCTGCGCATTCTTCACGAAATAGTCGATCAGTTTCATGGCGCGGCCTTCCATGTCGGAGCGGCGTCGGACTCGGCACGCTGCGCCGGCGTCGTGATCACGCGCACCTTCGTCCCGTCGACGAGGCGCGACATTCCGGCAGTCACCACCTTCTCGGTGCCATTCAGCCCACGCACCACCGGGACCTGCGCCGTGTGCAGCGCCTCGGCCACGTCCGTCAGCTTCAGCGCGCGACGCGAGACGCTGTTGCCGTCCGCGTGAAGCACGAACACCGCCGCCGAATCTCCATCCGCATCGACCAGCGCATCCAGCGGGACCAGCACGCGCGATGTCGACGCGGCGGCCACCGACTCGGTCGCCGGCTGCAGTGTGACGTGTGCCACGAGTCCCGTCGGCAGTGCATTCGCCGATTCCTGCAGCGTCACTTCGACGGCGTAGTCGCCGCTGCCGCTGGTGGCTGTCGCGGCGCGCTGCGTCACGCGCGCAGTGAAGTGTCGATCAGCGATCGCATCGAACGTCACGTCGGCCGCATCGCCGAGCTTCACGCGAACCGCATCGCGGTCGGGCAGGCCGATTCGCACCACCATACCACGCCCGTTGCGCCGCACGCTGAGCACTGAGCGCCCTGCCTCGACAACCTGTCCCGGTTCGGCGGTGCGCGAGAGTACGACGCCGTCACCCGGTGAACGAATCACGGCGTAGTCGGCATTGAACTGCGCGATGCGTGTGCTGTTGGATGCGACTTCGACCGCGGTGCGTGCGTCCTGAAGCTGTTCGAGCGTCGCCACGCTGTCGGTGTACAACTTCATGACACGCTCGAGATCGCGTTCTGCCTTTCGCCGGCCCTCCTGCGCATTGGCCACCTGCGCCGCGATTTCGGTAGGACGCAATTCGGCGAGTACCTGACCCGCGCGTACATGCTGACCCGGGTCGACCGTGATACGGGAGATCACACCGCCGATCTTGAACGCGAGTGCCACTTCTTCCTTACCGGCGAGTGTGCCCGTCACGTTGATGCTGCTCGCCACCGACGCGCCGGCGGCTGCCAGCGACGTCACACGCACCGGAACGGTATTGTCAGTGCCGACCTGCTGTTGCGCATCGGCATCGTTGCCGCAGCCGCTCACGAGCAGCATGCCGGAGAGGGCCAGCACCGCGAGGATGTATGGCGCGAATTGCGCTGTGTGACGCGATTCCAGCGGCGACGTGTGAGAGAGGTGTGCCATGGCATTACTCCGGGGGTGAGAGCGCGGCGGCGCGTTCGTAATCCACGACGCGCTGGTAGAAGTCGTAGGTCGTGATCAGTCGGTTGAGCTGCGCCGTCGTCAGCGCGGTGCGTGCGTCGAGCAACTCCAGTTGTGAGGCGAGACCTTCACCGAAGCGTCGCTGCACGAGGTCGAAGGTGCGTGTTGCCGCACTCTGTCGGTCCGTTGCTGTGCTGATCGCCGTGCGCGCGACCGCGGCCGCATCGTGCGACACACGTACCTGCAGTTCGATACCGCGCGACGCGTCGTCTCGACGCGCTTTCAGCTGCTGTGCGTCGATGACGGCCTGCTGCACGCGTGCGCGATCCTGTCCGCCATTGAACAGATTCCAGCTCATCACGATGCTTGCGACGGTGAAATCGCGATTGCGATCGATGCGGATCGTGTTGCCCTGAAAGCCGTAGTCGACGGCCAGATTCACACTCGGCAGGTACGCGGCGCGCGCCAGTCGGCGCTGGCCCTGCACCGCGTCGGCTGAGCGATCGAGTTGCACGAGTTCTTCACGCGTGGTCTGCGCCGATATCAGCGCCGCGGCAACGTCTTCCCGCGCGGCGAATCGTGCGGCGAAACCGAGCAGGGAGTCCGCGAACAGTGCCAACGGCGCGTCGAGTGGACGGCCGCTCAGGTAGTTCAGCTGCTGTCGCGCCGCCATCGCCAACTGATGCGCCGCGTCGCGCTGCTGCACCACCGCACTCTGCTCGGCGCGGGCACGCAGTACGTTGTCCGGCGTGACTTTGCCAGCCGAGAGC
Source organism: Gemmatimonadaceae bacterium (assembly GCA_031367535.1). GTDB lineage: Bacteria > Gemmatimonadota > Gemmatimonadetes > Gemmatimonadales > Gemmatimonadaceae > JACMLX01. The sequence continues at coordinate 24,237 of JANLPZ010000050.1, forward strand.
AGGCGCTCACTGACGCGCAGCGCTTCATCGAGCAGCGGCACCGTCTGGTCATACAGGTCAGCGGCCCGCGACGCGCGCGCGTACTGCAGATACGCCGTCTGGATGTCGGCGGCGAGCTGTCGGCGCTGTGCATCACGCCCGGCGCCAGTGGCATTGCGCAGTGATCGCGCAATGCGGTATCCCTCGAGCACACGCGGCTCGAACAGCGGCTGCAGCAGGCGGACCGTCGCCTCCTGTTTCTGCGGGAGCGTGAGGCTGATGTTGGTCGGGAATGCGTTCTGGCCTAGCAGCTGATTGAGCGCGGCATACGCGGGATTGATCAGCGCGCCGAGGTTCTGTGCGGCGCCCGAGAGGTGAGAGGCGCGGGCGTTGGCGGTGAGGGACGGAAGGAACCGGCCGCGTGCCTCGTCGATGGCGGCGTCCTCCCGAGTGACGGCGAGGGATCGTGCGCGGAGGGCGGGGTTGGCGGCCAGTCCCTCGGCGACGAGGGCATCGAGGGGGGAGTGAGGCGCGGCCTGGCTGCCGGCGGGCAGGGCGTAGGCCGGTAGAAGCAGGAACAGCGGGAGCAGCCGCAGGGGGGGGAGCACGCGAATTCTCATGAGCATCATCAGCACGTGGGACCGACAAGTTGAGCGATCACTCTAGTTCTTTGAACCAAACTAGAGGTATGCTTCTACTTGTCAATACCGGAGTGTTCGCTCTAGTTTCGCGGCTGGTGGGGACGGAGTTCGTATGCTCACGGGGACGGAGTTCATGAGCTCACGAGGACGGGGTTCCTGAGCCCAGGAACTCCGTCCCCGTAAGCGAGAAGTCGGCGCAGAGGCTGTAGCGCCGACGAGCACGGCGTTACATTCGGCGCACGCCAGAGGAGACTGTGACCGAAGTCATTGCAGAGGAAGGACTTAAGCCGGCTGAACCGCGCCCGTCGCGCGCCCCCGTCCAGAAGCGGGGTCAGCAGCGTGTGGAAGCGATTCTCGATGCCGCGGAGGCGGTGTTCGGTGAGATGGGCGTCGACGCTGCGACGACCAACGCGATCGCGGAGCGCGCAGGCGCCAGCGTCGGCTCGCTGTACCACTTCTTTCCGAACAAAGACGCCATTCTGCAGGCGCTGGCCGAGCGATTTGCGGGCACGATGACGCTCATGCTGGCGCGCGAACTGCGGCTCGATGAGCCGTGGGTGCCGCTGCCGATCCTGTTCGGTGAAATGATCGACGCGTTCGCGCAGATGGATGAAGCGCACCCGGGCTATCTGGCGGTGTGTCGCGCAACGGATTCCGCGAGCGGCGGCAAGAGTCCCGTGTCGCTGCAGACGGAGGAGCACATGCAGGCACTGGTGCGCACGCTGCTGGCGCGCCGCATGCCCGGCATTCCGGAGTCCGAGACGGCGTGCCAGGCAGCATTGAGCGTGGTGGTGGTGCACGCAGTGCTCGACCATGTGATGTCGGTGGCGGAACCGTTGCGCTCGGGTATTCGCTCGGCGCTCGTGGATATGCTCGTGCGACACTTCACGCCGCTCGAAGCGCAGTATCCTCGCCCCGCCTCGCCGTGAGCTGCTGATGCGACGCCGTCTGCTGTCGTGGGTGCTGGCCGTGATGCTGCCGCTTTCCGCTCGCGCACAGCAGACGACGTCGGATGGTACGCGGCTGCCGCTCGGTCGTGATTCGCTGGTGATTTTCCTGATCCGCGGCAGCGACACCACGCGCACCGGCGGTATCAGCGACGAACTCCGCCAGGTCGCGGATGGTGGGGTGGAGGCAGTGGAGCGGATCTATCGATCCAATGATCGTTTGCTCGGCCGGCGGCTCGACACGCTCGTCGATGTGCGCCTGTCGCTGCGTCCACTGCGGCACCAGAGTCGCACCGACAATGGACTGGAGTCGGTGCAGTTCAACGACGCCGGCGCGATGAGTGTCACGCGCGCGAGGAACGGTGATTCGGCGGCCCGCTTCGCGGCACTCGCAGCGACTGTAATCAATGCCAGCAGCGTTGATCTGTTTCTGCGCGCGGCCACGCTGACGGCGGGCTGCACCACGAACATTCAGGCGCACAGTCCGACGCTGGGTCGGATCCTCGACGTCCAGGCGCGCGTCGCGGGAGTCGACACGGTCGCGCGTGAAGCGAGTTGGCGCGTGCAGGCGGAGATGGACGGCCGACCGGTGGTGTTCTGGATCGGCACACAGTCGCGCCGACTGAATCGCCAGATCCTGCGATTGCATCCGGGCATTTCGCTGCTCTTCGAGCGCACGGCGTACGTGGCGCCGCGCGCGGGGCAGCGCGCGCTCTGACGCGCGTCAGCGGGCCGACGCAGCAGGCGAGGATGGTCGCCGCAGCTTCTCACGGGCCGTCACGAGTTCTGCGCCGTGTTGCTCGGTCCATTCGCAGATGATTGTCAGTGGTTCATTCAACGAACGACCCAGGGGCGTGAGACTGTATTCCACACGCGGTGGTACCTCGGGATACACACGACGTTCGATCAGGCCGTGATCTTCGATCGTACGCAACGTCTGCGTCAGCATTTTCTGTGACACACCACCGAGCAGTCGCTTCAATTCACTCGTGCGCCGCGTGCCGCGCGCGAGAGCATGAATGAGCGGGATCGTCCACTTGTCGGCGAGCAGCGAGACGACGAGGCTCGCACCGGCGATGTGAAGAAACGGATTCTGCGTCGCGTCGGCGTCTGACGAAATAGGCACGGCGAACTCTGGATCGCGTGTTGATGGACAGGCACCTTGAGGTGCCTATGAGACGAAATGGTGCGTACTTCTGTGACGGAGTGCCTCAAGCTAGCCTCTCGCCCAGCCACACCGCGAGTGCGAGATCCGGTGGCGCACTGCGCGGCATTCGCCCTGTCACGAGACACGTCGCAATGAGTCTGAAACAGCGCAACCCTGTCAACGTCGCAGCACCGAAACGTGTCGCGATCGTCATCTCGAATCCGACTGTTTCCGATTCAACTGGATGGCCAGTGGGATTCTGGTGGAGCGAACTGACGCATCCGTGGTACGCATTCACCGAGAAGGGATATGACGTCACGATCTTCAGCCCAAACGGTGGTGCGTGCGTCGCAGACAGTTTCAGTGATCCGCGAGATGCGAGTGGATATTCGTCCACCGATCTGATCTCGATGGGGTTTATCGCCACACCGGCACTCGCTGCGTTGGTCGAAAACACCGCGCCGATCGCGAGTCTCGTGGTGAACGATTTCGACGCGATCGTCGTGGCGGGCGGGCAGGCGCCGATGTACACCATCGAACGCTCGCCGACGCTGCAACAGACGTTCGTCGAGTTCTACGAACGCGGAAAGATCGCTGCGGCACTCTGTCACGGCGTGGCGATTCTCCGATACGCGCGACTCCGCAACGGCGCGCTGCTCGCCACCGGCAGGACAGTCACCGGATTCGCCAACGTCGAGGAGGATTTCGCCGATAACGCGGTGTGGAGCGGCGGCTACCTCGCGCGCGACAAACACGTGCAGCCGTGGCGCATCGAAGACGAGATGAAGCGCATCGGGGCGAACTACGTACAGGCCGGCCTCTGGCGCGGCTTCGCGATTCGCGACGGCAACCTGATCACCGGCCAGCAGAACTTCTCAGGCGCCGAAACAGCTGATCTCGTCATTGCAGCGCTCGGCGAGTGAATCCAGTCATCATTCAAGCGCCGTTCAAGTGCTCTGACCCCTTGAACGGGTTCAAGTGCTCTGACCCCTTGAACGGCGAGCTCACCAACTCCGTCCCCATCCCCTATGCGCATCGCAGTCCTCGGCACCGGTAACGTTGGCGGCACTCTCGGACGACGCTGGGCCGAAGCCGGCCATTCCGTCGCGTTCGGCGTACGTGATGTGAGCCGAGGCGACGCTGCGGTCAAAGGCGGTGACATGCTGCCCGCCGGCGCCAGCGTTGCGTCGGTGACCGACGCGCTGCGCGGCGCAGAGGTGTTGCTGCTCGCGACGCCATGGCCCGTCGCAGCAGAGGCATTGCGCAGCGCCGGGCCGCTGCCCGGGGTGGCCGTCATCGACGCCACCAATCCACTCGGTCCGGGCTTCCAGCTCGAGCGCGGCCCGAACGGCGAGTCCGGCGCAGAACGGCTGCAGGCCGTCGTGCCGGATGCACATGTCGTGAAAGCCTTCAACTCGACGGGCTTCAACAACATGGCCAACCCCGCGTACGATGGTGCGGCGACGGCGATGTTCTACGCCGGTGATGACGCCGCCGCAAAGGCGAAGGTTCGGACGCTCGTGCAGGCGATCGGCTTCGATGCGATCGACGCCGGTGCGCTCATCCGCGGCCGCGAGCTGGAGTCGCTCGCATCACTCTGGATTGGACTGGCGTACGGCGGCGGCATGGGCCGCGACTTTGCGTTTCGTGTCGTCAGGCGGTGAACGCGTCCGCCTGCTGGCCGAGCGCGTTCTGCACGGCCGTGCTCAGCGCCTGCACCGTGAACGGTTTGGCAATGCACATCGCGGCATTCGACGCCACGGCCGTGCGCACGATGTCATCATCCGCATAGCCGCTCATGAAGAGCACGGCGATCCCTGGCTGCAACGTTTTCACACGGCTCGCCAGTTCGGAGCCCGACATGCCGGGCATCACGACGTCGGACAGCAGCAGGTCAAACGGCTCCGATTGTGCGCGAAGCTGATGCAGCGCCGAGGAACCGTCGGCGGCGGACACCACGGAGTATCCGGCGCGCACCAGCATGCGTTCGCAGCTCGAGCGCACCGCGGCGTCGTCTTCGGCAAGCAGCACGCGACCACGGCCCGGCGTGAGACTCCGCACCGGTGGCGCCACCGTTTTGTCGCGCGTCGCGCCGGCAGCTGGCGCCAGCACGACGGAGAAGGTGGACCCGACACCCGGTGTGCTGTCCACCGACAGCGTGCCACCACTCTGTTCGATGATGCTGAACGCAATCGCGAGTCCCATGCCCGTGCCATGCCCGCGCGTCTTCGTGCTGAAGAATGGGTCGAAGACTCGGTCGAGCTGTTCGGCCGGAATGCCAACGCCGTCGTCGCTCACTGTCAGCTGACTGTACGTGCCCGGCTGCCCGCCCGGCGCCCGTGCATCACCGACCGCCAGCGCCGTATTCGCGATTCGCACCGTCACCGTGCCGCCGTCCGGCATCGCATCGCGTGCGTTTGCCACCAGATTCACGATCACCTGTTCCATCTGTCCATGATCGGCGTGCACGAGTACCGGTGTCGCGCTGTAATGCACGTCGAGCTGCAGGCTTTCGCCGATCAGTCGCACCAGCATGCGCTCGATGCCATGCAGAACGTCATTCAGATCGAGCGTGTGGCGCTCCACGACCTGCTTGCGACTGAAGACGAGAATCTGACGCGTCAGATCGGCGGCCCGCGACGATGAGGCCAGCACCTCGCGCAGGTCGAGGCGCGCCGGATCATCCTCGGCCATCGAGAGATCAGCCAGCTCGGCGTGCGCCACGATCGACGCCAGATAGTTGTTGAAATCGTGCGCGATGCCACCGGCGAACGACCCCAGGGCGTCCATCTTCTGCACGTGCAGCAGCTGTTCCTGCGATGACTTGAGGGCCGCATTGCGTTCGACGACGGTGTCCGCCATCTGATTGAAGGCGCGTGCGAGGTCGCCGATCTCGTCGTTCGAACTGACGGTCGAGCGTCGCGACATGTTCCCGTCGGCAATCGCACGCGCGTCGGCCGTCAGCGACTCGATCGGCGTCACGACCACGAGGATCGATGCGTAGCCGAGCGCCAGCACGATCAACGTGATGATCAGGCCGAGGCCGAGATCACGCAGAAACTGATTGCGAACCACATCGAGGGTGTAGCGCGACGGAATGCCGATGTAGAGGACCCACGGCGCACGTTCCGTGCTGTGGTACCCGGTCAGGCGGAACGTGCCATCCGAACTCTTCCCGGCGCCGACACCATGATTGGCGCGAAAATCATTCACGCTCCCCGAGTCGAGGTTGAAGTGTCGGTCGATCCAGTGCTCGAGATCCAGCGACCGATACACGACAAATCCGGCGCTGTCGAGAATCGTCAGCACCGATCCATGGGGCAGTGATCGCGCGGTGCGCACCACCTCGAGTGAATCCACCTCGATCGACGCCCCGACCACCGCCTTGATGCGTTTGGTGACGGTGTCGATGACCGGCATGGCGAAGGTGAGCACGCGCGGGCGGTCTGGCAGCACGCGCGACGTGACGATATCGCCGACAGCGAACGTGCGGGTCTGCATTGCCTCCCGGAAATACTTGCGGTCCCCGATGGCAAAGGCAGCGCGACCGGTGGCCGGCACACGGGCCGCGCCAAGGGCGTGTCCGTTGGTGTCAGCGATCCAGAGATTCGCGTACGGAACCGGCGCCCCGCGAAAGATGCGCTGCAGGAGAGCGTCGTTGGCGCCGGCTTGTGCGTTGGGATCGAGCAGTTCGCTCAGACTGACCAGCAGTGTCTGCGTCTGGGCGATGGTGGCGTCGAGCGCGCGCGCGCCGACCGTCGCCATCTGCAATGCGTTCGCCTTCTGGAATTCAATCTGTGCGGAGCGCAGCTGCCAGGCGCGAATCCCCGCCAGGACCGTCAGACACGCAGCGACGATGGCCGCGGGAAGAAGCAGACGACTTCTGACGCGTTGCCGTACAGAATTCGGAGTACCCGGGTCAGAGGTCACGGCGCAATAGTAGAGAGTCGTCAGGGGTCGGGCAATGACAACACACCCGTTGCTGACGTCATTGGGAGTGGCCAATCACAGGCCAGCGCACCGATGGCGCACGATTCCCTCAAGTCTCGGCATCATGCGCGCCTGTTTTCCAAATGGTGCAGCAGGCTGTCCTCCAGAACGGACATCGACGCTCAGAGGCGCCGTCCCTCGGGTATACCGGCGCGGCCGGCTAAGTGCAGGCCGGCGAACGGGTTGCGACGCACCTGCGGGGTGTGGACCGCGCGTCGGGACCATCGGCACCATCGATGCACTCACTGACTGCGACCGGCCACTCACCCGTGGCGCCGGACACGGCGACTGCATCGACGCACCACAGTCGCTCGCCAACCCTTCGCGTCGTTGTGAGGATCCGATCATGCGCACCATGCGTTCGACGCTCTCTGCTACTATTACGGGCGCTGCCCTGCTTAGCGTGGCCGAGACACCGGCGCATGCAGACGGGCGCACGCTGTTCACGTGGAGCGGCACGGTCGATCGTGAAGCCATCATCGTGATGCGCGGCGCCTATCTCGACACGCAGGGTGATGGCTTCGAGTCCTTTCGCGAAGCACGGTTCCGCGTCAGTGAGGCGCTGCCCCGCGCCAACGGCACGGTCAGTATCGCACGTGCGGACGGTCGTGGTGACGTGGAAGTGATCCAGCAGCCCTCGCTCTTCAACGGCTACACCACACGGGTCCGCGTGCGGGATCGTCAATCCGGCGCCGATCGGTATCGTCTCGTCGTGACCTGGCAGGGTGCGCGTGACTATGATCGTCGCGACGGCGACTGGGACGATCGTGGTGGCTACGGCCGCGACGACGACCGCGGTGGGAATGGTCGCACCGACGATCGTGGCGGATACGGTCGCGGGGGCGACGATCGTGGTGGATATGGGCGTGACAACGATCCGCGTGGCGGTGCCGTGGGCGGTGATCGTCGCGATGCCGGCGCACTCCGGTGGAGCGGTGAAGTGGACGCGGTGGCCGAAATCCGCATTCAGGGTCGCCGCGTGGAATACGTCTCACGCAGTGGTCGTTCGCTCTACAACGTGCGCTTCGATGTGCGCGGCGCCGGTCTTCCGGCCCGCGATGTGCCGCTCGACTTGCGCCGGTTCGCCGGCCGCGGCAACGTCACGATCTCGCAGTATCCACGTGCATGGAATGGCTGGACGGCGGTGATCAAGATCGATGATTCGCGTGGTGGCACCGACGCCTACGACTTCGATCTACGCTGGTGATCGCGGCATGGCGCTGACACACTCGTCAGCCCGTCAGACCCACGGTTCGACCCGCTCGGCGATGCGCCCGGAGAGCACGAGTTCTCCGAGTTCCTCGCCGAGTGCTGTGCTGGCGGCCCGGATCGTCTCCCACGTCATGATGCGCTCCGACTCCGACAAGTTGAAGAAGTCGCGGCGATCGGGAATGCGACCGTTCGGCAGCGTCGCCACGAACGCATCACTCGGCGCGAGCAGCAGCGCGCGTCGGAAGTTGCCGACACCGGCGCGGCGCCACGCGAGGGATTTGTCGAACCAGCCCGGCACGACGTGCGAATAGAAGTGCGGGTACAGCACGAGGCCGTCGCCGGGACCAAAGTCGAGGTCGAGATGATAGTCCGTCACGCCGCCATCCCAGTGCAAGCCGCCCGGTGCGGATGCGATCGACACACCATCAATGACCATTGGAATCGAGCCCGAGGCGCGCAACGCGTCGCGCAGGTTGCTCGCCGTGAGATCGACGAATGTCGTCGGCAGATCGCACACGCCGCGCAGCGGTGACGTCTCACCCGCGTTGCTGAAGATCACACGCCGGAACTGCAGCGCGAGTGAGCGGCGACTGAAGGCGTTGAGTGCGGCGGCTGCGGTCAGCGCGCTGCCAAGGGGCGTGCGCGAACCGGTGCGCGCGAGGCCGCGACCCTGCGACGTGATGATGTGCAATCGCGCCCACGGATGTGCGAGAATATCGTCGACACCGCTGTCGCCGAGCAGACTGTCGAGCACGCGTGCGAGCACCACGCTGACTTCCGCCGTGCTCGGTTTCGGCGAATAGCGCTGGTCGTGGATATACGCGTGATGCCCGCGCTCGAGCGCTGCGAGAGGTTCGCGTTGTGCGAGACACGCCATGCGCCAGCTGCCGATGGACGACCCGACGAGATGCAGCGGTCGTGCACGCGGCCCATCAAAGAAGTCGCGGAACAGAAATCGATCCAGTCCGGCGATGGCCAGCCACTTCGGACCGCCGGACGCCGCCGGCATCAGATCGACGTCTACCGCGCGCAGGCCTCGTTCCCGAAGCAGCCGCAGCGCGTCCGGGCCGGCGCGAAGGGAGAGGGCGTGCATGACGTCGGAGCTCGACCTGAGTGTGTGGAGCGAAGGCAGCTGACCGCGAATGATACTCGGAGCCGGCTCGCGCTCGCCGCTATTCGGATGGTGCTGGCGCGGCGGTGGTATTTGCGCGAGCGTTGCGTACTCCGCACATCGGACGCCGTGCTTCTGCGACGTTCCCGGCGCTCCCACCTCCGGCATCCGTCCCACTCCCATGCGATCACGCCGCTCCCGCGTTCTGGCGCCGCTGTTCTGTGCGTTGCTCTGCCTCGCGCCAGTCAGCGCGCTGTTTGCGCAACCAGCCCGTGCCGCCGCCGCAAATACGGCCGCCGTCGACTCGACCGCGCTCCTCAACCTGAAGTGGCGGCACGTTGGGCCTGAAGGGAATCGCGTGACGTCGGTGACCGGTGTGATTGGTGATCGCACGACGTATTACGCCGGCGCAGCATCAGGCGGCCTCTGGAAGACGTGCGACGGTGGTGTGACCTGGGCGCCGATCTTCGAGGGCGAATCGGTGTCCTCCATCGGAGCGCTGGCGGTGGCGCCATCCGATCCGAACGTGGTGTGGGTCGGCACCGGTGAACCGTTCATTCGCTCCAACATTTCCATCGGCTGGGGCGTGTTCCGATCCACCGACGCCGGCAAGAGCTGGACGAAGATGGGCCTCGAGAATACCGGTCGCATCGCGCGGATCATCGTGCATCCGACCAATCCCGACATCGTCTACGTCGCCTCGCTCGGCCATGCGTATGGGCCGCAGCAGGAGCGGGGGATCTATCGCAGTGTGGATGCCGGCAAGACATGGGAGCGCGTGCTGTTCGTGAACGACAGTACCGGCGCCTCGGAACTCATCATGGATCCGAACAATCCGCGCATTCTGTTCGCAGGCATGTGGCAAGTGCAGATCAACACGTGGGGGCGCGTCTCCGGCGGCGCCGGCAGTGGCATCTGGATGTCGCGCGACGGTGGGACGACGTGGAAGCGCCTCTCGGGCAATGGCCTGCCCACGACACAGCTCGGCAAGATCGGGCTGGCGATGTCGAAAGCGAATTCAAATCGTGTCTATGCCTTGATCGAGGCTGGCGACGGCGTGCCGGCGCTGCACATCAAGGAGACGACGCGGGGACGTCTCTGGCGGTCGGATGACGGCGGCACCAACTGGCAGGTCGTGAGCTATGACCAGCAGGTGGCGGGTCGCACGCACTACTACAATCGCATGGCGGCGATGCCGGACAATCCCGATGAAGCGTATTTCCTGACGGCGAACTGGGCACAGACGCTCGACGGCGGTCGCACGATTCTCGATCCACCGGTGAAGCAGATACCGGGTGGTGACCATCACGACATCTGGATCGATCCGACGAACGCCAATCGGATGGCGGTGAGTCACGACGGCGGCGTGTCGATTTCGGAGAATCGCGGGCAGACGTGGCGCCGCGTGCAGCTGCCGATCGCGCAGCTGTATCATGTCGCAACGGACAATCGCATCCCGTACCGGCTGTACGGCAATCGCCAGGATGGCCCATCGACGATGGGGCCGTCGAACAATCGGCTCGATCTCTTCGGCATCCCGCGTGGCGCGTGGTCGAGCGTTGGTGGCGGCGAGTCCGGCTGGGCGCAGCCCGATCTGGTGGACACGAATCTGGTCTGGTCGAGCGCGTCGGGGTTCGGCTCGGTGGGCGGGATCGTCACGCGCCATGATCTGCGCACCAGTCTCTCGACGCAGGTGGAAATCTGGCCGCAGGCGACGATCGGGCATGCCGCCGACGAAGTGAAATACCGTTTCGTGTGGACGTTTCCACTGCATTTGTCGCCACACGACCATAATACGGTCTACGCCGGCTCGCAGGTCGTGCACAAGACGACGAACGGTGGCCGCAGCTGGTCGGTCATCTCGCCGGATCTCACGCGGAACGATCGTACGCGACTCGTGCGCTCGGGTGGACTGACGCCGGACAACATCGGTGTCGAATACTCCGGCGTCCTGTTCAGCATCGCGGAATCCCCGAAGAAGGCGGGGGTGATCTGGGCCGGGACGAACGACGGCAAGGTGCACATCACGCGTGATGCCGGTGGCAGCTGGACCGATCTGACCGCGAACCTCCCGGGCCTGCCGTTCTGGGGCACGATTTCGAATATCGAGCCGAGTCGCTTCGACGAAGGCACGGCGTATCTCTCCGTGGATGGGCACCAGGTCAACAATCGTGATCCGTTCATCTACAAGACGACGGACTTCGGCCGGACGTGGCGCCTGCTCGTGACCGGCATCCCGAAGTCACCGCTCTCGTATGTGCATGTGGTGCGCGAGGATCCGATGCGGCGCGGCCTGCTCTACGCGGGCACCGAGAACGGTGTGTACGTGTCGTTCACGGATGGGGAACGGTGGCAGCCGCTGCAGAACAATCTCGCGCATGCGCCGGTGTACTGGATCACCGTCCAGGAGCACTTCAGCGATCTCGTGATCGCGACCTACGGTCGTGGCTTCTGGATTCTCGACGATATCACGCCGTTGCGAACCCTCGGCGCCGATATCATGGCGAAGCCCGTACATCTGTTCGCGCCGCGCGATGCGTACCGATTCCGATTCGCCGAAGCGCCGTTCGCGGATAGTGACGATCCCGTCGCGGGCACCAACCCGACATACGGTGCCGCCCTGCACTTCTGGCTCCGCGCCGATAGCAAAGACAGCGTCACACTGACGTTCGCGAATGCGGCAGGCAAGGTCGTCCGTACCCAACGTGCGGTGGGCAAGGCTGGCATGAATCGCGTGTACTGGGATCTGGCCACCGACCAGACGAAGACGCCGTTGCTGCGCACGGTCAATCCGTACTCGCCGGACGTGAAGTACCCGGCGGAGGGCAAGGCGGCGCCAGGCCTGTCGCGAATCAACATGCTCGTGCCGCCAGGCACCTACACCGTCACCCTCGTGGCGTCCGGGCAGACTGAATCGCAGCGCCTGGTGGTGAAACGGGACCCGTCGTCCGGCGCCGCGGACGCAGACATCGTCGCGCAGGGCACGATGTCGGGTGAAATCATCACCGACATGAATAGCGCGATAGACATGATCAACACGCTGGAGTCCGTGCGCGCACAGTTGGCCACGGCACGTGCAACCATGAGCAGCGACAGCGCGATGGCCGATGTGCGTGCACAGGCTGACACGATGGAGAAGCGGCTGCTTGGCGTCGAGGAGCAGTTGCTCCAGCTGCACACGACCGGCCGCGGGCAGGACCAGCTGCGACAGCCATTCCGCATCGCGGAGCAACTCGTGTATCTCGCGCAGAGCGTCGGCGGATCGGACTACGCACCCACGGATGCCCACCGGCAGGTGCAGACATTGCTGCACGACGCGTTGCAAAAGGTGAAGACCCAGTACGACGGCGTGCTGAACGCCGATCTGAACGCGTTCCGGCAGCTGCTGCGCAGCCGCAGTGCGGGCACTGGAATCATCTTCTGAGCGGCTGCGCCGTCGCCCACTGGCGTGTCACGCGTCCGCACATGATCGTTCCCGCCATGAGCGAACATGTGCAGACCGAGCGCAGCGGGGCCGTCGTCACGATCCGCATGGCGCGGCCGGAGAAGAAAAACGCGATCACCGTCGACATGTATCGCGGCATGACCGCCGCCTTCAGCGACGCGAAGCTCGATGCCGGTGTGCGTGTGATCATGCTGACCGGCGCAGGCGGATCGTTCACCGCCGGCAACGACTTGCGTGACTTCGCACTCGCGCCGCCGCTGGACGACGAAATCCCGGCGTTTCAGTTCCTGCGGGAAATCGCGCAGTGCCCCAAGCCGATCGTCGCTGCCGTCAGCGGCGTGGCTGTGGGCATCGGCACCACGATGCTGCTGCACTGCGACCTCGTCGTTGCCGATCCGGCCACACGATTTTCGCTGCCGTTCATCAACCTCGGTCTCGTTCCCGAAGGTGCATCGAGCCTCATTCTGCCACGAATGATCGGACATGTGAAAGCCAGCGAACTGCTCATGCTCGGCGACATGTTCGACGCAGCCACGGCGGAGCGCTGCGGCATCATCAATCGCATCTCGGCCGCCGGTGAGGCTGACGCGGTCGCGATGGGTTGGGCACAGTCGCTGGCCGCGAAGGCGCCAACTGCGCTCCGGACGACCAAGGCGCTGCTCAAGAGTGAAACAACGGGAGTGCTGGCCCGGATTCGTGAAGAAGGGCAGCAGTTCGCGCCCCAGCTGCACAGCGCGGAATTCCGTGAGGCGCTGACGGCGTACATGGAGAAGCGGGCGCCACGCTACGACTGAGGATCCGTCCAACATCGGAGGCGGGCGGTCGCTGATCTTGCGGACTGAGCCGTGCAAAATGGCTGCGGCGCGGGGTTTGCACGCGTACTTTCACGTCCCCATGCCTCAGACCGCCTCCCTTCTGCACGCCGATTCGGCCCCGGTCATGGGTCGCAGGTGCGCGCGGGTAGGGCGACAGCAGGCGCGGTACGCGCCGGTCAGGCAGGCGTGAGCGAGCACTATCGCGTCCTTGGCGGCCATGACAGCCGCGCGGCAGATGCAGCCCCGAAAGCGGCGTTGCTGCATCGCGCCGCACTGGCCGGTGTCTCGATTCCGGTCGGCATCGTCGTGCCTGACGAATCGTACGACGCGTGGTGCGCCGAGGGGTATCCGATGCCCGGAGAGTTGCAGGCGTCGACGCTGATCGTGCGCTCTGCCTTCTCGACAGAGGACTCACGTCGCGAGAGTCATGCCGGCACGTTTCTGAGTGTGCTGCGTGTGCCCGGAAGCGATGCGCCGGCGATCGCTGATGCGGCGCGGCGCGTGCGTGCGTCGGGCGAAGGCATCGCGGTGCGTCGCGACCTGATTGTGATGCGACTCGTGGACGCGAAACACGCTGGTGTGGCGTTCACGGAGCGCGAACACGAGGACGATCTGGTCAACGTCGTGAACGGCACGGCCGAGGACCTGCTGGCCGGCAAGGTGACCGGGCAGACGCTTGATATTCCGCGCTGCCGCCGTGGCGAGCCGACGGACGTCCTGCTGCCATCGTGGGCGCAACGGCTGCAACGTGTGCTGCAACTCGTCCGTGAATTGGATGGCGTGAATCGATGGGCCAGCGGTGACTGGGATATCGAGTGGGCGGATGATGGTGCCGCGTGCTGGGTGGTTCAGCTGCGTCCCGTCACCCGTCCGACAGTGCGCAACGAGTGGTTCACGCTGGCCAATCACCGCGAGATTCTTCCGCCGTTGCCGAGTCGATTCATGGCGACGCTGATCTCGGCGTGCGCGCCAGGGTTGTTCTCGTGGTATCGCCGCGCGGATGCGGCGCTGCCGGCGTCACGCCCGTTCATCGAAGTGTTCGAAGGGCGACCGGTGATCAACCTGTCGCTGCTGACGGATATGCTGCGCACGTGGGGATTACCGACGCGGTATGTGACGGATGCGATCGGTGGTCGCGATGTGCGTCCCGTCGGTTGGCGATTCAATCGCGTGCGCTCCGCGGCGCCCGCGCTGGCGCGCATGTTGTGGGCACAGTTCACCGCGGTCAGCAGCACGCGTCGTGCACGATTGACGATTCTCTCGCGCGATCTGCTCGAGTCGGAAGGGCAGGTGACACCGCTGGTGCAGGCGGCGCAACGCCGGTATGTGCTGCTGGTACAGTCGATGTTTGCATTGACGGCAGCGATGGCGACGCCGCTTTCATTGCTGCGTCGGACCGGTACGCTCGCCGCACATCTGTCGCGGCAACTCACGCCGGGAAGCGATGTGGTGGAATCACTGCGTCGCGACGTGGTGCCGGCGGTGCGAAACAATCCCGATGACGTGGCGCGCATCGCGGTGGGCGAGCCGCCGGCCAGCGAACGCGGATCGTACGAATGGAACCAGTGGCTCGAGAAACACGGCCATCGCGGGCCGTACGAAAGTGATCTCGCGCAAGCGCGCTGGCGTGAACAGCCGGCGGCGGTGCTGGCATTGTTGCGTCATGAACTCGCCTATCCGATCGCGCCGCGTGCGACACCGTTTCGCAGTCTGGCGGAGTGGGTGACACTGCCGCTCTGGTGGCTCGCGCAGCGTCCGTTGCGCGCGCGCGAAGGGCTGCGTGACGATGCCATGGTGGCGTTCGCGATGATCCGTGAGCTGATGCACGAATCGGCCGACGACGCGGTGAAGCGTGGTGCGCTGCGCCGGCGCGATGACATCTGGCTGCTGTCGATCGATGAAGCGACGGCACTCGATGCTGGCGCACGGTATGACGCCATGTTTTTCGAGTTGCGCGAACACGAGCGGCGTACCGAGGCCGCGGTCACGATTCCCGGTGTGTTCCGGCGATTCGACAAGCTGCGGCGTGACCGACGGAAGACGATCCGCCCGTCGAACGACGGCTGGCAGGGCATCGGTCTCGCGCCAGGCAAGATCAGCGGTCGCGCGTGGCGCGCCGAGGGCCCGACATCGTCGCCGCCGTTCGGCTGGACGCCGGAGGAGACGATTCTGGTCGCACCGGCCGTCGATGCGGCGTGGGCGCTGCTGTTCCGCCGTGTGGCCGGCGTGGTGGTGGAAACGGGCGGTGAATTGTCACACGCATCAATCATTCTGCGGGAACTTGGTGTGCCGTCGGTGACGAATGTGAGCGGGATCCTGCGCGATTTGCGCACGGGCGATCGCGTGACACTCGACAGCACACGCGGACACGTCGCCCGCGGCTGAATAGACGCTGAATCGCGGTATGCCGGTTGCGTCGAGGTCGGCGCGGGTCAACGTTGCATGATTCCCCGACGTTGCCTTCGCGTCCTGTCCTTCGGTCGCCTTCAACTGAACCCGCGTATGTTCTCGCTGCGCCCGCTGTCCCTTCTCGCATTCCCAGTGCTCGCCGGCATCTCGGCGGTCGTTACGGCTCTGGAGCCTCGTCCCACCGAGGCCACGTCAGCCGTCGCACTCGATACGATGCTCACGGCCGGGTACAAGTGGCGCAACATCGGTCCCGATCGTGGCGGCCGGTCGATCGCCGCGAGCGGTGTGAAGGGACGACCGAATGAAGCGTACTTCGGTGCCACCGGCGGTGGGCTGTGGAAGACGACCGATGGTGGCGACAACTGGGCGCCGGTCACTGACGGGCAGCTCACCAGCGCATCGGTCGGTGCCGTTGCGGTGAGCGAATCGAATCCTGATCTCGTGTTCATCGGCATGGGCGAGTCGGCGATCCGCGGCAACATCATGCCGGGTGACGGTGTGTATCGGAGTCGCGATGCCGGCAAGACGTGGACACATGTGGGCTTCCGCGAGTCACACGCCATCTCGAAGATCCGTATTCATCCGACCAATCCCGACATCATCTTCGTCGCGTCGTTCGGCAAGTACAGCGTGCCGAGCACGGAGCGGGGCATCTTCAAGAGCATCGACGGCGGCACGACGTGGAAGCGCGTGTTGTTTCGCGACGACAGTACCGGCGGTATCGACATCGCAATTGACCGCGCCAACCCGAATGTGATGTACGCGTCGATGTGGCAGGCCTTCCGCCGCGAATTTCAGATGTCGAGCGGTGGGCCGGGCAGCGGCTTGTTCAAGAGCACCGACGGGGGTGATACCTGGACGGAAATCACGCGCAATCCAGGCCTGCCGAAGGGACTCGTCGGCAAGATTGGCGTGGCGACGACGGCGGCCAGCTCGAATCGGCTTTACGCACTGGTCGAGAACGACAGTGGCGGATTGTTCAAGAGCGACGACGCGGGCGCGACGTGGACGCTCATGAATTCGGCGCGCAGCATCCGGCAGCGCGCCTTCTACTACACACATCTGTTCGCAGATCACAAGAACGCGGATGTGGTGTACGCCGAAAACACGTCGATCTTCCGTTCGACTGATGCGGGCAAGACGCTCACCACGATCGACGGCAATTCGCACGGCGATTGGCACGATCTGTGGATCGACCCCGACGATCCGACACATCTGGTGGTGGCGAACGACGGCGGTGGCGCGATCTCCACCAACACCGGCGGCAAGTACACGCTGGAGGATTTTCCGACGGAGCAGTTCTACCACGCGATCACGACCACACACATTCCGTATCACGTGTGCGGGTCGCAGCAGGACAACTCGACGCTCTGCGTACCGTACAACTGGAACCTGCAGGCGTTCACTGCCGCGAATGCGCCACGCACCGACACCGGCCCGGCGCCACGTCGTGCGCCGACCGACATCACGGCCGGTGGGATGGCGGTGAGCTATCAGGCCGGTGGCGGTGAACCGGGATACATCGCGCCCGACCCGCGTGATCCGGACCTGTTCTACTCCGGCACCAACAACGGCGCCTATCTCGACAAGTTCAATCATCGCACCAACGTGTCGCGCGAAGTGAACCCGTATCCGTGGTTCTATTCCGGCGAACCGTCGAAGGCGATTCGTGAACGGTGGCAGTGGACGTATCCGATCATCTTCTCGCCGGTGGATCATCGCACGCTGTACGTGTCATCGCAGCGGTTGTGGAAGACGACCGATGGCGGCAAGACGTGGACGGTGCTGAGCGGTGACCTGACGCGCCACGATCCGAGCACGCAGGAGAAGTCCGGCGGCCCGATCACCGGCGACATGAACGGCCCGGAGGTGTACGGTGTGATCTTCTCGATCGCGCCGGGCAAGACAGACCTGAACATCATCTGGACCGGCTCCGATGATGGCCTCGTACATGTCACGCGCGATGGCGGCAAGACGTGGACGAACGTCACGCCGAAGGACATGCCGGACTTCGGCCGCGTCAGTCAGATCGATGCATCGAAGTTCAATCCGGGCACGGCGTACATGTCGGTGCGGAAGCCCCTGCTGAACGACTTCTCGCCCTACATCTTCAAGACCACCGACTACGGTCGCACGTGGACGAAGATCGTGACCGGGATTCGCAGTGACGCCTACGTACATGTCGTGCGCGAGGATCCGACGCGCAAAGGCCTGCTCTATGCCGGTACGCAGAGCGGCGTGTACATGTCATACGACGATGGCGCATCATGGGAGAGTATCCGGTTCAACATGCCGGACGTTCCGGTCTCCGACCTGATCGTCGAAGCGAACGAGCTGGTGATTGCAACGCACGGCCGTGGATTCTGGGTGCTGGACAACATCGCACCGCTGCGGCAGGCGACGCCGCAGATCCTCGCCAGCGATGTACACGTCTTCACGCCGCCGGTCGGCTATCGCTCCGGAGCGGGCATCTCGATCAGCTATCTCTTCAAGAACGCGCCGACGCGCGCCACGCTCGAGATTCTCGACTCGGCCGGTGCTGTGGTGCGCACGATCGAACCGGATACGGCGACTGCCACGGGACCGCGCGCGGGCGGTCGTCGTCGCGGTGGTGAAGCCTCGCTGCCGGTGAAAGCCGGCGTCAATTCGTTCCTCTGGGATCTGCGCGCGCAGGGCATCACGCCATTCCCGGGCATGATTCTGTGGGGCGCGGGAACCGCGGGTCCGTCCGTGCCGCCGGGTCGCTACACAGCGCGGCTGACGGCCGAGAATCGTGTCGCGACCGCGCCGCTGATCGTGAAGGCGAATCCGTGGATTCCTGATGTCACGGTGGCCGATATGCGGGCGCAGTACCAGTTCGGCAAGCGTGTGCGCGACAAGGCGACAGAAGCGAACATGGCCGTGATTCAGATCCGTCGCATGAAGGCACAACTCGCCGAACGTCAGAAGAAGGCGGCCGGCGATGGAGCGCTGAAGGCAGCGGGTGGCACACTCCTCACGAACGCGTCGGTGGTGGAAGACAGCGTGTATCAGGTGCGCAATCAGAGCGGACAGGACCCGCTCAATTTCCCGATTCGCGTCAACAACCGGCTCGCGACATTGCTCGCGATGGCGGAACGTGGCGACGGTCGCCCGACGACGAACATGCCGGAGATCTTCGGCATCCTGAACACGGAACTCGGTCGCTACACCACGCGCCTGACGCAGATCTGGGCAACCGATCTGGTCGCCGTGAACAAGGAGCTGTCGCGCCTGCATCTCGCGCCGCTCGATCCGAACTGCACGAAGGTGGAAGGATGCACGGCGGTGCCGTGATGGTGACTGACGGCATGTGTGGGCGCCGGAGATCAGATGTCTGATCTCTGGGGCTCGCACGTGACGTCGGACTGGCAAGATGCATTGGATTCCTACGCGCGTGTGATTGCGTCGCAGGGCGTGATGAAGTTACCGGAACTCGACACGTGGTATCGTGAGGAATTCCCGGCACTGATCTCGGCGCGACGACTCGTGCATGTCACGCTGTCCGAGCTGATTCGCGTCACCGAATGGAAGATGTATCGCGGTGTCTGGCGCGCACCGAACCTCGTGCGCGTCAAGAGCAACGATGCCGACCTGGTGATCGAGACGACCGTGCGCGGCCTCGCGCGCTGTCCGCATCCGACCCAACCGATCGGCGAAATCGCAACCCTGGACGGCGTCGGCCCCGCCACTGCCTCCGCCATCGTTGCATCGTACCTGCCGACGGTCTATCCCTTCTTCGATGAACTCGTCGCGGCACAGATCCCGGATCTCGGCCCGGTGAAATGGACGCTCGGCTACTACGCCAATTACGCCGCGTTCCTCCGCGACCGCGCCGCCCATCTCGGCGACACCTGGACACCTGTCATGATCGAGCGAGCGCTCTGGGCTTCAGTCGGCGGGAAAGCACGGACAACTGCTGTGTGAGGATAGGGCGGGGAGGCCGGGGAGTGCGCGCTCTCTTCAGCTCCTCGTATCGCGCTCGAACTGCAACTGCTTTGGGAGAGGAGCGCACGGAGGGCACGGAGTGCGTTGGTTGCAACGATCCTCATTGCGCGCAACATCGCTGACTTTTTGTTGGAACTGCTGTTCACAAAAAATCATCAGAGCGCGATGGGCAGCGCTTTGAGTCGCGCACCCTCCGTGCGCTCCGTGCGCTCCTCACCCAATGCCGTTGACGATGCGACGCGAAGAGAGAACGCTCGAAATCGCGCGCACTCACCGGCCTCCCCGACCTATCCTCCCACAGCAGTTGATCGAAACAGAAACAGCGCGACAGACGTGTACGTCTGCCGCGCCGTTCTCGTACAAAGAGCCTGAAGCAGGAACTATTTCGTCAGATCCTTCATTGCGGCAGCGAGTTTGCGGACTTTCGCGGCGTCGCTGGACGAGGCGGCGTCCTTGTCGAGGGATGATGCGAGAGTGCGCAGTGCGGACTTGCGGGCGTTGCCGGATGCGGATTCGGCGGTGGTGAGTGCTGCTCGCACGGCCGTCAAACGCTCGGCCGTCAGACCACTCGAACGCTCCAGTTGATCTGCATAGGCACGCGCCAGCGCGAAGCTCGCGGGCCACACGAACTTCGGCTGACCCTGTGCGTTCAGGTGGTCGAACACGACCGTCTTCGCGGCATCGAGTTCGTTCTGTGAGATGTGTGCGCTCGGCGAGAGCTCGAACACATCCAGGCCGCGCGAGATTTCCGAGCTCACCAGCACGCCGTTGTACCAGTACACGGACCACGTGCCGCCGTTGCCCATGCTGGTGGAATCGACCGGGCCACGATCGAAGTACGCGATCTCGTGCGGGTTCTTCACATCGGTCCAGTCGAACACCGACACACCACCCTGGTACCACGACTGCGCCATCACGTCGCGACCCGGGATCGGGATCATGCTGCCGTTGTGTGCAACGCAGTTTTCCTGCGGTGTCTGCGGCGCCATCATCTTGTAGTAGCTCTGGAACACGAGCTTGCCACCTTCGATGGTGAACAGTGCATCGGCACCCCACTCCTTGCGATCCGTCGCGCGGCACTTGGCTTGACCGCCGCCGCCCCACTCGTCGCTGAACAGCACCTTCGTACCGTCGTTGTTGAAGGTGGCGGAGTGCCAGTACGAGAAGTTCGAATCGGAAGCGGCCGCGATGCGTACCGGCGACGTCGGATTGCGAATGTCGAGCAGCAGACCATAACCCTCGCATGCACCACCTGCGAGACCGATGGCGGGATACACCGTGATGTCATGGCACTGCGTCGGGCCGGGCTTCGGCTTGCCATTGTCGGACGGTGTGTCACCGATCATGCGCGCGATGAGCGCTGGCAAGCCCACGCGCAACTCGGCGCTGTCGGCCGCCGTTGCGGCACCGGTACGGCCATTCTTCGTCACAATGCTGTCGAGCAGCATCTTGCTGAACTGCGGTGGCAGAATCTCTTCCTTGCCGAACACCGGCACGGTGAACAACCCTCGTGCGCGTGCAGCGGCAGCTTCCTTCGCGGCCGATTCGATGTCTTCACGCGCTTCGGCGTGTGTGGCAGGGTGCGTGAGATCGTTGAAGATGCGCGGCGAGCTCACGATCGCGGCTTGCTCCGGATGTGCGAGCGGCACCTTGATCACTTCGATGCGGAACAACGCGGAGTTCGCATCGGCGCTCGGATCGGCGCGCACACATCCCGGCAATTCCGAGGGGCTGCGAATACCGGCGGAGCCAGAGACGTAGATGTACACGTTCTCCTTGTCCTTCGGATCCTCGAGCACCGTGTGTGTGTGCGAACCACGACAGGTCTGCACGTTGCCGACGTACTTCGGCGCTTTGATGTCGCTGATGTCGAAGATGCGCACGCCTCGCAGGCGGTCCTTGCTGACTGTGTCGCGCACACCTTCGGCACCACAATCGAGTCGGCCACTGTTTCCTTCACCGGACACGAACAGCAGGTTCTTGAACACCGACACATCGCTCTGCGATGCCGGGCAGTAATACGCGATGGCGAGAGCCGGCTGCGCAGGATTTGAGATGTCCCAGATCTGGTAGCCGTTGTAGCTGCCTTGGATCACGTACTTGCCCGTGAACGAGAGGTCGGAGTTGGTGGACGTGACGAACTTCTCGGACGGCTTGGTGCGTGAGAGAACGCGCATGTTCCACGTCGCTTCGGCGGCGTCGTACTGGCCGGCGCGCAGGCCGACGCGTGGATCAGGCGACGGCGCTGCGCCGGACATGCCCTGCGCCAGCAGGCTCGACGGGGCGGCGGCGAGAAATGCGAGCGCCAGTGCGACCGGCACTGCGCGCACGAAGGAAACTGCTGCCATATGGGGTGGGCCGTGTGAGACGTTGGGGGAAACGACGAAGCGTGCTGACGCCAAATCTTGGCACCAGCACGCTCCCCTACAACTCCGGCCCCGCTGCGGTTTCAGCGCCGCGGCGGGAGACCGTTCAGATCAGTGTCACTTCGCCGAAGCGAGTTCGCCGATCGAGGCCGCGAACAGGTGCGCCTTGGCCGAGTCCGGCGACGATGTCGCTTCTGTGTGCATCTGTGCTGCCAGCTTGGAGAGTGCGGCGCTGCGCGCTCCGCCCTTCAGCGCTTCGGCACTGGTCAACGCCGCTCGCAACGACGTGATACGCGCCGCCGGATAGCCGTTCGACCGCTCCAGCTGATCGAGGAGCGCACGCGACTTCGCAAAACTCGCCGGCCAGATCAGCTTTGGCTGGCCCTGCGCATTCAGGTAGTCGAAGTGCACCGTCTTCGCCGCGTCGATTTCGTTCTGCGAGATGAGCGCACTCGGCGTCAGCTCGAGAATGTCCAGTCCGCGCGAGATTTCCGAGCTCACCAGCACGCCGTTGTACCAGTACACCGACCACGTGCCGCCGTTGCCCTGGCGCGTGGAGTCCACCGGACCGCGATCGTAGAACGCGACTTCCACCGGCTTCGTGATATCAGTCCAGTCGAAGACCGAGATGCCGCCCTGTTACCAGGACTGCACGAAAATGTCGCGGCCCGGAACCGGGATCAGCGAGCCGTTGTGCGCCACACAATTCTCGAAGCTCGTCTGCGGCGCCGGCATCTTGTAGTAGCTCTGGAACGTCATCACGCCGTCCTTGAGCGTGAACAGCGCGTCGGCACCCCACTCGTGCTTGTCCGTGCTGCGGCACTTCGGCTGACCACCGCCACCCCACTCGTCGGTGAACAGCACCTTCGAGCCATCGTTGTTGAACGTGGCCGAGTGCCAGAACGAGAAGTTCGAGTCGGCGACGGCACCGATGCGAACCGGCGCGGCGGGATTGCGAATGTCGAGCAGCAATCCGTATCCACCGCACGCCCCGCCGGCGAGACCGATCGCCGGGTACACCGTGATGTCATGGCACTGCGTCGGGCCGGCGTTGCGATTGCCACCCGGGCGTTCGCCGCTGCGCGCGGCCAGAATCGCGGGCAGCGCTGCACGAAGCGCTGCGCTGTCGGCAGCGGTTGCGGTCGGTGAACCGCCGCGTGCAGCGACCACGCTGTCGAGCATCGGCTTCACCATGTTATTCGGCAGGACACGCTCGGCACCGAACACTGTGCCGGTGAACATACCCTTGGCCTTCGCGTCGGCGAGTGCCTTGGCGGCTGCGGCGACATCTTCCGGCGCTTCGCCGTGACGCGCCGGAGCGGTCAGGTCGTTGAAGATGCGCGGCGAGCTGACAATTGCGGCCAGCTCGGGATGCGCCACCGGCACCTTGATCACTTCGATGCGGAAGAGCGCCGAGTTGGCATTGCTCGCGTCTGAGACGCAGCCGGCCAGTTCATTCGGCGAGCGTACCCCGGACGAGCCGGAAATGTAGATGTACACGTTGTCGGCGTCCTTCGGATCGACGAGCACCGTGTGCGTGTGCGAGCCGCGGCAGGTCTGCACGTTGCCGACATTCTTCGGATTCTTGATGTCCGTGATGTCGAAGATGCGCACACCGCGCAGGCGATCCTTGCTGACCGTGTCGCGCACACCCTGCGCGCCACAATCGATACGGCCAGTGAGACCTTCGCCCGACACGAAGAGCAGGTTCTTGTACACCGAGACATCGCTCTGCGACGCCGGGCAGTAGTACTCCGTGGTCAGCACCGGCTTTTCGGGATTCGAAATATCCCAGATCTGATAGCCGTTGTAGCTGCCCTGAATGGCGTACTTGCCGGTGAATGCGAGATCGGAGTTCGTGGACGGCGCGAAGCGTTCCGCCGGACGTGAGCGGGAGATGACCTTGAGATTCCACGTCGCTTCGGCAGCGTCGTACAAACCGGCGCGCAGTCCGACCCGGGGATCCGGTGACGGTGCGGATGCGGCGGTGACCTGCGCGCCTAGCGGCATCTGCGCGACGACCGTTTGCGCTGTGGCTGCGACGAGCAGGAAGGCGGCCGCCAACAGCACCGCGGTGGATCGAACGGACAAACGTGGGACCATGTCTGCTTCCTGTGGATGGACCGGAATGGAATTGCGGCGGTCGTACACGTGCAACAACCTCGCGCGGTTACTCCGGCGAACCGGCGCGCTTCAGTTCGAACTCGAACAACATGCGCTGCATGCGCGCAATTTCCGTGGTCTGATCGACGTTCACATCGGACGCGAACTTGAAAATCGTTTCGTCCTGACCGGCGCCTTCGGTGCCGAACAACTTCGTGACCATCGACGTGGCACCCCGGTGGTGCTGAATCATGTAGGTCAGGAACAGGCGATCGAAATCCTGGCCGCGCGATGCATCGAGTTCCTTCATCTGTGCGTCGGTGAGCATGCCCGGCATCAACAACGCCGAGTGATCCATGCCGGCCATTCCGGCCATGTCGTGTGACATCGGCTTTGCTTCGGGCACGGTCTGCAGCCGATCACTGAGCCAGCGCTGCATGGTCGCGATCTCGTCTTCCTGCGCATTGATGATGCGCTCGGCGAGTCGCTGCACGGCCGGATCCGCGTTGTGGCTGGGCGCCCACTTCGCCATCACGATGGCGTGCGCGTGATGCCCGATCATCCCCGACATGAATTGCACGTCGGCGACGGTGTATGGATACCGCAGGCTGTCGGCTCGGGCGCGCGCGATGGCGGCGGCCGACGGCGCGGGCGGAAGGGCAGGTTGGGCCGACGCCTGCGGCGCGAGACTGATGGCGGCGCAAACTGCGCTCGCGAGGACGAATTTCGTACGCACGGATCGATACCGGATGGCAGGGTGTCCAGTGCCCCGTACGCACCGATGCGCCGTGGCGTTGGCCGATCGTGGAAGCTACGCGTCCCGTTCGGAGGAGGAGAGGCAATCACAATGCGAGCGCGTTCGCAATATTGGCTAGCGCTCAGTTTACGGCAGGCTCGAGCGCGATGCGCTTTCGGCGTCCGAGTAGCCGAGGGTCAGCGTGCGACTACTGCCGCGGTGATCGCACCAAAGCAGTCTTCAGGATTCACGACTTCACCACCCGACGGCGCGGTCTGCGCACTCCACTGCACGATCACGACCCGCTGCTTCGGATTGATGTAGAGCCACTGGCCGAAGATGCCCTCGGCGGAAAACGCGCCGTCGTGAATACTGCCGCTGCTGGCGTTCTCGACCGGCCACCACATGTAGCCGTACGCTTCGCGTTTGCCTGACGTGAGGGTCTTCGCCGAGCCGGCGTCGGCAACCCATCCGGCGGGCAGCGTGCTGTTGCCGTGTATCACACCGTCGCGCATGACGTAGAGACCGAAGCGCCCGTAGTCGCGCAGCGTCGCCGTGATGCCACTGCCGCCGATCTCGTGGCCGTCCGGCGAATCGAGCCACCACGTCGCGTCACTTTCCATTCCGACCCGCCGCCAGATCTTCTCGCTCAGATACGCCGACAGCGATGTGCCCACGGCCCCGCGCACGATCTCGCCCGCAACGAGCGTTTCGCCGGTGCTGTAGTTGAGCACCGAACCCGGTGCCGCAGCGCGCGGCAGCGATGCCATCAGAGCCAGCGCGGCACCGGGCTGCTGTGCGATCTGCACATCCAGCAGGTGTCGTCGATCCGACGAGGAGTCGGTGTATGTCTCGTTCCAGCGCACGCCCGACGCCATCATGAGGATGTTGCGTACCGTCACACCATCGTAGGCGCTGCCTTTCAGCGACGGCACATATCGCGTGACGGAATCGTCGAGGCTGCGGATCTTTCCGTCGTGCAATGCGATGCCGATGAGTGTCGATGTGATCGACTTGGCCATCGACATCGACATCCAGCGTGTGGCCGGTGTCGCACCGAGGGCATATCGCTCGAGTGCAATGCGTCCGTCGGACAACACGAGCAGGCCGCTGACGCGATTGAGTCGCATGTATTCGTCGAGCGTCACGACCTGGCTGCGCGACGAACAGAGCACATTGCCGAGTGGACGCGGTGCGGCCGGCAGGGGCGAGATGGTGCCACCGTGTGCGATGGTGCGCGACGGGAAGAGGCGATCAATGTTGCGAAACGTCTGTGCCGCGAGCGCCGGCGAGAGACGTCCGTCGTACATTTCACGCACGGTGCCGATCTGCTCCGCCGCGTGCGGATTGACGAGCGGCGCGGCGTGAGATGCCGCGCACGAAGCGACTCCACACAGCGCAAAGGGCAACCATCGCATCGTCGATGCCTTGCTGAAGACGGTACCGGCCGGCATAGTGGCCGGCATGACTCCTCCATACTACTCCCGGAATTCGTGGCGCGGACTGGCCGTCGCGCTGTCGTGTGTCGCGCTGGCGGCCTCCTTCCTGCACGCGCAGGTCGGCGTTGCAGCTCCGGCGGCGCGAGCACCTGGTGCGACGGGCATGCCCGGTGTGTCCGCGGCACGGCTGGCACGCATCGACTCGTTGCTGGACGGTGCGGTGGCCGACAACTCCATCACCGGCGCGGTGGCGCTCGTGCTGCGCGACGGCAAGGTGATGTACGAACGCGCGGTGGGGTATGCCGATCGCGAATCGAATCGTCGGACGACGACGGACGCCATCTTCCGGATTGCCTCACAATCCAAGGCGCTGACGAGTGTGTCGATTCTGGCGCTGGTGGAGCAGGGCAAGCTCACGCTCGATACGCCGGTGAGTCGGTTCATTCCGAGTTTCGCCAAAACAACCGTGCTCGATTCAGGAATGACGACACCGGCGGCGGCGCGACGTCCGATCACCATCCGCGACCTGCTCACGCACACCGCGGGCATTTCGTACGGCACCGACCCACAAGTGGCGGCGCAGTATCGCGCGAAAGGACTCGGCGATGCGATGGGCTTCGGCTTCTACTTCTCGGCGCAGTCTGAGCCGATCTGCACGTTGGTGGACAAGATCGGCACGTTGCCGTTCGTGAAGCAGCCGGGTACGGCGTTCGTCTATGGCTACAATACCGATATCCTTGGCTGTGTCGTGGAACGTGTGTCTGGTTTGCCGCTGGATGATTTCATCCGGACGCGGATCACGGCGCCGCTGAGGATGGTGGATACACACTTCTTTTTGCCGACGACAAAGCGCACGCGCTTCGCGGCGGTGTACGCGAGCGATTCGCTCGGCCACAGCAAGCGAGCCAGTGATGGACCGATGGGGCAGGGCGACTACGTCGATGGTCCGCGGCGCGCGTTCTCCGGTGGCGCCGGCCTGTTGTCGACGGCGCGTGACTACGCCCGCTTTCTGCAGATGATGCTGAACGGTGGCGTGCTGGATGGCGCGCGAATTCTGGCGCCGCGCACAGTGGCGCTGATGACGAGCAATCAGACGGGCACGCTGTACGCGAATGACGGTCGCGGATTCGGGCTCGGGTTTTCAACGGTCGATCGACTCGGCGCGGATGGATTCCGGTCGGTCGGCAGCTTCGGCTGGGGCGGCGCCTACGGTTCATCGTACACCGTGGATCCGGCGGAGCGACTGGTGATCGTGTTCATGATGCAGCAGATCCCGAACAGCAGCGATGTCGCGTCGCGATTCACCAACATGGTGTACCAGGCGCTGATTCCTTCGGTGCGGTGAAGCATGGATGACCGGCTGCAGATCCTGACTGCAAAACGCAACGGCGCAACGACGCAACGAGCTCATGACCTGACGCCAACGACCTATTGAACTGATGTCAGCACATAGTCTCACTCGCCGGTGCCTTGATTTTTTTTTCGTTGCGTCGTTGCGCCGTTGCGTTGAGCTGTCGCCGTGATGCGTCTGATGCGCAGGCTGCCTTTGATCTATCATTTCGTCGCGATTGCGACCGCTAGCGCGCAAGCACGTCCAGTCGTTGTGGTCGAAGGCGAGACGGTTGCAGGGCAATGGAGTTCGGCGCCGGGCGTGGCGGTGTTCAAGGGGATCCCGTACGCCGAGCCGCCGGTGGGGGCGCTGCGATGGAAACCGACGCAGCGGTATCGGCCGGTGCAGGGACGCGCGCGTGATGCGTCGCAGTTCGGACATGCCTGTCTGCAGCCCGTCGCACTCGGCGGCGCGGTGCGTGGTGATGTGAGCGAGGATTGTCTCACGCTCAACATCTGGACCACCAACCTCGCGCACGATTCGACGCCGCGGCCGGTGATCGTGTGGATTCACGGCGGATCGAATATCGCCGGAACGTCCGGCCGGCCACACTACGACGGCACGAGCCTCGCGCGACGTGGCGTGGTACTCGTGAGCATCAACTATCGCGTCGGCGTGATGGGATTCTTCGCCCATCCGGCGCTCTCGCGCGAAGGGCGCGCTCATGCGTCTGGGAACTATGCGTTGCTCGACATTCTCGCCGCACTCGGCTGGGTGCAGCGCAACATCGCGGCGTTCGGTGGTGACTCCACGCGTGTGACCCTGTACGGGCAGTCGGCCGGTGCCAACAACATCGTGCACCTGATGGCGTCCCCACTGGCCAAGGGGCTGTTCCAGCGCGCGATTCCGCAAAGCGGTGCGCCGATGGACGGCCTCGCGTCGCTCACCACCGCTGAACGATTCGGAACGATCTTCGCGCGCTCGCTCGGCGTTGCGCCGGACAGCACCGCGCGCGACGACGACGTACTGAAGGCGTTGCGCGCCGTACCGGGTGAAACGGTGGTGCAGGCACAGAGTGTGTTTCTGCAGAGCGGAATCTTTCAGCCGATCGTGGATGGCCTCGTGCTGCGCGAGATGACCGCGAAGGTGTTCGATCGGGGCAAACAACTGCCGGTAGCCTTGATGCTTGGGAGCACTGCGCTCGAGATGTCGTCGCTCGGCGGCGCGATGCCGGGATTTGCGCGTACGGTCGATCGATATCGCGGTTGGGTCGGCGACACGTTTGGCGCAACACGTGATTCGATGCTCGCGCTGTATCCGGCGCATGCAGACGCCGATGTCGATCTGGCCGCACGTCGGCTGGTGACCGACTTCTTCTTCACCTGTCAGACGCGGCTGGCGGCGCGCGCGATGCGCAGGGTCAGCAGCGATGTGTTCCTGTATTTGTTCACACGCGTGCCACCGGGCGAGGAAGCGATGGGTGCGTACCACGCTGCTGATATCGACTACATCTTCAATGCTCGTGTACCTGCCCCGAAGCGAGAAGTGGCGGATTCCGCGTTGAGCGACGCGATGGTCGGCTACTGGCTGCGATTCGCGGCGACGGGCAATCCGAACGGGCCCGCGTTGCCCGTGTGGACGGCGTACAGCGACTCGACAGCGGCGTATCAGGAACTTGGTTCCACGGTCGGTGCACGCACGGGACTCGGCGCGTCGGTGTGCGGGCTCGTGGAGCCGGTGCTTCGCAAGCTGTGGCGGACGCGCGAGTGAAAGTGTCGCGTGATGTACCGAAGTGCCTTGACGCAAAGACGCAAAGACGCCAAGCCGTCGGTGACGTACGAGGCAAGTTTCTTCCTTTCATCACTTACCGGACGCGTATCCGGATTCCCGAATTGCGTGCGCGGCGCTTCGCGCCTTTGCGTCTTTGCGTCAGGCAGTTGCGATGCCGGTAGAATCACGAGAGCCGGAATCCGTGCGAGTGCAATCATGACGAAGCCCGACAGCGCGGCACGAAAGCGGAGTGCAGGGATACGAGTCGCGCGAAAGGGGGACGCGGCGCTGGTTCCGTTGTGGCGGCAGGTGTACACGCAACTTCGCGAGTCGATCGAAAACGGATCGTTGCCGGTCGGTGCGTTGATACCGGCGTCGAGAGTGCTGGCGAAGGAACTGCGGGTGGCGCGGAATACGGTCGAGGCGGCGATCGCCAGGTTGGTCAGCGAAGGGCTGGTCGAGCGGCGGGTGGGGTCGGGGACGCGGGTGACTGGCACTCAAGTCCGCGAGGTCGGGTCAGTGCAAGTATCGCGCGATGGTGAGTTGGAGTGAATCGCCGCGGGCAGCGCCGCCGATCGCGACTATGCGACCTTCACCGTCAACGAGGACTGCGGTCGGAAACGATAGGACGCCGAGTGCGCTCAGCGCCGGCGTGGTGATTCCAGCGCCGCTCCAGCTGTGCATCCAGGGCATAGCCCATTTGTCGCGGCGAAACCGCTTCACTGCATCGATACTTTCATCGCTCGAGATGCTGAGGATGGTGAAGCCTTTCTCCTTCCACGCCTCGTAGGCCTTGTGCATCGAAGGTATTTCTCGCACGCACGGCGCACACCACGTGCCCCAGAAGTCGACCAGGGTGAGTTTGCCGGAGAAAACGTCGTTCGTGAGTTCCGATTGCGGGCCGTCGAGGTCAGTGAGGCGAAATGGCGGAAATTTGGCACCGACACGGAGCACCTGTCCGCTTCCCACGGAACGGGGCAGCATCGCGATTCCTGCGTTCCTGGGAAATACTGCGACTGCCTCTGCGATTGCTTTGTCGAGGCTGGCGGTATCGTGCACCGCATCGAGCGCACGAACGAGTGCGAGATAGGCGTTGATCCGTGGAGAGGAGTCAATCGTGCTATTTCGCGCAATCGGGAGCGCATATGCTCGCGCGCGTGTGGCTTGCAGGCGTTTAAAGGTGTCTAGTTTCTCTGCGTCCGATGGCACTTCGGCACTCGCGAATGCCCGAGCAAGCGCGGACGCGCCCGATGCGTCATTGAGGAGCCGTGAGCCTGGCGGCACGTCCGCGAAAAACTGGGCGCTCGTACTTGCGAGAAAGTCGCTGGGCATGCTGGCGAGCGTCAGGATGCTGACGAGTGCTTCGCCTCGCACCCTCGAGTCGATCGACGTCGACAACGCACTCTGAGCGCGAGCAATGACAGGGTCTCGGACCCAAGTTGCGCCAGCCGGAGAATGCGCCTGAATCATCTGTGAAAAACGATATACGTCTTCCCGCTCGGCGCCGAGCGCATTTGCGAGCGCAAGCGACGAATCGCGCGTCACCGTGACGACGGATGGAGCCCGCAGATTCGGTACGCGCTGTGCTGTGTCGACTTCGAAGATCAGAGAGTCAGTGACCGGCGTCATCACGCCAGCGAACGTTTGTACTCCGTTGACCTTCACCAACACCAGCGAGGATACGGGAATCCACGGCCCGCGCGCGCCCGCGCTGAGGCCAAGTATCTGAAACCGGCACGAGTCGCCGTGAAATGGGATCGCAGCGCGCAGCGTCCCGTGATTCGTTGGCCGTAGCGGAACGCCGGTTTCTTCCTTGAAATCGTTGAAATCGCCGACGACACTCGGCTCGTCAGCGGTCACAAGCGGGATCAGTGCGCGCGGCCGAATGCGGAACTCGGCGTCACCCGATGACGGCAACCAGAGGTGCGCGACGATAGTGGCATGCTGCGGTACGACGACGCGAAGCGTTGCGCGTTGTGGGGCGCCAGAAATCTGCCCGACATACCGACCCGGTGATTCCGCTGTCAGAATGACCAGCGCCGTGTCGTCATCAGCACGAAGGGACAGATACGCCTGTCTCGGCGCCGTGTCACCGGCCGTCGTCACGTGCACAACGATCTGCCGACGCCCGACATCGACGTGTGAGCGGTGGCATGCACACAGCGCGAGCAGCGTGACAAGCAGTGTCAGTCTGCCGCTGATACCAGTGCGAAGCGAGGCGAACAGCATCCTATTCCTTTTCTGTCGGTCTGGTGTCGGGTCTCGATGCGCTCCGTCTATTCTGCCCTCCGCACTGCCGCTTTGGAAGCGTTACGCGACTAGTCAAACCGCCAATCCGCAGTTGTGGCGCCTCTCTCAATGGACGCGCTCTGGCCAGAACGAGCGGGCTCGGCGATTGGACTAGTTCTACATATGGCGTCCAGGTTGGCCACAGGGGCCCTGGTCGAGCGGCGAGTGGGGTCGGGGACGCGGGTGTGCGGTCGAGCGCCGGGGCCTTGACATCCCGCCTGCTCTGCTGAATAATCAACACAGTTGAAAAATCAGCAGACATGCCCCTCCATCGTGTCGCCATGACCCCGACGCCCAAGACCACCGAAGACCTGACCCGCCGAGAGCGGCAGGTGATGGACATCCTCCACCGGCGCGGCGAGTCGACCGTGGCGGAGATCATGGCAGAGCTCGCCGATCCGCCGACGTACTCGGCTGTCCGGTCGATACTCCGGATCCTGGGAGAGAAGGCGCTGATCGCGTTTCGCGAGGATGGACCGCGCTACGTGTACTTCCCGGCCGCCCCGACCGAGCAGGCGCAGGTCGACGTGCTCGATCATGTCGTCCGGACGTATTTCGCCGGATCCACCGAACAGGCGGTGACCGCGTTGCTCCGGATGTCGGACACCTCACTGTCCGATGCGGAACTGCAGGCGCTGCGCACCCGTATCGCCGGCGCTCGCAAGAGCGGGAGATAAGCCATGGATACCTCGATACTCGATGTGCGCGCGGTGGCGTTGATGCCCGTGCTGCTGATCCTGATGAAGGCAACCGCTGTCCTGCTCGTGGCACTCGTGCTGACGACGCTGATGCGGCGGGCATCCGCCACGTCGCGTCATCTGGTGTGGGTGGCGTCGCTGTTCGCGATGCTGGCGATTCCCATGCTCGCGATGTGGAGTCCGATCCGATTCGAGTTGTTGCCGGCCGCGTGGGGCGTGACACCGGTGGTGTTGCCAGCGGTCGCAGCGACGCCAGCCGTCATGTCACCGATTGTCAACGAGTCGCGGAACACTACCGCCGCTGCAATTCGGACGGCCGAGGCCAACACAGGACCGTCCGAGCCGCGTACCACTGCACCAACTGCTGACGTGAGTTCGCGCACACCGCTCGCGCTCTCGACGATGCTGGCACTCGTCTGGGCCGCCGTTGCTGCCGGGATTCTCGGCTGGCTCGCCTACGGTGCGTTCTCGGTGCGACGGATCGTACGCGGTGCCACGGCGCTCGACAGCAGCGAATGGCAGGGACCGATGATGGACATCGCTGATCGACTCGAGCTCACCGAAGTGCCGCGGCTGTTGCGCGCCGACAACGTGACGATGCCCTTCGCCTGCGGGCTGCGCACGCCGACGATCGTGATGCCGGCGGATTGCGAATCGTGGAACGACGAACGTCGCACCGCTGTGCTGCTGCACGAACTGGCGCACATCCGTCGCCGAGACATCGTCGGACACACACTCGGTCGCGTGGTGTGTGCGCTGTACTGGTTTCATCCGCTGGCCTGGATGGCCGCCCGTCGCCTGCGTTCCGAAAGTGAACGCGCCTGTGATGACCTGGCGCTCGGCTGTGGCACTCGCGCCAGCGACTACGCAGAACATCTGCTCGATATCGTGACGTCCGTGCGCAATCACGGCACCCCGTCGGTGGCGATGGCCATGGCGACACGGTCGGAATTCGAAGGCCGCATGCTGGCGATTCTCGATCCGCATCTTTCGCGCACGGCGCCGACACGCATGCAGGCCAGCACGCTCGCTGGTGGGCTGATGATGTTCGCGATCGTGACCGGATCGGCGGTGCCACGTGTGACCAGCGCGCCGCAGTCAGAACCACCGGTGCCGTCGCAGTCGAATGTCGCTGTCGCGCAGGACACCGTGCGTCGTGACGAAACGCGTGTCGACAGCGTGACACTGAGGACCACCTTTACCGAGGCGCGCCGCCGAGGTGGACCGGTCGCTTCTGCCGAACCAGCGGCGAGTCCCGCACCCGTCGCGTCACCGGCAGCCATGGCGCAGGCGCCGCCGGAACCAGTGGTCGCGATGAACGCAGCCGTGCGCGGCGACGATCGGCTTCGTTCGCTGCCAGCCGTCAAGACCGCCGGCGACAGTAGCGCACGCGCGAGTGTGCTGGCCCGCATCCTCCGCACCGACACCTCGGCGTCGCTTCGCCGCACGGCGGCGTGGGGTCTGAACGACTTCACCGAAAACGAGACGGCTCTGGATGCACTGCTGTACGCCGTGCGCAAGGATGGGAGTGCCGATGTTCGTGAGATGGCGGCATGGTCATTGTCCGACGGCGCCGATAACGCGCGCGTCGCGGTCACACTCGCGGACGTGATTCGCGACGAACGAGACAAGTCGGTGCGCAAGACCGCGGTCTGGGCGCTCGGCGACGGAGGCGATGGCAAAATTCCCGCGGTCGTTGCCGCACTCACAACGGCGCTCACGGATGAAGACTCCGCGGTACGCGAACTCGGTGCGTGGGGACTCGGAAATGCGAGCCCACGTCGCGCACCCGCCGCATTGATCGCTGCACTCACCGATCGCGATGCACGGGTGCGCGCCACCGTGGCGTGGGCCCTGTTCGAGATCGAGGATGGTGACGCGGCGGCTGCGCTCGAAACGGCGCTTCAGAAAGAAACGGACGCCGATACCAAGTGGGCGCTGGTACGCGCAATCAGTGTCATGGGTGAGCGCGCCGTGGCGCCGCTGCAGCGCATCATCGAAGGGGCGGACGCGAAAGCGCGTGCCCTCGCGATTCGTGCACTGGCTGGTCGTGGTAGTGATCCCTGGCCGCAGCCGCGTCCCCGCCCGCGCCCGTTTCCTGAACGCTGATCACTGCCCACTGCAACGCTGTCGTACCGCACGTGCACCACGGAACAGCGCGAATCTCGCGCTCTTCCTTTGCCCTGTAGTGCTGAAAAATCAACATAATCACCATCTCTCGCGGGAGTTTCCATGGTTCGAAGCGTTGCACTCCTCGTTGCTGGCGCGATCATCGCCTGCTCACCCAATGCTGTGGCCGAAGCGGCGCGCGTCCCTGCCGCGATCACGAATGATCTGCGCGCATTGTTGTCAGCGGCGCGTGGTGCGCCGGAGATGGTCTGTTCGCTCGCGTCGGATGCGATCGATCGCAATGGCTGGGGGCGCGGCATGCGCGCACCACACACACCGCTGTCGCCGGTGCAACTGTCGGACGACGATGACGCGCGCGGCCGGCACCTCGCCGACGCCGATGTCGCGCTGATGCTGGAGAACGTGTCCTCCGCCGATCGCTGCGTGCGATCATTGGCGGTGCGTATGCTTGGCCGATCCGGCGGTGAGATGGCGACACGTGGTCTTGCGACGCGGTTGTCGGACACTGCTGCCACGGTGCGCGAAACGGCAGCACTCGGACTTGGCCTGATCGAGCCGAAGACGGTCACGCCGGCGCTGATTGCCGTGCTGCGCGACAACGCGACCGGCGTGCGTGCCAACGCGGCGTGGGCACTTGGTCGCGTGGAAGATGGAGCGGCGCTGCGTCCGTTGATGGGAGTGCTGACGGACGCCGATTCCACCGTGCGTGAAGCAGCGATCGGCGCCATCGGTCAGCTCGACTCGAGCAGTGCGATCCCGGCATTGCTGCGCGTGCTCAAGGACGACAAGGTTGCGTCGGTGCGTCGCACCGCGGCCTGGGCACTCGGCAACCTCGAAGCCGAATCGGCCGCGCGTGATCTGAGCGATGTACTCGGCCGCGACAGCGATCCGCGTGTGCGCGAGATGTGTGCATGGGCGCTTGGCAACATCGATGCGAAGGCAAGCGTGAACGGCCTGCAGATTTCGGCGCAGCGTGACGCCGACAAAAACGTGCGGGAAACGGCAGTCTGGGCACTCGGCGAGCTGGGAAGTGCCGAGGCGACGGACGTGCTGGGTGAAGTCCTCGCGAAGGACACCGATCAGCATGTGCGTGCCACTGCCGCATGGGCACTCGGTAACATCGACACGCGCAAGGCGCCGCCGGGACTGATCCTCGCCGTCGGCGACGCGGATGACGAAATCCGGGTCAAGGCCGCCTGGGCGCTCGGCGAAATTCGTGATCCGGCTGCGGTGCCCGCACTGAAGGTGGCGATCAAGCGTGAGCGGAACGCCAAGGCGCGTCGTGCCCAGCTGCGGGCGCTGATCGAATCGGGAGAACACTCCGAAGCGATGCTGACGGACCTGCTCGACTCCAGCGATGCCTCGGTGCGCGAAGCCGCCGTACGGTCGCTGGCCGGCCGCAGTGCGACCGATCCGTGGCCCTGGCCGCAGCCGCGTCCGCGCCCGTTTCCGTGAGCTGGCAGGGGGCGTTCGACGCGGAATCGCGCCGGCCAAGAAACCATTCGCCGTCCTCTTACGTCAGAGGTGCCAGACACCTCGCTCCCGATCCGGGCGCGTCGCGAACTGTTCACCCGCCTGGCATCACACACATGATACGTAACCTGCGGCTGGCAGCGCGCATGTTGCTGAAGACGCCGTTCGTGACCGCGATTGCCGTGTTGTCGCTGGCACTTGGCATCGGTGCGAATTCCGCGATCTACTCATTGTTCGATCAGATGTTGCTGCGACCGCTCCCCGTGCCTGATCCGGCCGGCTTGATCAATCTCGGCGCGCCGGGTCCCAAGCCGGGACAGACGCAGTGTTCGCAGGCTGGAAGCTGCGAGGTCGTGTTCAGCTATCCGATGTTCCGCGATCTCGAGCGTACACAGACCGTGCTGACCGGTCTCGCGGCGCACCGGACCTTCGGTCCCAGCCTCTCCATCGACGGTGAGCCGATGACGGGGCAGGGTGCGATGGTGTCCGGGTCGTATTTCCCGACGTTGCAGCTGCAGGCGGCAGCGGGCCGACTGTTGGCGGCGACGGACGATGCCGTGATCGGCGCGAATTTCGTGGTGGTGCTCGGCTACGAATTCTGGCGCGACAAGTTCGGCGAGTCACCAGGTGCGATCGGCAAGACGATTCGCATCAACGGCAGGACATTCACGGTGATCGGTGTGGCGCCGAAGGGTTTCAGTGGTACGACTCTCGGTGCACAACCGTCGGTCTACGTGCCGATCTCGATGCGCGCCGAACTGGAAGTCGGCTTCAAGGAATTCGAGAATCGACGGTCGTACTGGATGTACGTGTTCGGGCGACGGAAACCCGGCGTGACGCTCGAGCAGGCGACCGTGGCGCTGAATGCCCTGTATCGGCCGGTCCTGAATGACGTCGAAGTGCCGCTGCAGGAGGACATGAGTGTCCAGACGCTGGCACAATTTCGAAAGAAGGTACTGACGGCGGAGGATGGTCGTCGCGGGCAGAGCAGCGTGCATACTGAAGCGAAGTCGCCGCTGTATCTGCTGATGGGTGTGACGCTGGTGGTCCTGCTCATCGCCTGCGCGAACATTGCCAACCTCCTGCTCGCCCGCGGCGCCGGGCGTTCGGCGGAGATGGGCGTCCGACTTGCGCTCGGCGCAAGTCGGAAGCAACTCCTCTCGCTGCTGCTGACCGAATCGATTCTGCTGGCCGCGATCGGCGGCGTGGTGAGCTTGATCGTGGCGAAAGTCACACTCAGTTTCATCGCGTCGATGATGCCCGCGGATGCAGCGGGCACGATCGCGTTTGCATTGCAGCCGCCAGTGATCGTGTTCACCGCGGCGCTGGCGCTCGTGACGGGCCTGGTCTTCGGACTCTTTCCGGCCATGCACAGCACCCGCGCGGACCTGATCGGAGTGATTCGCGCGGGTGCGGGCCAGTTGACGGGTGGCAAGGCGGCCGCGCGTTTCCGTGCCACTCTGGTGACCGTGCAGATCGCGCTGTCGATGGCACTGCTCGTATCGGCCGGTCTCTTCCTCAAGAGTCTTCGCAACGTGAGCCGAGTCGACCTTGGCATGAACGTGAACGACCTGGCGACGTTCTCGCTGTCGCCGGTACGCGCCGGGATGGACACTACGCGCGCCTCGGTCTATCTCGCGCGTGTCGAGCAGGAGCTGAAGGCGATTCCCGGTGTCACCGGCGTGACGTCGAGTCGCGTGCCGTTGCTGTCGGGAGAGAACTGGGGCTCCGGCGTGCAGGTGCAGGGGTTCGCGAGCGGTCCCGATGTCGACAACGGTTCACGATTCAATCAGGTCGGACCTGGCTATTTCACGATGCTTGGCGTGCCATTGCGCGCGGGTCGCGACATCGCCGAATCGGACCAGTACGGCGGCGCCAGAGTGGCGGTCGTCAATTCAGCCTTCGTGAAGAAGTTCAATCTCGGTCGCGATGCGGTCGGCAAGTTCATGATCGACGGTGGTCCGAAGGATTCGCTGAAAGTGCAGATCGTGGGCGTCGTGCCGGACATGAAGTACAGCGATGTGAAGGACACGGTGCCGCCGGTGTTCTACTACGCGGCGCGACAGGATCACAGCATCGGCGCGCTGCATTTCTACGTGCGCTCGTCGCTGCCAACGGCGCAGCTGATGGCCGCGATTCCCGCGGTGATGAAAAAGCTGGACCCGACGGTGCCCGTCGAGGAGCTGAAGTCGATGCCACAGCAGATTCGCGAAAACGTCTTCCTCGACCGCATGATCAGCATTCTGTCGGCGGCGTTCGCGATCATCGCGACACTGCTGGCCGGCATTGGACTCTACGGTATGCTGGCGTTCAGTGTGGCGCAGCGCACACGCGAAATCGGCGTGCGCATGGCGCTCGGTGCGAATGCTGCACGTGTACGCGGCATGGTCATGAAGCAGGTCGGGTTGATGACGGCGATCGGTGGTGTGGTCGGTGTGTCGGCGGCGTTCGGCATTGGAAAGGCGGCGCGTGCTTTGCTGTTCGGCCTCGAGGGCTTCGACCCGTCGGTGTTCTCGCTGTCCGTCATCAGCCTGGCGCTCGTGGCACTGGCGGCTGGCTTCATTCCGGCGCGTCGGGCGGCGCTGGTGGATCCGATGCAGGCGCTGCGCCATGACTGAGTCGATTAACGTACGAAACTCACGTTCAGGACGACGCTGACAATGGATATCGTTCGTACACCGCCCAAGCGATACGGTCGGACGGCACTGATTGCGGGTGGCGTCGTGCTCGGAATTGTCGGTATTGTCGCACTCTCGCGCCTCGACGCCGCACTGCCGACGATCGAACGGGCCGCGATTCTTGTGGATTCGGTGCGGCAGGGTGACATCGTGCGTGAGGTGCGTGCGCCCGGTGCGCTGGCCCCTGAACAGATTCGCTGGATCACCGCGCAGGCCTCGGCGCGTGTGGAACGGGTGCACGTGCAGGCCGGCGCGGTCGTGAAGGCCGGCGACCTGCTGCTCGAGCTTTCGAACCCTGACCTGCAGTTGCAGTCGATGCAGGCTGACCAGCAGGTGCGGCA
This sequence comes from Gemmatimonadaceae bacterium, assembly GCA_031367535.1. GTDB lineage: Bacteria > Gemmatimonadota > Gemmatimonadetes > Gemmatimonadales > Gemmatimonadaceae > JACMLX01. The sequence goes on from JANLPZ010000050.1 coordinate 63,252, forward strand.
GGCCGAAAGCGCGTTGTTGTCGCTGCGAACCAACTTGCGTAGTGGGTTGCTGACGCAAGAAGGTGTCGTGGCGACTGCGCGCACGCAGCATCTCAGCGCGTCGCAGGAAGCGGCTGGTGTCGATTCCCTGGTGCGACTGCGTCTCGCGTCGACCTTCGAAGTCGCGAATCGGCGTGCGGCTGCGGAAGAAATGACGACACGGCTGCGCGTCGAGCAGGATCGCCTGAAGCTGATGCGCGAGTCCATCGATGCGCAGGTCGCGACGCAAGCGGGTCAGGTGACGCAGCTGCGCGCGATCGCGGCGAATCAGCAGGCGCGACTTCGTGCGCTCGAAGTGCGTGCGCCAGAGGCAGGCGTGCTGCAGGATCTGACGCTGCAGCTTGGCCAATGGGTGCCGGAAGGCACGACGCTCGCCAAGGTCGTACAACCGGGTCACCTCAAGGCCGTCCTGCGCATTCCCGAGTCGCAGGCAAAGGATGTGCAGATCGGCCAGCTCACCAACGTCGACACGCGCAATGGTGTTGTGCGCGGTCACGTGATACGCAAGGATCCGGCGGCGCAGCAGGGCAGCGTGACGATCGATGTCGCGCTCGATGGCACGTTGCCTGAAGGCGCGGTGCCCGACTTGAGCGTCGACGGTACGATCCAGATCGAGAAGCTGACCAACGTGCGCTACACCGGTAGGCCTGCCGTTGTGGTGCCAGGCGGTCAGACGAGTCTCTTCCGACTGACACCCGATGGCCGCGAAGCCGTACGCATCGCTGTCACCCTCGGGCGAAATTCCGCCAACAGCATCGAGGTGCTGGGCGGGCTCACGGTCGGTGATCGCGTCATCCTGTCCGACATGTCCGCGTATGCCTCCGCCGCCCGCGTGCGGCTCAAGTGATTTCACCCCGAACTCTGGCTACCCACATGACAGCGCCCGCCCGTCCGTTGATCGAGATGCAGGGCATCCGCAAGGTTTTCCTGACTGACGACATGGAAACTCATGCGCTGCAGTCCATCGACTTCACGATCGACGAAGGCGAATACGTCGCGATCGCCGGGCCATCTGGCTGCGGCAAGACGACGCTCCTGTCGATCCTCGGTCTGCTCGACGCACCGAGCGGTGGCAGCTACAACCTTGCCGGTCAGCCGGTGGCGACGCTCTCGGCGGCTGAACGTGCGCGTGTTCGCAACCGACAGATCGGCTTCATCTTTCAGGCGTTCAACCTGATCGGCGACCTGAGCGTGGCGGAGAACGTCGAGCTGCCGCTCACATATCGTAACGACCTGACGGCGGCCGATCGGAAGGCGCGAGTGGATCGGGCGCTGGATCGCGTCGGGATGTCGCATCGCGCCAAGCACTATCCGCCGCAACTTTCGGGCGGTCAGCAGCAGCGTGTGGCCGTGGCGCGTGCCGTCGCGGGTGATCCGGCGATTCTCCTCGCCGACGAGCCGACCGGAAATCTCGATTCCAAGAACGGTGAGGCGGTGATGACGCTGCTGCAGGAGCTGAACGCCAATGGCGCGACGATCTGCATGGTGACACACGACGAGCGGTATGCGAAACACGCGGGCCGCCAGGTCCATCTGTTCGACGGCAAGGTGACCGACGCCACGACGTTCGCCGAGGCGATCGCCTGATCGCGTAAAACCATGCTCATGGCGTGATATTGGTTGCGGTTGGTTCTGACCGGCCGCCCTTATCTGCCTGGAGCACGTATCACAAATCTTGAATTCAGTGCGCACGAGATGCGCGCAATGGCGGATCTCGTCGTGGCGCGCTGCGTGGAGCACATCACGACGCTGCCGCAGCAGCCGCTGTACGGTGCGGACAACGCCGAGTCGCTCTGTCGCCGCATGCGAGAACCCGCGCCGGCAGCGGGCCGTGCGCTGCCCGTGCTGCTCGACGCGCTGTTCAACGAATACATCCCGCAATCGTTCAACACGCCGTCACCGGGATATCTCGCGTACATTCCGGGCGGTGGCGTGTTTCCGGCGGCGCTCGCGGATTTCATCGCCGACACCACCAATCGCTACACGGGCATCTGGCAGGCGGCGCCCGCGCTGGTGCAGCTGGAAGCGAATGCACTCGAGTGGTTGCGCGAGTGGATGGGAATGCCGCTCGGCACGAGTGGCGTGTTCACGACCGGAGGCTCGATGGCGACGTTCAACGCCGTCTTGTGCGCGCGCGAGAAATACCTCGGATCTGACATCCGTCGCGGTGTGCTGTACACGTCGGATCAGGCGCATCATTGCGTGATCAAGTCGGCGAAGCTTGCGGGCATCATGCCGGATCGTGTGCGCTCCATTCCGTGTGACGCACAGTTCCATCTGACCGCAGATGCGCTGCGTGACGCGATTGCCGTCGATCGTGCGGCCGGTCTGCTGCCGTTCATGGTGGTGTCCAACGCGGGTACGACAAATACCGGCGCAGTCGATCCGCTGGATGAAATTGCCGACGTGTGCCACGACGAAGATCTCTGGCATCATGTCGACGGCGCCTACGGTGCCTTCTTCCAGTTGTGCGAGGACACGCGTGCCGTGCTGCGCGGCATTGAACGCGCTGACTCGCTGACGCTCGATCCGCACAAAGGCATGTTCATGCCATACGGCACCGGTGCATTGCTCGTGCGCGATGGTGCTGCATTGCGCGCCGCACACGGGGCGACTGCAGACTACCTGCCGGATGCGCCGAGTGCGGCGGAGTTCTACGACCCGAGTCAGCACGGGCCGGATCTGTCGCGCGGATTTCCCGGGTTGCGCATGTGGCTCACGATCAAGCTCTATGGCACGGACGCGTTTCGTGATGCGATCGCGGAGAAGCGCGCTTTGGCGCTGGATGCGGCGCGGCGCGTGGCCGAGCTGCCGCATGTGGTGATGGATGCGCCACCGGAGCTGTCGCTGTTCCCCTTTCACATCACCTGGCCAGGCGCGACGCTGGCCGATGAGGATGCGGCGACGCGTGAGCTGATGGCCAATGTGTCGAAACGCGGGCGCGTGATGATCAGCGGTGCGGTGGCCGGCGGTCGATACGTGGGGCGGGTCTGTGTGCTTAGCTTCCGCACACACGCTCCGCAGATCGACGCACTGGTCGAGGATCTGGCGGCCGCCATCCATGACATCGTCGGGAGACAGACATGAAGCGCCTGTTCGCTTTTCTCGCTGTCGTGATCGTCGGCCTGTTCGGCGTCATGGCAGTGCGAGCGCTGATGTTGCCGGCGCCGGTCGGACCGGCTGCGGCGACGAAGATGGTGGTGATCGATGAAGCGACCGCCGCGCAACGACTCTCCGGCGCGGTCAAGTTCGCGACAGTGTCGACTGCCTCAGGCGGCCCGATCGACACCGCCGCGTTCCGCGGATTCCACGACTTTCTCGCGACCGCGTTTCCGCGCGTGCACGCATCGCTCAAACTCGAGAAGGTGTCGGAACTGAGCCTGCTGTATACATGGACCGGCACCGACACGACGCTGGCACCGATTGTCCTGATGGGCCACATGGATGTGGTGCCGGTGCCCGAGTCGAATCTGAAGGAGTGGACGCACGGGCCGTTCTCCGGCGATGTCGCGGATGGCTTCGTGTGGGGTCGCGGCACGATGGACGACAAGGTGACGGTGCTCGCAGTGCTCGAAGCGGTGGAGGACATGTTGTCACGCAACGAGAAGCCGGCGCGCACCGTGTATCTCACGTTCGGGCATGACGAAGAAGTCGGTGGTCGGTTCGGTGCGCGTGCGATCGTCGATTCCCTGGTGCGTCGTGGTGTGAAGCCGGCGCTCGTGATCGACGAAGGCGGCGTGATGGCGACGGGCGCGATTCCCGGTGTGAGTGGCCTGGCGGCCGTCGTCGGCATCGCCGAGAAGGGATACCTGTCGCTGCGACTCACCTCACGCGCGCAGGGCGGGCATTCGTCGATGCC
>JANLPZ010000120.1:0-26143 GCA_031367535.1 Gemmatimonadaceae bacterium
CGACTGGGGTGTGTCGGCGACGTGGCTGGCGAATTGGTATCAGGTTGCTCGTCCGCTGCCGGAATCGTGATGCGTGCTGTTGTCCCGAATGTGCGCCCGTGACCGTATGCCCACGCGGCAGGTAGGCGTCAAGGAACCACACACCATCGACGTCGTGCCTGGAGAGCGTATGATCATTCCGATTGTCAGCCTGTATCCGCTCGTCGCGTTCGTTGCACTCGCGTTCACACATGCGCCAACGCCGCACCGCGCATCGTTCGATGCTGCCGCTGACGGCGCTCGTACGACAGAAATTCGCCGCATCCGCGCACACTTCGACAGTGTGCTCGCTGAGCTGCCTACCCGCGATCTCGCTGCGCTGTCATCGTCGCAGCGTTCGCACCGCGCCGCGCTGCTCATGACGTTGCGCGCCTATCGCGATGCCGGCGCGTTCCCGCACAATTACGATTTTCCCGGCCAGCCGACGCCGTATTTCGTCGATCGCGAAACCGGTGTGCTGTGCGCCGTGGCCCATCTGCTCGAGTCGACCGGGCGGCGCGACATTGTCGATCGTGTCGCCACGTCGGACAACAACGTCTATGTCGCGCAACTCGGGAGTGACACTGCCTTCGCACACTGGCTCGATACCACCGGCCTGACACTGGCCGAGGCCGCGAGAATTCAGGTTCCGTACTTTTTTCCGTCGCCTGAGGTTGCGGCGCCCAGGAACAACGACGCGGCCTACGCGATCGGATCGGCCGTTGCGATCACCGGCAGCCTCGCCACGTCGCTCTGGACGACGCGTGGCAACGCCGATGGCCATCGCCGACTGAGCAATCTCGCAGGCTTCGCGGCGAGTGCGGCCAGCCTTGGCGTCGGTATCGCCGCAGCCGGTGTCAACACGTCGCCGCGTGCGGTCGCACCGCTGTCGCTCCTCGCCGGAGGCGTCACCGCGTATTTCTCGACGCGAGGCCTGCTGCGGCATCGCGCATACGTGACGGCCCAGCGTGACGCGGCGCACCGACCGCGCGTCGGAAGCGCCACCGTATCGCCGATCCTGCCGGTTGCCGGTGTCAGTGGTGCTGGTGTGGCAATGCGGATCACGTTCTAGCGATTCATTCCGCGAAGTGGCTGGGCCGTGCGTAGACTTTCCGCCGTATCGGATCGTTGACGCTCTCCCAGCCACTTCGCATGACCACTCGCCGAGAATTCGTCGCCAGCACCGCGCTCGCCGCCGGGGCCCTTGCCGTCGGCCGGCCGAAAGACGCCGCCGCACATTCGCGGCTCGTGCCGCATGTGCAGGACCGCATGGATGCCCCCACGCGCGAGCTGCTCCTGCTGGCACTCGACACCGCCAAGCGCGCCGGCGCCAGCTACGCTGACGCGCGCATTCAACGCGTCCAGCGCAACGCCGTCTTCACGCGCGAGCGACAGGTGCTCGATGTGATCGACAGTGACACGATGGGCTGCGGCATTCGCGCACTGGTCGATGGCTGCTGGGGTTTTGCCGCCACGCCGCGGCTGACGAACGACGGCATTCAGCGCGCCGCCACCGAAGCCGTCGCCACCGCCAAAGCCAATCGTGTCGCCCGCGATCGACCCGTCGTTCTGGCACCGAATCCGTCACATCCCGATGCCACCTGGTCGAGCGGCTTCACCATCGATCCGTTCACGATCTCGATCGAGGAGAAGACGACGCTCGCACTCGCCGCCAATGCGGCCGCACTCACCGTGCCCGGTGTGCGTTTCGTCAGCACGCAGCTCAACTTCGTGAAGGAGGAGCGCAACTACGCGAACACCGACGGCTCCGTCATCGCGCAGACACTCGTGCGCACCTACACGCCGATCGCGATCACGGCCGTCAGCGCCGATCGCAGCGACTTCGCGATTCGTGATGCCGTGGTGCAGCCAACCGGTCGCGGTTGGGAGTCGGTGCTCGAGAACACCCTCGTCGTGAATGCGAAGAAGTGGGCCGAGGAAGCGGCCGAGAAACTCACCGCGAAGTCGATCGAACCGGGGCGGTATGACCTGATTCTGCATCCGTCGAATCTCGGACTCACGCTGCACGAATCGGTCGCGCATCCAACGGAACTCGATCGCGCCTACGGCTACGAGGCCAACTACGCCGGCACCAGTTTCGTCGCGCCGCCGGACAAGGTGCTCGGCTCGCTCAAGTTCGGCGCGCCAATCATGAACATCTACGGTGATCGTTCACAGCCCGGCGGTTGCGCGACGATCGGGTATGACGATGATGGGGTGAAACCCGACCAGTTCGACATCATCAAGGACGGCATCGTCGTCGACTATCAGACGACACGTGAACAGGCGATGTGGCTCGACTGGTGGTACAAGAAGCGCAACATGCCGACGCGCAGTCACGGTTGTTCGTACGCCGATTCGTGGAGCAGTGTGCAGTTCCAGCGCATGCCGAATGTGTCGATCAAGCCGGGCGCGAAGGATCTCAGCTTCAACGACCTGATCGCCGCGACCGACAAGGGCATCGCGATTCTCGGTCGCGGTTCGTACTCGATCGATCAGCAGCGCTTCAACGGCCAGTTCGGCGGCGCGCTGTTCTACGAGGTGCGCGGCGGCAAGATCACCGGTCAGCTGCGCGATGTCGCCTACCAGTTCCGCACCACCGAATTCTGGGGCGCGCTCGACATGCTCGGCGGCCAGAAGAGTTACGAGTTGTACGCCACGTTCTCCGACGGCAAGGGACAACCGGGGCAGGCCAACGCCGTCACGCACGGCTGCGTGCCGACGCGTCACAAGCAGATCAACGTGATCAACACCGGACGGAAGGCATGAGCATGATCCTCGATCCGCGCGCACCGCGCTCGCTCTTCGCCGATGATGCCGTGATGTCTCGCACCGACGCACAACGTGTCATCGAGAGCGTGATCAAGCTCTCGCGTGCCGATGCAGTGCAGGTGGTCATCCGTTCGTCGCGCACCCGCAACGTGCGCTTCGCCGCCAATCAACTCTCGACCGCCGGCGTCGTCGAAGACACGACACTCGTCGTCATGTCATTCCTCGGCAAAAAACATTCGGCCGTCACCACCAATGATCTGTCGCCGCAGAGCCTCGAGCGCACCGTGCGCAAGGCCGAAGCGATCGCGAAGCTGTCGCCGGATGATGCGGAAATGCTGCCGGTGCTTGGCGCGCAGAATCTGCGTGACCTGACCGCGGCGTGGGACGAGGCAACCGCCAACCTTCCAGCGGGCGATGTCACAGCCGCGGCGATTACGGCACTCGGTCCGGCCCGGAAGACGGGCAGCACACTCAACGTGGCCGGTTTCCTGGTGACCGGCGCTGATGCGATTGCGATCGGTACCAGCGCCGGTCTGTTCGCCTACCACCGTGGCACGAACGCCAACTACACACTCACCGTCCGTACGGCCGATGGCACCGGTTCCGGCTGGTCGGGAGAGGATGCGGTGGCGTGGAGCTCGCTCGACTTCGGGCGCGTCAGCGCGCAGGCCATCGACAAGGCGCAGGCGTCGCGGAATCCAGTCGCGATCGAGCCCGGCCGCTACACGGTGATCCTCGAACCGCAGGCGGTCGGCGACCTGGTCGGCCTGATGCCGCGTTACTTCAATGCCCGCAGCGCGGACGAGGGCCGGAGCCCGTTCGCCAAGCAGGGCGGCGGCAACAAGCTGGGCGAAACGATCGTGAACGCCATGGTCTCACTCACCAGCGACCCGTCGGACCCTATGGTCCTGTCGCAGCCATTCGATGGTGATGGTATGCCACTGACGAAGCAGTCATGGATCACCAACGGAACACTAAGCACAATGTTGGTGCCCCGGAGTTGGGCGGCCAAAAAGAATCTCGTCGCGACGGGCAACCCGAACAACATCATTCTGGGCGGCGGCACGACGACCCGGGACCAGATGATCGCCAGCACCCAGCGCGGCGTGCTGGTGACGCGACTCTGGTACCTGCGCGAAACCGACCCGCGCACAATGAGCTACACCGGCATCACCCGCGACGGCACGTTCCTGATCGAGAACGGCAAGATCACGAAGTCGATCAAGAACATGCGCTTCAACGAGAGCCCGCTGTTCCTGCTCAACAACGTCGAAGCCTTGGGCCCCGTCCGCCGCACCGCCTCCGAAGGCCCGGGCACCCAAATCATGCCCATCCTCAAGGCCCGCGACTTCAACTTTACGTCTCTGTCTGACGCCGTCTGAACTGCTGGTCTCGCACAGTGCCACAGTGGCACAGAGAGTTCTACAGTATTTGGAGCAACAATTTTTACGCGGGGCCCGCGGGGGACGCGGGGGAAAAGCAATTGCTTTTGAAACTGCGCTTGCGAGACGCAGTTCCAAAAGTCTTTTGCAGTTGCCCGTCCCCGCGTCCGCCGCGAGCCCCGCGTGAAAACTTTTGGTTGATCGCGAGCGAAGCCTCTGTGGCTCCGTGGCTCTGTGCGAGACCTGCAGTTCAGCTGTTCGTGCGCGCGGAGAATCAGCGGATGGCGTGTGCGATGGCCCGGTAACGGAGCGGCATCGAAACGAGGGGGAGCTGCGCGACGACGCTCTTTACGGCGCGAGTCGCTTTGCGGACGGGGCTCTGCGATTTGCGGGACGGCAGAACGCGCGCGGTGCTGAAGCCGGCGGCGCGGCAGAGGCCGCAGAGGGCGGCGGCGTTCGGTGCCCACCAGTTCGACGCGTCATCGTTCAGTTCCTGGCCGGGGAAGAACTCGCAGAAGGCGCGGTCGCCGCTGCCCGGGATTTCCATCGCCGCCGTTTCCACGACGCAGAGGCCACCCGGCTTCACGAACTGCGCGACCTTCCGCATCGAGAGCAGTGGATTCTCGAGGTGATACAGCACCCCCAGAAACAGCACCACATCGAACGTGCCGATCTCGGCCGGGTCGATGGTCATGAAATCGCCGACCACACTTTCGACCGTGCTGTCGAGGCAGCGGCGCACCGCATCGAAGGGACGTTTGCCCGGCAACTCGTCGGGGCGCCAGTGTTTCGTCTCATGCGGCGACGGGATGGTCTTGCCGACGGCGCGCGCGGCACGGAAGTCCTCCATGTACGCCACCATGTCGGCCGACCAGATGTAATGATCCAGCGCGACGACCCGGGACGCACCGAGCCGCTCCGTCTCGAAGGAGAAGAACCCATCATACGCGCCAATGTCGAGCACCGACTTGCCCCGTAGATCCGGGAGCTGCAGGTCGCGGAGTTCCGTCTGCCAGGAGGCCAGCGGCGCCCGACCGGGGGTCACCACGCCCGGCGCCAACTCGATCGAGTGGTACCACTCCGGATGCGCGGCCAGCACGCCCTCCGGTGAGAGGACCGGCGGATTTTCGTTGCTCATGCCCATATATAGTCCGGTCCGTAGCAACCGTGGGCCGCCCGCACGAATCAAATTTCACGGTCCAGGCGTACACGTCACACGCATCGCGATTCGCCCATCCGTCGAATCGAATCGAACAGTTACCCGAGCCCATTTCTATGACTACACGCCGGGATTTTCTGGCCAGCAGCGCATTCGCGGCCGGAGCTCTGGGATTGGCTTCCCTGCCGGCTGAGGCTGAAGCCCTCACGCGTCGCTTCGGTGCAGCACTGCCACAGCCGCATGTGCAGCCGCCGATGGACGCGCCGACGAAGGATCTACTGATGGCGGCGCTCAATTCGGCGAAGATGTCCGGCGCCTCATTCGCCGACGCACGCATCGGTCGCACCCGCCGCAACTTCGTCATCACGCGCGAGCAGCAGATCATCGAGATCGTCGACACGGACACGATGGGCTGCGGCATCCGTGCACTGGTCGATGGTTGCTGGGGGTTCGCCGCGACGCGCACACTGACCGCCGATGGTGTCGCGGCGGCGGGCAAGGAAGCGGCCGCCATCGCGAAAGCCAATCGCGTCGCACGCGACCGCTCCGTCGAACTCGCGCCCGCACCCTCGCTCGGCGAACGCACTTGGTCGAACGGCTTCACCATCGATCCGTGGAGCATTCCCGTCGAGCAGAAGGCCGATCTGCTGCTCAAGGCGAATGCCGAGGCGATGAAAGTCGCCGGCGTGAAATACGTCGCGAGCCAGATGTTCTTCGTCAAGGAAGAGAAGAACTACGCGAACACCGACGGCACGATCACCACACAGACCATCGTGCGCAGTTGGGCGCCGATGAGCATCACCGCCATCTCGGCCGACTTCACCGATTTCCAGAGCCGCAGCAACACCGTGCAACCTGCCGGTCGCGGCTACGAACACATCGTCGAAGCCGACATCGTCGGCAATGCGCGCAAGTGGGGCGAAGAAGCGGCGCAGAAGCTCAAGGCCAAGCCGGTGGAGCCGGGGCGCTACGACCTCGTGCTGCATCCGTCGCATCTCTGGCTCACGATTCACGAGTCGGTCGGCCATCCGACGGAACTCGACCGTGCCTACGGCTACGAGGCGAACTACGCCGGCACCAGCTTCGTCAGCCCGCCCGAGAAGATGCTCGGCGCGCTCAGGTACGGACCCGAAATGCTCAACGTGCAGGGTGATCGCTCACAGCCAGGCGCCTGCGCCACGGTCGGCTTCGATGATGAAGGGGTCGTACCGGAGGATTTCCTGATCATCAAGAATGGCATGGTGAACGACTACCAGACCACGCGTGAACAGGCGACCTGGCTCAAGTGGTGGTACGAAAAGAACGGCAAGCCGGTGCGCAGTCACGGCTGTTCCTATGGCGATGCATGGAGCAGCGTGCAGTTCCAGCGCATGCCGAATGTGTCGGTGCTGCCGGGTGCGAAGGAGCAGTCGTACGAAGACATCATCGCCGCGACCGACAAGGGCATCGCGATCGTCGGTGACGGCTCGTTCTCGATCGACCAGCAGCGCTACAACGCGCAGTTCGGCGGCCAGCTGTTCTACGAGATCAAGGGCGGCAAGATCGTCGGCATGCTCAAGGACGTCGCCTACCAGATGCGCACACCGGAATTCTGGAACGCGCTCGACATGCTGGGTGGCAAGAAGAGCTACATGCTTGGCGCCAGTTTCTTCGACGGCAAGGGTCAGCCCGGTCAGTCGAATTCCGTCAGCCACGGCTGTCCGCCAACGCGCCATCGTCAGATCAACGTCATCAACACGGGACGCAAGGCATGACATCGAAATTCGATCCCCGCGCACCGAAGCGTCTGCTCGACGCGGCTGACGAACTGGTCTCGCGCGATGAAGCACAACGCATCGTGGAGAGTGCCGTCAAGCTGTCGAAGGCCGATGCCGTGCAGGTGAATCTCGGTGGAGGCCGTCAGCGCAACGTGCGTTTCGCCGCCAACCAGATGTCCACCGCCGGCATGGTAACGGACCTGTCGCTCGTCGTCACGTCGAGCTTCGGCCCGAAGCACGCGGTCACGACCACCAATGATCTCTCGCCGGAAGGCATCGAGCGTGCGGTGCGTCAGTCGGAAGCGATCGCGAAGCTCGCACCGAACGATCCGGAAGCGATGCCGAATCTGCCGCAGCAGACCATCGCACCAGTCACCGCGGCGTGGGACGAAGCGACGGTGAACCTGACGGCCGAGTCGTGTGCGAAGGCGGCGCTGACGGCGCTCGGGCCCGCGCGCGCGAAGGGCAACATCCTCGCCGCCGGCTTTCTGCAGGTCGATGCGAATGTGAACGCGATCGCCAACAGCAAGGGCATGTTTCAGTATCATCGTGGTACGAAGTCGAACTACACGCTGACGGTGCGCACGGCTGATGGCACGGGCTCCGGGTGGGCCGGTGCGGAAGAGCCGCGGTTCGCATCCATCGACTTCGCCGCCATCGGTGCGCGCGCGATCGAGAAGGCTGAGTTGTCGCGCACGCCGGTCGCCATCGAACCGGGGCGTTACACCGTGATCCTCGAGCCGCAGGCCGTCGGCGATCTGGTGTCGCTGGTCGCGTTCTACGCGGATGCGCGGGCCGCCGATGAAGGGCGTTCACCATTCGTGAAGGCCGGGGGCGGCAACAAGATCGGCGAGAAGATCGTCGATGAACGCGTGACGCTGTACAGCGATCCGTACGATCCGAAAATCCTCACCGATCCGTTCGACGGCGAAGGGTTCCCGCTCACGCGCCGGAACTGGATCGACAAGGGCGTGCTGTCGGAAATGCAGTACGGTCGTTTCTGGGCGCAGAAACAGAACAAGCAGCCGACGGGTGGCGCGAACAACATCGTCCTCGCCGGCGGCAGCACCACGCGCGATCAGATGATCGCCAGCACCCAGCGCGGCGTCCTCGTCTCACGGCTGTGGTATCTGCGTGAAGTCGATCCCCGCACACTGCTCTACACCGGCCTCACGCGCGACGGCACGTTCCTGATCGAGAACGGCAAGATCACGAAGGCGATCAAGAACATGCGCTTCAACGAGAGCCCGTTGTTCATGCTCAACAACATCGAAGCCCTCGGCCCGCAGGAACGTGTCGCCGGCATCGAAGCGCTCATTCCCTGCGTCATGCCCTTGCTCAAGGCGCGCGACTTCAACTTTACGTCACTCTCGGACGCAGTCTGAACTGCTTGGCTCGCACAGAGCCATAGAGCCACGAAGTTTCTACCGCATTCGACACTGAAACAGTTTTCACGCGGGGGTCGCGGGGGGCGCGGGGACGGGCAACTGAAATGCTTTGGAAGCAGCGTCTCGCACGCGCAGTTTCAAGCGCTTTGCTCTTCCCCGCGCCCCCCGCGGGCCCCGCGTGAAAACTTTTCTGCTTGATCGCGCGAAAAAATCGAAACGCCCGCACCGATATACTCGGCGCGGGCGTTTCGATTTCAACGACTGGGGCGGCAGGACTCGAACCTGCAACATCCCGGTTAACAGCCGGGTGGTCTGCCATTGACCTACACCCCATCAAGGACTCGCAACTTGTACTGTCCTGGCGGAAAAGTGTAGCCCTTCGGTCGCGAATGTTCTCGGACCGTGACGTGCACTGCCACTTACTTCTTCGCCGGAGCCTTCACGGCAGTATCGGCAGGAGCGGCGGCGGGAGGAGTGGGCGCGGCGTCTGTGGCGGGTGCGGTCGACGGAGTGGCAGCCTTCGGGGCCTTGTCGGCACCGGCCGCGTTCAGGTAGCCCGGCGTGCTGCCGATCGAGCCGTTGGCGCCAGCGCCGCCGTACGGCACCGCAGTGTCACCCTTCCCCGGACTGTCGGCAGTCTTCTCACACGCCGTGGTCAGGACGGCGGCAGCACTCAGCAGGAAGGCAAGACGAACGGTCCGCATGCAAGCTCCAGAAATCGTGGCGATGATGACGAGTGGCAGAAGTTAGTCGCATCGGCCGGGACTGCATACCAGTCGCGTGGCGGAACGCCGGACGCCGGCGCTCCCTGCGTCGGATCAATGTGGAAGGCGCCCGCGCAGTGCCCCGTATGTCCACGTGCCGATCAGTGCGCTCGCGATCGTGACCAGCATCACGCTGACGCCGCTGCCCACCAGCGCCATCAATGGTCCGGGACAGGCACCGGTCAGCGCCCAACCGAGTCCGAAGAGCGTGCCACCGACCGCGTAGCGTGTGCCCGATCCCATCACCTTCGGCGGCACGACGATCGGATCGCCGGACAGGCTGCGCAACCCGCTGCGTCGGATGACCCAGAGACTGAGCGACGCCACCGCCAGCGCGCTGCCCATGATGCCGTACATGTGAAAACTCTGGAATCGGAACATCTCCTGGATCCGGTACCAGGACACCGCTTCGGATTTTGTCAGCACAATGCCGAAGCCGATACCGAGCACGAGATAGACGGGAAGCATGGCACGATCCGCTCCGGCAGGTTTCTGGATCGCAGGCATCCGTCAGCGGACCAGCAGCGCGGGAAGGATCAGCCATGTGCAGAGCAAACCTCCCGCGAAGAAGCCGACGACGGCCACCAGCGACGGCAGTTGCAGGTCCGCCAGTCCGCTGATCGCGTGGCCGGATGTGCATCCACCGGCGTACGCCGTGCCAAACCCGATCAGAAATCCGCCGCCGACGATCATCAGCAGACCGCGCCACGTCGTGAGCGCATGCCAACTGATTAGTTCGGACGGTACGAGTCCCGTGTTCGACTGCACGCCGATATCGAGCAGACTCTGTTTCGCGGCCATCGACAGCGCGATCGGCGCACCATCACTCAACCAGTGCTGTGTGACGAAGCCGCCGACGAGGATGCCCAGTGCGAATGCGAGATTCCAGCCGCCGACGCGTCGCCAGTCGTATCGGAAGTAGTCCGCGCGCGCCGGCAGCACCGCCGCACACGTGTGACGCAGTGCGCTCGAGAGACCGAACAGCCGATTGCCGATCAGCAGCAGCGCTGGCACAAACAGCCCAATCAGCGGACCGGACACATACCACGGCCAGGGCTGCGTCATCACCGCGCCGCACTCGGCGAGACATGGGGCGGCGGAAAGAACACTGCACGATTGCGGTACAGGATGAACGATCCCATCACGATCAGAAACACGGCGAACGACTGCTTCAGCACGCGCTGTGAGATGAAGCGCACGAGATATGCGCCAGCGAGAATGCCGGCCACGGCGCAGGCCGTGAATGCCGCCATGAATTCCCACGGCACCGTCACATGCCCGATGTATCCCGCGAACCCTGACGCGGAATTCATCGCGATCACCAGCAGCGACGTACCGACCGCTTGTTTCATCGGTGCCCGCGCGAGCAGTACGAGTGCGGGCACCACGAGGAAGCCGCCCCCGATGCCGACGAGTCCTGTGAGCACCCCGACGCTCAAGGCCACCGGCAGCAGCAATGGCAACGGCATCGTTCGTGTCGTGTCGATCATATGTCCAGTCGCGATGCTCGACGAGTCGCTGGCCGTTGTGGCGGACGATGGCGAACGACGCGCGGACCGGAACATCAGCACCGACGCGAGCAACATCACGATCGCAAGCAGCGAGAGTTGCACTTCTCCGTTGAGAAAACTGGCCAGGCGTGCGCCGCCGAACGCGCCGATCATCGCGACCACGCCGAACGAGACGGCCGCCTTGAGGTTCACGTTGCCGGCTTTCCAGTGTCCGAACGCACCAACGAGGCTCGTCACACCGACGACGGGCAGGCTCATCGCAATCGCGAGCTTGGGGTCGTAGCCGAGGACGTAGACGAAGATCGGTACCGTCATGATCGACCCGCCCCCGCCCATGAGGCCGAGCGAGAGTCCGACCAGCATCGCCAGCACGTACCCCACCACGATCACCCGTCGTGCTCCGGTTCAGATGTGTGCAGCACTCAACTCAATCACCACAACTGCTCAACGCAACGGCGCAACGAACAGCAACTGCTCAGCGCAGAGACGCAAAGCAGTGCAACAACTTTGACGCCAAGCCGCGAAGACGCCAAGCGTTCCGTGCGCACAACGAGATCCACCACTCAATTCAGCTTTGGAACAATTGCTTTTGGAAACTGCTCTCGCACGTGCCGTTTCCAAAAATGTCCTTGCGTAACCCGTCGTGCGAAGCGATGCCGTATTGCTTTCGGAGCGCTTGGCGCCTTCGCGGCTTTGCGTCAAGGCGGTTGAGATCTCCGCGCCTCTGCGTTGTGCCGTTCAGTTCAGCAGTTGCCCTGCGATGAAGCTGAAGGTCAGACCCGCACGAGCTTCTTGTAGCGGACACGGTGGGGCTGGTCGGCGTCGGCGCCTTTGCGGCGCTTGAGATCGTCGATGTACGCCTGGTAGTTACCCTCGAACCAGACCGTCTCCGAGTCGCCTTCGAACGCGAGGATGTGCGTCGCGATGCGATCGAGGAACCAGCGGTCGTGGCTGATGACCACTGCGCAGCCACTGAAATCAAGCAACGCATCTTCCAGCGCACGCAACGTGTCGACGTCGAGATCGTTCGTCGGCTCGTCGAGCAGCAGCAGGTTGCCGCCGCTCATCAGTGTCTTGGCGAGGAACAAGCGGTTGCGTTCACCGCCCGACAAGTTCGCGACCAGCTTCTGCTGATCCGCGCCGCGGAAACCGAAGCCGCTCACATATGCGCGTGAGTTGAGTTCACGCGTACCGACGGGAATCATCTCGCGACGACCACTCACTTCCTCCCACACCGTGCGCGCGCCGTCCAGTGTGCGGCTCTGATCACCGTATCCGATCTGCACGGTGGAGCCAAGCGTGAGCGAACCACCGTCCGGCTTCTCCGAATCCGTGATCATGCGGAAGAGCGTCGTCTTGCCGGCACCGTTCGGGCCGATGATGCCGACGATACCTGCGCGCGGCAGGTCGAACGACAGCTGATCGTAGAGCAGTACGTCGCCGTAGCCCTTCTTCAGGTTCTTCGCGATCACGACATCGGCGCCGAGCCGCGGTGCCGGCGGAATCACGATCTCGTGATTGTACGCGCGCTCCTGACCCAGTTCACCGGCCAGATCCTCGTACGCCTGCAGACGGGCCTTGTTCTTCGCCTGGCGCGCTTTCGGCGCCATTCGCACCCATTCCAATTCGCGATCGAGCGTCTTCTGCTTCTGGCTCGCCTGCTTCTCTTCCGTCTTCAGGCGGGCGGCTTTCTGCTCGAGCCAGCCGGTGTAGTTGCCTTCCCACGGAATGCCCTTGCCGCGATCGAGCTCGAGGATGTACTGCGCGACGTTGTCGAGGAAGTATCGATCGTGTGTGATCGCGATGACGGTCCCCGCAAACTCCGCCAGATACCGCTCCAGCCACGCGACACTTTCGGCATCGAGATGGTTCGTCGGTTCGTCGAGCAGCAGCATGTCGGGCTGCTCGAGCAGCACGCGACACAACGCCACACGACGACGTTCACCTCCTGACAACACCGACACGTCGGCATCCGGCGGCGGACACCGCAGCGCATCCATCGCGATCTCGACCTTGTTGTCGAGATTCCAGAGATCCATCGTGTCGATCTGTTCCTGCACGCGCGCCTGTTCGGCGAGCAGCTTGTCCATCGCGGCATCGTCCATCGGCTCGCCGAACGCCATGCTGATCTCATTGAAGCGATCGAGCAGCGCGCGCTGTGATTTCACCGCGACTTCGACGTTGCCACGCACATCGAGCGTCGGATCGAGCTGCGGTTCCTGCGGCAGGTAGCCGATGCGTGTGCCTTTGTGCGCCCACGCCTCGCCCTGAAACTCGGTGTCCACACCGGCCATGATCTTCAGCAGCGAGCTCTTGCCGGCGCCGTTGCCGCCGAGGACGCCGATTTTTGCGCCCGGGTAGAACGAAAGCCAGATGTCGTCGAGGATGACCTTTGAAGGCTGGACCACCTTCTTCAGGCCCTTCATGACGTAAATGAACTGTGGAGCCACGGGTCTCTGAGGGCTGCGGAAAGGGCGTGGGGCATCGGCGCCGAGAAGCGGCGCGCTGCCACGGACGGACAAGTTAGCGCCCACTGGCAGCAAGCGCGGCGGCGACCCGGCAGCTTCCTTTCCGATCAGGGGGTCTCGATCAAGATCACCGCACCGTGATCGCACGGATCAAGATCTCCGTCCCCTTGATCGGCACCAGCGCTGGACCTCGGGCGTACGTACCTTCAGCTCCTCTCTCCCGAACCCATCAGTCCGTGGACTTTTCGAATATCCAGGCGCAGCTCGGCGGCTCGGTCCTGAGCGCGCTGCCGCTCGTGTATTTCGGCGGCGTACTGTACTCCATGACGCCGTGCATCTATCCGATGATCCCGATCACGGCCGCAATCGTGGGCGGCGCGCAGACCTCCGCCGCCGGCAGCAGCAAGCGTCGTACGGTTGGCCTGACCATGGCCTACGTGTTCGGTGTGGCGCTGACCTACTCCCTCCTCGGCCTGATCGCCGGGCTGACGGGCAGTATGTTCGGCACCATCAGCACGAATCCGTGGCTCTACTTCGCGATGGCCAACGTGCTGCTGCTGGCGGCACTGAGCATGCTGGATGTGTTGCCGATCCGGTTGCCGAATTGGCTCCTGGCGCGAGCGACGAATGCCGGCCAGAGCGGCGGCTTCGGCGGCGCCTTCGTAATGGGCGCGATGTCAGGCCTCGTCGCGGCACCATGCGGCGCACCGGTGATGGCGAGTGTGCTCACCTGGGTTGCGACGACACGCAGCGCGGTCCTCGGGTTTTTCTATCTGTTTGTCTTCTCGCTCGGCATGTGCTCGATCCTCGTCGTGGTCGGCCTCACCTCCGGCGCCTCGAGCAAACTCCCGCGCAGCGGTGCGTGGATGTTATGGGTCAAGCGCGTTTTTGCAGTGCTGATGATCGGGGTGGCGGAGTACTATCTGATCGAGATGGGGAAACTGCTCTTTTAGCGTCTCTTGAGGGCGCGGTTGCTGCGATCTGGTTGGCTTAGCGCATCGCTTTTGGGGGAGGCAGAGCGGACGGAGGTCACGGAGTGCTTCGGTTGCAACGCTCGTCGAGCCTCGTTACATCGCTGACTTTTTGTGGGGATAGGGCGGGGAGGGCGGAGAGTGCGACCGTAGCAACGGCTCTCGTATCGCGCGCCATCGCTGACTTTTTGATGGAACTGCTGTTCCAAAAAAATCATCGGGGTGCGATGGGCAGAACGTGGCGTTGCGCTCCCTCCGTGCACTCCTCACCCAAAGCAGTTGACGATGCTGCGCGAAGCGAGGGGGCGCGAGTGTCGCGCACTCTCCGGACTCCCTGCCCTATCGCCCCACTGCAGTTGAGGTCGTGAGGAGAGGTAGAAGCCTCGAGTCCGCGAACGGCTCGCGAACTTGAGGGTATGTGTACCAGCAGGTGTGTCCCGATTGGCCTCACTTTTTCCTGATTTCATCATGATTGGACTGTCGTCTGTACGCCGCCTCGTGTGTTCTGCTGCCCTCGCTGCGCCGGCCTTTCTTGGCGCGCAGGAGGCTGGAATTCCGGTCGGGAATGCGGCTCCGAACGCGACGCTCGAGACCCTCGACGGGCGGCCGGCGCAGCTGTCGCAGTGGGTGGGACGCACACCGGTCGTGCTCGAGTTCTGGGCTAGCTGGTGCAGCAACTGCAAGGCGCTCGAACCCGAGATGCTGAAGGTCACCAAGGCGTTCGGCCGGCAGGTGAAGTTCGTCGGCGTGGCAGTGAGCGCGAACCAGACACCCGATCGTGTGCGCCGCTACATCCAGGCACACGCGCTGCCGGTCGAGATGCTCTACGATCGCCACGGTACGGCGGTGGATGCGTATGACGTACCGGCCACCAGCTACGTCGTCGTGATCGATCGCACCGGCAAGGTGGTCTACACCGGCAGCGGCGGCGGCCAGGATCTCACGGCCGCCATTCGCAAAGTGCTCTGACGCGACTGGTCGTTTCGCTCGCACGCAGCGAGTGCTTCAGCGCTGAGTCGAGCAGATTGGAACTGCTTTGACGCAGCGGCGCAACGCGTTCCGTGAGCATCACGACGATCTACAGCGACGTTCAGCATTTTTGCTTTTTACTGCTGTTGGAACTGCCCTCGCGAGCGCAGTTGCAACAGCAGTATTGCGTTCTGCGCTACCCCATCGGAATGGCGTATTTCGCGCGGACCGCGTTGCGTCGTTGCGTCGTTGCGTCGTTGCGTCAAGGCTGTTCAAGTCGCAGCGACTCTGCGTTGACGCAGTTCAGAGTGACCGCACAAAAAGCCGGCCCGCTCGCAACTGCGAACGGGCCGGCTTCGTTGTACTGACCACTCAGGCGATCACGACACCAGTGCGCGCGTCATGGCCGTCTGTAGGGTGTGAATCACGGGCAACCGACACCCTTCAACGAGGCATCGAGCCTGGCGCGGAACAGGCACTCGGCCTGCGGCACCGGCTGCACCTTGATACGGAAGTGCGTCGGCAGGTCGAGCGGCAGCGTGTTCAGGCGGCCGTAGCGACGAACGTCCACCCAGCGACTGCCTTCCCACAACAGCGAGTAGCGCTTCTCATACAGCACGGCGGTGATGGCATCGTTCGCGGTGGCAAACGCACCCAGCGGTGCCAACCCGCCGCTGTTGACGCGGACGTAGTTGATGTCTGTCAGCGCCGCCGCGAGGTTGTTGAGACCGATATTTGCTTCCGCGCGCAGAAGAATCAGCTCTTCGTTGCGGATGATCGGAATCGACGTGGTGTTCGTCGGATACAGTGTCCAGCCCACCGTACTCGGAATGCCGGAACCACCGGGCGGCACCTTCGCCGGGATGGTGCGCGTTTTCGCAGCGACGCGAAGATCGGTCACGCTGCCGTTGGTCTGTGCGTCGCTCACGATCGAGGGATGTGCTACTTGGTCCGGTGAAACCGGTGCACTGATCGGATTGAGCGCGTCACCAGCCGACGACGAGTAGTTCCAGTATGCGCCGACCTTCAGATCCGCGCCCGGAGCGGAGTTGATGAAGCTGGCGTTGACTGCGGTAAGCGCGGCCGTGAACGCAGCGGCGCCACCCCCGAGCGTGGCGTAGACCACCCCGTACCGGGCCGCGAATGCGCGGTTCAGCTTGAGGAAGTTCGCCGGTGTGCTGAACGGCGAAAAACCGGCCGGAAGGTTGAACGGAAACGCGGCGCCACCTGCGGCCAGATCGGCCGCTCCAGCATTCAGCAGCGCGAGTCCGAACTTGTACGCCGAGTCGCGGCTTACGAACGGCTGCGCCTTGTTTGTGACAAGGTCGATTTCCACCGGCATGCCGATCGTATCGCGCGTCTGCAGCAGGTACAGCACTTCCAGTCCGCGGAACGTCTTCGCGAAGCCCTTTGCCGCGCTCTTCTGCGCCGCGGTGAGGAACGCCGCCTTATCCACGATGTCGATGAAGTTCATCGTGTTGCGCATCACGGTGAAGCGACCATTCCATCCGCCGCTGGCGAAGCCGGCGTTGTCGAGCACAGACACGGACAGATAATTCGTCACCGTGCGGCCGTCGGTCGAGAAGTAGTTCAGCGACTCCCGACCGAGCACGCCGGTATCGTTGTAGTACGCACCGATATTGCCGCGCGAGGAGGCGAAAATGCCGGACGCGAGGTTCTGGATCAACGCAATGTCGGGCGTGGTGGTCGTCGCGACCGCGTTGTAGTTCGGAATGTTCAGCGCGTCGGCATTGCACCCTGCAAGCAGGACAACCGCAAGTGCCGCAGCGACAGAGTGGCGAATCATGCCGTCACCGAGTCGGATGGTTTGATGCAGCTTGGCTGCGAATGAGTATGTCATGGCTTAGAACCCGAAGTCGATGCCGAAGGCGAAGTTCTTCGTCGGTGGGAACGGAGCCAGATCGACGAAGCGACCGACGTTGTTGCTGCCGAAGTTGTTCACTTCCGGATCGGCACCCCAGTACTTGGTCCAGGTGTGCAGATTGCGACCCGTCAGGTTCAGGCGCACATCGCTGAAGCGCTGACCGAGGTAGCGCTGAGTGAACTTCGCCGGCACCGCGAACGTGAGCGACACTTCGCGAAGCTTCACGAAGCTGCCGTCCTGGATGTACGCCTGCGTGTTGTTGCCACCGTTCCACCAGGTGTAGCGATAGTCGCCCAGCTTGGCCGTCGGCGAGACATCGACGAGCACGAGACGACCGCCGCTCAGGTAAACGCAATCGCGACGTGCCGCCGTGGCGCCGATGCACGGTGACGGATCGTCGTAGTCGCGCGAGTTCAGGCCTTCGTCGTACAGGTTGTTCGACATGCTGGACAGGTCACCACCCTTGCGCCAATCCATCTGCACGCCGAGGCTGAAGCGACCGACGGTGAACGTGTTCGTGAAGAACATTTCGTGATCCGGTGTCGCCTCGCCAATGATCGTGTCGCGCGTGAACACGGTATCGTTGCCTGCCGCTGACTTCGTGTAAATCGGCTTGTTGCCCCAGATCGCCGTCGTGCTCACGCCCTGCGCGATGCGCGAACGACCATAGCTGGCACCGAAGCCCGTGCTGCCCACGGCGAACGGTGCGATCGGCAGCGTCTCGACCTTGTTGCGGATACGCTGGAAGGACGTGCGCGAGACCCAGTTGAAGCCCTTCATACGAATCGGCTCGACGGTGATCGCGACTTCCGTGCCCTTGTTCGCCAGCGTGCCGCCGTTGAAGAACTCCGAGGCGAGGCCCGACGAGTTGGCGAGCGGGCGCTGCAGGAAGAGGTCGTTGATCTTCGAACTGAAGTACGTCGCCTCGACACCCACACGGCCATTGAAGCCGCGCGCGTCGAAGCCGAACTCCTGTTCCGTCTTGCGTTCCGGCTTGACGTTCGGGTTGCCGAGCGCCGTGTTCACACCGAGCGCGTTCACACCGGCGAAGAGGCCGGCGCCACCGAGAGTGATGAAGCGCGCGCCGTACGTCGGTCGGTTACCCGTCTCACCCCACGACGCGCGGAGCTTGAATTCGTCCAGCTTCGGCAACACACTGACGAAGCGATACGAGCCCTGGAACGCCGGGTAGGTGTAGAACACCTTACGATCACCGTTGTCGCTCGACCGGTCACCGCGAAGGCTGCCGGAGAGGTACAAGCGTTCGTCGAAGGCGAGGATCGACTGCTGCACATACCACGCCTGATCGACGTCCTTCGTCTTTACCTGCGACGTGAATTGCGTGCCCTGGTTGATGTTCGTAACCGACGGAATCAGGCCGCGTGCCGTGACGATGAACGCATTCAGGCGCTGCTGTTCCTGCGTCACGCCAGCCACGGTGCTGAGCGAGAACGGCAGGTTGGACGGCGTGAAGTCGTACGACATGCTCAGGCGCTGGTTCAACTGGCGGCTGTTGGTGGTGTTCTGCACCGCCGTGCCAGGCAGACCGTCGTTCGCCTCGAACTGGAGGAAGTTCGGGCTGTAGAGCTGGTTGTCCTGCGAGAACTGGTCGATGCCCGCGAGGTATTCGAAGCGCATGCGGTTGGTCGCCGTCTGCAGCGCCTGCAGCGACAACGATCCGCTACCGAGGAAGCGGTTCACGTCTTCGGTGTTCTTGATGAAGCTGAACGTCTGGAACGGGTTCGAGCTGCTCGTGCCGCCGCCGCCTGCCCAATCGTTCGTCGGGAAGTTGCCGTTGGCATCGGTGGTGTTCAGCGTCGCGAAGCTCGGCGTGTACGCAAAGTTGTACAGCGGGCTGGTGTAGGTGTTGTCGTTGTTCGACAAACCACGGTTCGCATTGTTGCGCGTGATACCCAGATCGAGTTTCGCTGAAATGCGGCTCGACATGTTGTGGTCGATGTTGATACGTGCATTGTCGCGCAGCGCATTCGTACCGATCGCAATGCCACCCTCGAGCTGGCGGCTGATCGAGGCGAGGTAACGCGTGCCGCCGTCGACGGTGCCGCCGCTGACCTGCAGGGCCGAGTTGTAGCCGAAGCCCTTCTCGCCGAACAGCTGCTTGTTGAAATCGTTGTAGGGGATCGTGTTCCCGGCCGCCGAATAGAGACTCCGGAACAATGTCTTGCCGGATGGGCCGAGGATCGCCTCGGCTGTGCTGAGCGCCGTGGCTGTGTCCGTGAACTGACGCTGACCGACACCGCGCAACAGCGACGACTGACCGACGCGCTGAGAGAAGCTCCACCGCGGCGTGCCCGCCTTGCCGCGCTTGGTGGTGATGAGCACCACGCCATTCGTTGCGCGCGAACCGTAGAGCGAGGCGGCTGCGGCGCCCTTGAGCACCTGCACGTCCTCGATTTCTGCCGGGTTCATGTCCGCCAGACGGTTCGTCGGATTGTCCTGCGACGACGAGTTGCTACCACCGCTGGCAGCGGTGATTGCGTTGGCGCCGCTGTTGATTGACGCGTTCGACATCACGACGCCGTCGATCACGAACAGCGGCTGGCCGTTACCGAGAATTGACGTGACGCCGCGGATCTGGATCTGACCACCGCCGCCCGGGGCGCCTGAGTTCAGGTTGATGCGCGCGCCGACGACCTTGCCCTGCAGTGCCTGGTCGAGCGAATTGGACGGCACGGCGGACAGCGCTTCACCGCCAACCGACACGACGGCGGTGGCCGCGTTCTTTCGATCGAGTGTTCCCTGCTGGCCCGTCACCACGATGCCTTCGAGCTGCAGGACGTCCTTTCTGAGGGCGATGTCCACGCTGCTGCCAGCCGCTGGAACCAGGACCGTCTTGAGCGTGTATCCGATGCGCCGGACACGCAGCGATACGGCGCCGTTCGGCACCATCAGCGAGTACGTGCCGGCATCGTTGGTGTAGGCGCCCGTCGTCGTACCGACAAGCTGCACGCTGACGTTACTGAGCGGTGCGCCGCTCCCTTCCTCTGTCACCTTGCCACTGACGCGCCGTTGCGCGAGCAGTTCGCCTGCCGCTAGCGCCAACAGCGCCAGTGCGGTGGCTCCCCGACGGATGAGACCCACGGATCCTCCTCCCAATAGATGTCTGAACTGCTGCCGCGTCGGTTGCAGGCGACCGGAAGGCCGTCTGACATACCACGTAGCTGGTTTCAGATTGGCGAGGAGCCTCCTTCAAGTCAACGAAATCGTGACACGCTTACGCTGATCTTTCAGCATGGCGGCGCGATTTTTGTACACTTCTTCCTCTGAAAAGCGCAAAGAAGCGGCAATAATTGCCGCGTCAGAATGAGTTGGTACCGTGGAACATTTCCCCTGCGTTCCGCGACGCGCGAAATACCACGAACGGCCCTGCCAATGATATGTCAGGGCCGTTCGGCATTCCGGCGCAATCCGGCTGGCCAGTGGCCAGCCGGCGGAACTCAGATCACGGACACCCGCTGCCCTTCAACGACGCATCGAGCCTCGCGCGGAACAGGCACTCGGCCTGCGGCACCGGCTGCACCTTGATGCGGAAGTGCGTCGGCAGGTCGAGTGGCAGCGTGTTCAGGCGACCATAGCGACGCAGGTCGACCCAGCGGCTGCCTTCCCACAGCAGCGAGTACCGCTTCTCGTACAGCAGTGCGGTCAGTGCAGCGTTGGCATCAGCGAACGGCGCCAACGGCAGCAGGCCACCGCTCGTGGTGCGGATGTAATTGATGTCGGTGAGTGCGGCGGCAAGGTTGCCGAGTCCGATGTTCGCTTCCGCTCGCAGAAGAATGAGCTCTTCGTTGCGGATGATCGGTATTGATGTGGTGTTGGTCGGATACAGCTTCCAGCCCACGGTGGTCGGAATGCCGGGAGCTGGCGAGCCCGGTGGCGACTTGGGAGGAATCGTCGTCGTCTTCGCCGTGAGACGCAGATCCTTCACCAGGCCGTTTGATTGTGCATCCGCCACGATCGACGGATGGGCAACCTGATCGGGCGCCACTGGGTTGCTGAGCGGGTTCAGTGCATCGCCAGCCGACGACGAGTAGATGTTATACGCGCCAAGACGCAGGTCTGCGCTGGCCGACGCATCGATGAACGATCCACCGAGTGCGGTGAGGGCCGCGGTGAATGCCGCCGATCCGCCGCCGAGCGAGGCGTAGTACGTGTTGTACCGGGCCGCCATCGCGCGATTGAACTTGATGAAGTTCGCCGGCGTGCTGAAGGGCGCGAACCCGGACGGCAGATTGAACGGGAACGCCGATCCACCGGAGGCCAGATCTGCCGCGGCTTCGTTGAGCAGTGCGAGTCCGAACTTGTAGGCGGAATCACGACTGACGAACGGCTTCGCGGTGGTGCCAGCGGTATCGATTTCGACCGGTATGCCGACCGAGTCGCGCTGCTGGATCACGTACAGCACTTCGAGCGCACGGAAGGTCTTCGAGAACCCCTTGGCGGCACTCTTCTGCGCCGCAGTGAGGAACGTCGCGCCGTCGACGATCGCACCGAACGTCACCGCGTTGCGCATGTTCGTGAAACGACCGGCCCATCCGCCGGCGGCGAAACCGGCGTTGTCGAGCTGCGCGACGCCGAGATAGTTCGACGTGTTGCGACCGTCGGTCTGGAAGTAGTTCAGGGATTCGCGACCGAAGATGCCGGCGTCGTTGTAAAAGCCCGGCAGATTCGCGCGGAACTGAATGAAGATGCCGGTCGCGAGGGTCTGCACCAGCGCGATGTCCGGAGTCGTGGTCGTGGCGACCGCGTTGTAGTTCGGAACAGACGGCGCATCGGTGTTGCAGCCGGCCAGGAAGGCGACCGCAACAGCCGCAGCGACAGAGTGGCGAATCATGCCGTCACCGAGTCGAAAGGTTGAGCGCAGCGAGGCTGCGAAGGGATGTGTCATGGCTCAGAACCCGAAGTCGATGCCGAACGAGATGTTCTTCGTTGGCGGGAATGGAGCCAGGTCGACGAAGCGACCGACGTTGTTGCTGCCGAAGTTGTTCACTTCCGGATCGCTGCCCCAGAAGTTCGTCCACATCGCGAGGTTGCGTCCGGTCAGGTTCAGGCGCACGTCGCTGAACCGCTGGCCGAGGTAGCGCTGGGTGAACTTGGCCGGCACCGCATAGGTGAGCGACACTTCGCGCAGCTTCACGAAACTGCCGTCCTGCACATACGGCGTGGCGTTGCTGCCACCGTTCCACCGTTCGTAGCGATACTCGCCAAGCTTCGCCGTTGGCGACACGTCGACCAGTGTCACGTTGTTGATGCCGTTCACGAGCACGCAGTCGTGGCGTGCGAGCGTGGCGCCGATGCACGGCGACGGCTCATCGTAGTCACGGGAATTCTGGCCTTCGTCGAAGGTGTTGTTGGTGAGCGTCGAGACGTCACCGCCCTTGCGCCAGTCGACCTGCACGCCAAGCGTGAAACGACCGACGTTGAAGGTGTTGGCGAAGAACATTTCGTGATCCGGCGTGGCTTCACCGATGATTGTGTCACGGGTGAAGACCGAGTCGTTGCCGGACACACCCTTGGTGAAGACCGGCGCGTTGCCCCAGATCGCCGTCGTGCTGACACCCTTCGCGATGCGGGCGCGACCAAACGCCGCGCCGAAGCCGGTGGCCGCAGCAGCGAACGGTGCAATCGGCAGCTCCTCGACCTTGTTGCGGATGCGCTGGAACGAGGTGCGCGACACCCAGCTGAAGCCCTTGGCACGGATCGGCTCGATCGTGAGTGCGACTTCGGTGCCCTTGTTGCGCAGCATTCCGCCGTTGAAGAACTCCGTCTGGAAGCCGGAGGACTGTGCCAGCGGCCGCTGGAGGAACTGATCCTTGATCTTGGCGTCGAAGTACGTCGCCTCGAGTCCAAGACGGCCGCCGAATGCGCGTGCGTCGAAGCCGAATTCCGATTCCGACTTCCGTTCCGGGAAGATGTTCGGATTGCCGAGGTTGACGTTGGCACCGAGCCCGTTCGTGCCGCCGGTCTGACCGGTGCTGGCGAGTGTCAGGAACCGTGCACCATACGTCGGACGGTTGCCCGTCTCACCCCATGACGCGCGCAGCTTGAACTCGTCGAGCTTGGGCAGAATGCTGACGAAGCGATACGAGCCGGTGAACGCGGGATACGTGTAGAACTTCGTATTGTTGCCGTTGTCCGTCGAACGGTCACCGCGGATGCTGGCGGACAGGTACAGCTTCTCGTCGAAGGCGAGAATCGACTGCTGCGCATACCACGCCTGGTCGACTTCCTTCGAGCGGAACTGCAGTGTGGCCTGCGTGCCCTGGTTCACGAGCGGCACACCGGGAATGAGTCCACGAGCCTGCACGCGGTACTGATTCAGGCGCTGCTGTTCTTCGGTGACACCGGCCACCGTGCTGAGTGAGAACGGCAGGTTCGACGGCGTGAAGTCGTAGCTCATGCTGAGGCGCTGATTGAGCTGACGGCTCACGGCATTCGACTGCACCGCGGTGCCGAGCAGTCCGTCATTGCCTTCGTACTGCAGGAAGTTCGGGCTGTAGATCTGGTTGTCCTGGTCGAACTGGTCGATACCCGTCAGGTATTCGAAGCGGAGCCGGTTCGCCGCCGTCTGCAGCGCCTGGAAGGACAGCGAGCCGGAGCCGATGAATCGGTTCACGTCTTCGGTGTTCTTGATGTAGGTGTAGGTCTGGAACGGGTTGGAGCCCGTCACACCACCACCACCGGCGTACGGATTGACCGGGAAGTTGCCCTGCGCGTCGACCGTGTGCTGATCGAAGAAACTCGGTGTGTACGCGAAATTGTACAGCGGGCTCGTGTTCGAGTTGTCGTTGTTCGAGATGCCGCGGTTCGCGTTGTTGCGCGTGATGCCGAGATCGAGCTTGGCACTGATACGGCTCGACATCGCGTGATCGATGTTGATGCGCGCATTGTCGCGCAGCGCATTCGTGTTCATCGCGATACCGCCTTCCAACTGGCGGCTGATCGATGCGAGGTAGCGTGTGCCACCGTCGGCGGTGCCACCGCTGACCTGCAACGCGCTGTTGTAGCCGAAGCCCTGCTCGCCGAACAGCTGCTCCGAAAAGTTGTTGTACGGAATCGAGTTGCCGTAGGCCGCATAGATGCTGCGGAAGATCGCCCGACCGGCCGCCGAGCCGGCGGCGGCGAGTGCCGACGTCGTGTCCAGAAACTGGCGCTGGCCGACAGTGCGCAATGCCGTGGACTGTCCGACACGCTGCGTGAAGCTCCAGCGCGGTGCACCAGCCTTGCCGCGCTTGGTGGTGATCAGGATCACACCGTTCGTCGCGCGTGAACCATAGAGCGAGGCGGCTGCGGCGCCCTTGAGCACCTGGATGTCTTCGATTTCCGCCGGGTTCATGTCGGCCAGACGATTCGTCGGGTTGTCCTGGTTCGTCGCGATACCACCACCAGCCTGCGTGATGGAGTTGGCACCACTCGCGATTGACGTGTTCGACATGATGACGCCGTCGATCACGAACAGCGGCTGACCGTTGCCGAGGATCGACGTGACCCCGCGGATCTGAATCTGACCACCGCCGCCCGGGGCGCCGGAGTTCAGGTTGATGCGCGCGCCGACGACCTTGCCCTGCAGGGCCTGATCGAGCGAGTTGGATGGCACGGCCGACAACGCCTCACCACCAACGGACACCACGGCTGTCGCGACGTTCTTGCGTTCCAGCGTGCCCTGCTGGCCAGTGACGACGATGCCTTCGAGTTGCAGCACGTCTTTCTTCAGCTGCACATCGACGGAGCCGGCATTCGCGGGCACCAGCACGGTCTTGAGCGTGTAGCCGATGCGACGGACGCGCAGCGAGACGGCACCGTTCGGCACCAGCAGCGAGAACGCGCCCTGTTCATTGGTGTAGGCACCAGCGGTGGTGCCGACCAGCTGCACACTGACATTGGTGAGCGGTGATCCGCTCCCTTCCTCAGTAACCCTGCCACTGATGCGCCGCTGCGCCAGCAGCTCGCCAGCCGCCAGCGCCAATAGCGCCAGTACGGTGGCTCCCCGACGGATGAGACTCACAGCTGATTCTCCCGAAATAGTGACACACACGTCCTAACACACGCGGCCTTGCCGGATGGCGTACCGAAAGTGTGTTGGAGGCGAGCAGATTCGTCGCTGTGTACTCGCGTGTCAACGAGAGTGTTGTGATGCAATGCGTGCATTTCGCTCGTACGATCCTGTTACATCTGACACATCATCGATATATCGACTTCGCCATATCCGGTCTGCGTTTACAGGATCCTTGCAGACATTGATGATGTATCAACTGCGTGTCGAATTGGCACGCGATACATCAGCAACAGGCACGACAATTTCTTTCGACGTGATGTGTCAGCGATCTCAGTGTCGAGTGGTTGAATCCGGATACCGACCCGAACCGCATCCGTGCTGCACACGACGTGTTCCGAACCTCGCTGTCAGCCGCGCAGACTGATCTCGCAAAGCAGCCGTGCCGGCTGCGGTTCACGCGTGGCGTACGCCTGAATGCGATCGACGTGTAGCGGACCCCGCACACGAAAACGACGCGCGCGCTGCCACGTCGCATCGGTCATGGTGCGAAAGAAGTGCACTGTGCAATGCGGCGTGAACGCGAACTTGGGCGCGGCAAACGGCAATCCGCAGCGCGCAATACGATCGTGCAGCCAGCGTACCGGCCCATGCACCGGCAGCGGCAGCATGATGATGTTCGTGACCGGAAACCGCTCAGGCGCACCGAACACGAAATCGAGTGGTGCGACAGCATCACCTACCGCAGTCAGCGCCGCCGTCAATTCGTCCACCGGCGTATCGAGCGGCAGCACACCCGTTCCGCTCGACCCGGCCAGCGTGACGTGCGGCCGGAACAGCTTCGCGAATTTCGGATCGAGTTCGCGCTGCAACTCGGCGATCCGTTCCGCCTCCGTGCCGAACAGATCGGCGACGACGAAGATGCCGTCAGCCATCGACGCGACGCCGCTCCACACGCACCCTCACACTCAATGCCGGAGAAATGCGCGATCGATGCGACTGTGCGGATGCGCGTCGTGCCAGCGGCGCACCACCAGCGCGCTCAGCATGCCCACCGCCGCGCCCGACACCACATCGGACATCCAGTG
>JANLPZ010000167.1:0-43858 GCA_031367535.1 Gemmatimonadaceae bacterium
GTGAATCCAGGGGAGTGGGGTCAACCGGCACCGTCCCCAGAAGAATAGCGACGCCCCTGGATCACGCTACGCACCGATGAGCGGCTCGAGCGGCAACAGAAAACCGGGCAACACGTCTTCGCCGCTGAGGGAATCGCTGGCAGTGAGCTGCGTGCTCGTGCCGTTGGCGCGAAACACCTCCGCGCGATGGTGTGCGGCGTCGAGCACCCAGACCAGCTGGGCGCCAGCCGCGAGCCAATCGGTGACCTTCTCGCGGATATAACCCGCGCGGTCGGACGGCGACAAGACTTCGACCACCAGATCCGGACCCAGTTCCGCGAAACCAGTCACGTTCGCAGGCGGGACACGG
Organism: Gemmatimonadaceae bacterium; assembly: GCA_031367535.1. Lineage (GTDB taxonomy): Bacteria > Gemmatimonadota > Gemmatimonadetes > Gemmatimonadales > Gemmatimonadaceae > JACMLX01. Next base: position 350 of record JANLPZ010000167.1, read on the forward strand.
TGTGCACTGATGAACGCCGCATCCGGTGCGCGGACGGTGTCAGGATTGCGACGCAGCGTGAACCCGGTTTCTGCTGCCACCACATCACCAAGCCCGTGCGACGAGACCCACGCATGCAATGCGGACCCAATGGCGCTTGCGAGCTTGCCGTGCATGTACGCCGCAGGCTCGCGCACGAGCATTCGGCCATTCACCAACTCCGATCGCTGGTGCAGCGGCTGCTCGTTCAGCAGCTCGTGAGCCGTCATCAGCTTCTCCTCGAGTACCATCATCGCCTCCGTTCGGCGCATCATCATTTTCACGCACGACACGACGAGGTCTCGCGGCGCTGTGCAACGACACATGTGCACTCTTGCAACTCGCGAAGCGTCTGTCAAGCAGGGTGTTTTCACGCGTCGTGGTTACAATGTCGCGTGCATGAATTCGGTGCGTGCCCCACTGTCGGAATGACTACCGACGCGTATCCAGTCTCCGCCGTTGGCGAACAATGTCGCCCGCGAAGCCTGTGAGCTCGACGACGGCGGTCGACGCCGAGTATGTGACCGTGAGGTTCGTTGCGGCATGGAGAGCGTGTGTACTCGCCGGATGCCCATCAAATTCGACATCGAGTCGATCGAGGCCTCGCGTCGCTACCGATATCGTGCGCTCCTCTGACGACACGGCCGCTCGCAGCGCACTGGCCGGCTGCTTGCGCAGAATCCGGAGACACGTGGCGATCAGATCGCGGTTGCCGTGCAGGACATCGTCGCGTGTCATCGCGTACGGCGTGCCGGCAATGCCGACATCTTCAATCGTCAGGCCTTCACTCTCACCCGCTCGCGTCGCTCGGCGGAACGCAAACGTCATTCCGATACCGGCCGGCAACGCTGGCAGCGTGAGCGGTGAGCCGCGCACGGCGGCGCGCAGTTCGTCGTAGTCCCAGACATTCGCGCCACCCGCGCCGGTCGCGCTGCCAACGCAGAGGAATGGACCGAGTTTGTTGTCGACGAAGCCGGCGGCGAACAGGTCGCCCGCAGAATATGTGGTGGCATCGCCGACGAGAATCACAGGGCCACTGTAGCGCTGACCGATGGCATTGCAGTCGGCGGGCGACGTGATCGGGATCGGCTGTGCGTACAACTCGCCGCTGCGCACGGCCGCCTCCAGCGACTCGCGCCATGGTGCAAGTTCCTCACGCATGCCGGGCAGCGCCGACCGTGCGCGCGTGAACCGGGTGGCGAGGACAGAGAAACGCGTCGGCTGGATCGTGTGCGGCGTGAAGAGCTGGAGCGCTTGTTCCGCGGCCCAGATGTACCCGCCCGGGTTGCCACGAATGTCGATGATGCAGCCGTTCTCGGGCAACGATGGAATGATGCGCAGCAGTTCGTCGATGAAGACATCCTGTTCGGAGTCGAACGCCCAGATCCGTAGATGCGCGTACGGTCCGCCGGGAGCATCGATGGTCGTGACCTTGAGCGTCTGCGGAATCGACGTCTCGATGATTCCCGCTCGCGCGCTGGATTGGCGTCGGCGTGCCGCACTGGCTGCTGTCGGTGCGGCACCGTTCGAAGTCAGTGATGCTGGTGCGAACAGAAGCATCTTGGCCTGGCGAACGGCTTCCGTCGCAACGTTCACGGCCCGTGTGCGGCGCAGCGCAACAGCCTTGCGTGTGCGGCCCACGTCAGCGCGATGTGCAACGCCATCGCCGACCGTCGCGTCGATCTCACCAGGATCGATCACGCGCCACGGAATTCTGATTTCGCGCAATGGGCCAACAGGCTTGCCTGCGGCAGTCACTCGGCGATATCCGACGACCACCCAGTGCTCATCCGGCGGCGGTCCATACTGCAGTGAGCGGAGTGTGAGAGTCAGCACCGCGTTCGCCCGCTCACTGTCCGGACGACCGCCGACTTCACGATCGCTGTACATCTCGACAGCGCGATCGATGGGCACGCCATTCCAGTACTCGAGCAGCACACCGGGTTGGAATGGTGCGCGCAGGCCACCACCGACCTTGGTCACGATGTACTGCGGTGCGTCAGTGGAACCGATCATCTCGATCAGGAATGGCAATGCGGCGACTTTTCGCTCGAGACTTGCCGGACCTTGATACCGCGTGTGTGCATCGCGAAGACGCGTGATCACTTCAGCAACCGCGTTGTGGAAAGCGGTCGGGGAGAGTTCGTCGAGCTGTGTGCGCAGAATGCGAAGCCTCTGCACCGGATCGATTCCGTATCGCGCACGCTTGAGTGGGAGATGTGCGAAGACGTCTTCGATCACTCGCTCCACGCCGTCGAGCAGCCGGATTCGCTGCGCGCGCGTCAGCAGTTGCGGAGCAAGCGAAACACTCGCTGATGTGATTCCCTGCTGCGCCGCTTGAATCAAGGACCTGGCCATGCGCGCCCCCGTGTCGGTAGGACAGTAGTGCGTGCCGGCGCGGGAAATCGCAAGCGTCCCTGGCTTTCGCACGTTGCAACCCGGCGGTAGCGTTCGGTGTCCTCCTCCTGAACGTCCAACCGTCATGAGGTGCCACTACACCAATGCGAATCACGCAGCGTACCGCCCACTTCGGCGCCTGTGCGGCGGCCATCGTGTTGACGACGGCACCACTCGTCGCGCAGAGCTCGTATCCGGACCGCTGCGGCAGCGGCATACCGCGCAGCGAGCAGTCGGGCTACACACCGTTGCCGCGCGGCGACGTGTTCTGTCCGCTCGTGGCCGACCCGAAAGCGCCACATTCGTTCGTCTCGATTGTCGATGAACGCGCTGGCAGCGGTGCATCACCATCGACGGGGCGACTGGCATCCGTCGGCATCGGCGACAAGTTCGGACTGGGACGCGGGTCGGGCAGCCATCCAGGAGACGGGGTGCAGCTCTCGCTGACTGGCGCCGTGTTCGCGCAGTTCGCGCTGCAAACCGCCTCTTACGATCTGCTCAACGCCGACTACGTCATCGGCATCCCGCTCACCATTCGTCGTGGGCGTGGATCGATGCGAGTTCGCGTCTATCACCAGAGTTCGCATCTGGGCGACGAATACCTGTTGCGCGAACCGGCCGCTCGACGCGACCGCGAAAACCTCTCGTTCGAAGCGGTGGACATCACGCTCTCACTCGATGCGGGCCCATGGCGCGTCTACGGCGGGGGCGAGCGGCTGCTGAATCGGGAGCCGGCGGATCTGGCGGAAGCCGTCGGACACGCCGGCGCCGAATTCCGGCCGATGACGTGGGTCATTCCGCTCCGCAGTCTGGGTGGCTTTCGTTTTCTCGCGGCGGTCGATGCCAAGTCGTCGGACGAACATGACTGGAAGCCGAGCGTGAGTGCTCGCGCGGGTCTCGAGTACGATCGTGCCAAAGGTGGCGATCAGCCCGGTCGCCGATGGGGATTGTTCGCCGAGTATTATGAAGGACCGTCGCCGTACGGGCAGTTCTTCCGCGAGCGGGTGCAATACGCCGGCGTCGGCATTCATTTCGGCGGCTTCTAATACGAAAACATACCCGAGGTGTGTGTGACCTGTTCTGTCCGGCGTTCTGAGGTTGCTTTGCTTGCGTTGCCTGTGCTGCTGCCGCTCACCGGACTGATCGCACAACGACCATCGAGCATGGCTGGCCGTTCCGTCGTCTACGCGCCGCAAGGGATGGTGGCCACCAGTCAGCCACTCGCGTCGGCGGCGGGGCTCGAAGTGCTGCGCACCGGCGGCAACGCCATCGATGCGGCAGTGGCGGCAGCGGCCGTGCTGAGTGTGACTGAACCGCACATGACCGGCATCGGTGGTGACATGTTCGCGATCGTGTGGCTCGCCAAGGAGCATCGACTGGTCGCGCTCAACGCGAGTGGTCGTGCGGGCGCGCTGATGACACGCGAGACGCTGCTGGCCCGTGGTTTCCAGTCCGGCTTGCAGCAGGGCGCGATGTCGGTGACTGTGCCTGGCGCGCTGGCAGGATGGGACAAACTCGTCCGCACGTACGGCAAGCGCACGCTGGCCGCGGCACTGCAGCCGGCGATTGGATATGCGCGTGATGGATTTCCCGTTACACCGATCATCGCATCGCAGTGGGACGCGGAAACCGCACTGCTGCAGAAGGACTCGAGCGCGACAGCGACATTCCTCCCGAACGGCCGTGCGCCGAAAGCCGGCGAGTGGTTTCGCAATCCGGATTACGCGCGCACGCTGACGGCGATCGCGACCGGCGGTGTCGCGACGTTCTATGGCGGTGCGATCGGGCAACGCATCGTCTCGCGCCTCGGCGCGCTGAACGGCTTCGTCACGCTGGACGACATGCGCAAGAACGTGCCAACGTGGGTGACACCGATCTCCGTGTCGTTTCAGGGCTACCGTGTGTGGGAGTTGCCCCCGAACAATCAAGGCGTCGCCGCGCTCGAGATGCTGCGGATTCTCGAACCGTACGACCTGAAAGCGATGGGCCACAACTCGGCGGCGTATCTGCATCACCTGATCGAGGCGAAGAAACTCGCCTACGCCGATCTCGAACGATTCGTGGGCGACGCGGCTCATCTCGACATGCCGGCCGAGCGCATGCTGACGGATGCGTTCATTGCCGAGCGTCGCAGTCATCTGGATGCGAGCAGAGCGCAGTCGCGAGTCGATCCGGGCCCGCTGCGGACGGCGAGTGAAACGATCTATCTCTCGACAGCGGACGCCGAGGGCAACATGGTGTCGCTGATCAACTCGAACTACGACGCGTTCGGATCAGGGATCGTGGTGCCGGGGCTCGGATTCGTGCTGCACAATCGCGGTGCCGGTTTCACGCTGACGGAGGGACTGCCGAACACGGTGGCGCCGGGCAAGCGCCCGTTCCACACGCTGATACCGGGCTTCGTCACCCGAACTGAGAATGGCGCTGAGCAGGCGTACATGAGCTTCGGATTGATGGGCGGCGGGATGCAGGCGCAGGGGCATGCACAATTCCTGATCAATCACCTGGTGTTCGGGATGGATGTGCAGGAAGCGATCGACGTGCCCCGGTTCCGGCATCTGGACGGGCAGCGCGTTGCGATCGAGGCGCCGGTGGGCGATTCGGTGCGTGCAACACTGACTGCGATGGGCCATGTGCTGGTGCCGGATCGTCCGGTGTCGTTTGGTGGTGCACAGGCGATCGTGCGGTTGGTGAAAGGGTATGGCGCCGGCAGCGATCCGCGAAAGGACGGAATGGCGGTCGGATACTGACCCCGCTTCCTCGCTTCGCGTTCAGCGGAAAAGTTTTCACGCGGGGCCCGCGGAGGGCGCGGGGGAAAAGCAAAGGTTGTTGACACTGCGCTTGCGAGACGCCGTTTCAAAACCTTTTTGTTGTTACCCTTCCCCGCGTTCTCCGCGGGCCACGCGTGAAAATTGTTCGCCAGAACGCGGTAGAAGCGCCGAGTCCTCTGTTGCTCCGCTGCTCTGCGTGAGACACGCTGTTCGCGCTGCGAAAAGCTACGGCAGCACGAACACGTCGAGCCGGGTCGCGCGGGTCGGTGTGTGATAGACGCGCATCTCCGCGGCGCGGAAGTCGGCGGGTCTGGCCTCGAAGATATTCGGCACCCACGTCTGCGGATTGCGATCGACGAGCGGGAACCAGGAACTCTGGATCTGCACCATGATGCGGTGTCCGCGCTTGAAGCGATGATTGACGTCAGGCATCACGAAGCGGATCGTGTCCGGGACGTCGGGGCTGAATGGAATCGGGTGCTCGAATGAGCGACGGAAGCGGCCGCGGAACGGCTCGCCGCGAATCAGAATCTCGGCGCCTGCCGCCGCGCCGGCAATCGTCGACGAGGAGTCGGCGTCGGGCTGCACATCGATCAACTTCACGATGAAGTCCGCATCACCGCCCGACGTGGATACGTGCAGCACTGGTGTGACCGGGCCCGCGAGCACGACATCCTCTGTGAGCACGTCAGTCACATACGTCAGCACATCCGGACGACGCGACGCGTAGCGCTGATCCGCCACCACCCAGTCACTCGGCATTCCTTCCGACTCGATGCGATCGGTGGTCGGGATCGGGTGCGCGGGATCGCTGGTGTACGCGTCGTAGCCACGCGAGGCGCTGGACTTCGGCGCGGCGAAACGCAGATACCCACCCGCGTGCAGGAACAGCGAACGCTGCTCGGCTTCGCGCGGCGGGAAGGTGTCGTACCGCCGCCACTCGTTGCTCCCGGTTTCAAACGCGGTGACCTTCGCCAGACCAGCGTCTGCGCGTCCCTTGAGGTAGTGCGCGAAAAACGGATACTCGATCGAGTCGCGATAGACGGGACCGGAGGGCGCGCCAAACTGCAGCGGTCCGACGGTATTCGCATCACCACGCGACCATCCGCCATGGTCCCATGGTCCGATGACGAGTCGCGTGTCGGTCAGCGGCGCACGCGCACGGAGTGCGCGCCACGTCCGTAACGGTCCCTGAAGATCTTCCGCGTCGAACCACCCACCAACGACGAGCGTCGGCACACGAATTCCGGCGACGTGACGAGAGATGTCACGCGCCTGATTGTAGGCGTCGTATGTGTGGTGCTCGGCCGCCGCGTAGAAGAGCCAGCCGCTGTCCGGATTGATACGACGACGGGCGGCAGGACCAACAGGGCCCATGCGCAGATAGGTGGTATACGCATCCGGGCCGAGGTCCTGTGCACGAAACGACTCGGCACCCGGCGGAGTGTTGCGCGCACGCGCGAGACCGGACAGGCCGCCGAAGTTCGCCGCGAGCATGAAGGCACCGTTGTGGTAACTGTCGTCACCGCGCCAGATGTCCGTCACGGGTGCCTGTGGTGAACAGGCGACGACCGCAGTTGGCGCATCGATGCAGCTGGCGGTGGTGTAGAATCCCGGCCACGAGATACCGTAGATCGCGACGCGGCCGTTGTTTGGTGTCACGTGTGCGAGCAACCATGCAATCGTGTCTGCGGCATCGGTGCTTTCGTCGACATCGGTGCCGGACTTCGACGTGCGATGCGGTGTCATCATGGTGAGGGTGCCTTCGGACATCCACGACCCGCGCACATCCTGCACCACGAAGATGTAACCGTCGCGCGCGTACCGCGGATTACCGCTGGGTCCAAGCGCCCGGCGATAGCCGGCCTCGCCGTATGGTCCAGCGCCGAACGGCGTGCGCGTGAGCAGGAAGGGAAATTTCTGCCCGGCGGTATCGCGCGGGACATAGATGCTCGTCAGCAGCCGCACGCCATCCCGCATCGCGATTCGTGCTTCGACCTTCCGATAGTTGGCGCGCAACCATGCATCGTCGACTGGCTGCGCATGCAACGCCGCGGCCGCGATCACCGTCAGCAGCGCAAACTTCACGGCGCGCCTGAGTCGTTCAGTCATTTTGTACGGAGTGACAGAGAGCACGCTCGCGATCGACCAAAAAGTTTTCGCGCGGGGCTCACGGGGAACGCGGGGAACAGCAAAGGCTGTTGAAACTGCGCTTGCGAGACGCTGTTTCAACAGCATTTCCGTTGCACTTCCCCGCATTCGCCGCGAGTCCCGCGTGAAACCTGCTTCCACAACTGCTGTAGAACTCTCTGTGGCCCTGTGCCTCTGTGCGAGACCTGCAGCTACGAACGCGAAGAACCGCTTCGTGCGTCTTCGCGGGCTTGGGAGGCGGTGCTGTCGGCCCACAACTGCTTGGTGACACGCAGCAGGACGAAGCTGCTGACGAGACAGACGCCGGTGAGAAGCCAGGCGGACGTCAGGCGCGTCGGATCACCGGAGGAGTAGAGGAAGTTGCCGATCGCGAAGAGGGAGCTCCAGATCACCAGGCACCCGGCGATCCATCCCACGAACGCCGAGCCGATGCGATTCTCGAGCGCGACTTCGGCGTCGCTGATGCCAGCCAGCGCGCGAATCTGTGTCCACCCCGGTCCGGCCGGCTTCACTTTCTGCACAAACGATATCAAAGTCTTCTGATCCGTCGTCGGGCCGACGAACGCCGTGATCAGCCAGGCGACCGTCGTGATGCCGACCTGAATGATGGTCGTGGTCGCGAATCCGGAACCTGGCATCAGCTTCGGCACCGCCACCGCGGTAATCAGTGATGCGCCCATCGCCACGATTTCACACCACGCCGACACCCTCCACCAGAACCAGCGCGCGATGTAGAGCAGGCCGGTACCGGCGCCGATCGACAGCAGAATCTGGAAGGCCTGCTGCGCAGAGCTGAGAGTCAGGCTGAGCAACGCCGCGACCACGTAGAGCAGCACGGTCGCGAGGCGGCCCGTGTTCACGTAGTGCTCCTCGCTCGCATCCTTCTTCACGAAGCGGCGATAGAAATCGTGCACCAGATACGACGAACCCCAGTTCAGATGCGTGAGAATCGTCGACGAGTTGGCGGCGAGCAGGCCGCCGATCATCAGGCCCACGAAGCCGACTGGAAGGAACTTGAGCATCGCCGGAAATGCCGAGTCATGGCCGATCAATCCCGCATCGGCGCCCGGGAATGCGGCCTTGATCGACGCCAGATCGGGATAGATGATGATGGAGCAGAGCGCGGTGATGATCCACGGCCACGGACGCAGCACGTAGTGCGCAATGTTGAAGAAGAGCGTGCCGCCGAGTGCATCCTTCTCCGACTTCGACGCCAGCATGCGCTGCGCGATGTACGAACCACCGCCAGGTTCGGCGCCGGGATACCAATTGGCCCACCAGCTGACCGCGATCGGCAGGATGAAGATCATCAACGCCAGATCGGACATGCCGAAGTTCGGCAGCATGTTGAGAATCGGCTGACCCGATCCATCGGCCGTCGACATGATCGGCTGCGGATTCGCACCCGCCGAATTCACGACCTGCAGCGTCGACAGTCGCGCGACGAGTTCCTTGAGCCCGACCCAGCCGCTCGCCTCGCCACCGAGCCGGCGACCGACTTCCACCAGCGAGAACCACGCGGCCGCGAACACGGCAGTCATCTTGATGAAGAACTGAATCATGTCGATGACCAGCACACCCCAGAGTCCGGAGTGTGCCGCGAACACGACGTTGAGCAATCCGCACACCACGATCGTCTGCCACGCCGGCATGCCGAACAGGATGTTGGCAATCTTGCACGCCGCAAGCGTGACGGTGCCCATGATGAAACAATTGAAGAACAGGCCGAGGTAGACGGCGCGAAATCCGCGTACGACCGACGCGGATTTGCCGGAATACCGCAGCTCATAGAACTCGAGATCGGTCAGCACGCCCGATCGGCGCCAGAGTCGCGCGAAGAAAAACACCGTCGCGAGGCCAGTGAGCACAAAGGCCCACCACTGCCAGTTGCCGGCAACGCCGTAGCGTCGCACCTGCTCGGTGACCCAGTTCGGGGTGTCGGACGAGAACGTGGTGGCGACCATCGAGAGGCCGGCCAGCCACCACGGGACGTTGCGGCCCGAGGCAAAGAATTCGGACGTACTGGACCGCGACCGCTTGGCGAGGAACAGCGCCGGGATGAAGCAGACGAGAATCGTGGCGACTGCGATGACCCAATCGATCCAGGAGATATTCATGCGCAAGCGCTGGGGTGGCGGTCATGCGCGGTGGCCATCGTGCTTCGTCTACCGGCGCGTGAATGCTGCAGAGGTACCGGGCCCCGCGCGCGGGCGCAAGCGGTCGGGATCGACGCTGTGCGTCCTGACGCGGAATCGGGCCTCAATGCTGTGACGCGCGACCACTAACTTTGGCCACCATGACCGCCGCTCCGCGCAACATCATCCGACGTACCCGCCTCGTCGCTGGCCTCGCGCTCGTTTTGCTCTGGCATTCGACCGCCAGCGCACAAACCGCGCGGAACCCGGCGGCACCTGACACCGTGCTGTTCATCTGCGAACACGGGACGGTGCGCAGTCTGCTCGCGAAACTGCTGTTCGAGGAATACGCGAAAGACGTCGGCCTCGCGATGGTCGCCGTCTCTCGCGGCACCGCGATCGACTCGGCCGTCGCACCGTGGATGATGCGCTCTCTGGCGAGCGATGGCTTCCTGATCGGCACGTGGCACCCGCAGCGTCTTGCCGCGTCGGATCTTGCGCACGCGCGGCACGTCGTGTCCTTCGATCTGCCAGCGGCCGTCAGCGCGTCAACGCACGCACGGCGCGAGCAGTGGGACGGCTTTCCATCGGTGAGCGCGAACTACGCCGCAGGCCGCGACACGATCGCGGTGCGTGTGCGCCATCTCGTCGATTCGCTGCAGACTGCACGCGGAACGTCGCGGCAGCCGTAACGGTCGGCGCTGCGCACATGATTCCCTTCACTCCCGCGCCGGATCCAGGCGAACTGCCGGCACGGTTCCCGAGTCCGTTCGATCGGAGCGCGGTGCACCCGCTGGCACGTCGTGCGGCGTCAGAAACCATTGCGGTCCTGCAGTCACCTGCGGCAGCGGCGTGGGGGCTCGATGTGGCGGGTGGCGGCAAGATGTTCGGCGTGCTCGTCGTTCGGGCGCGGGACGGCGCAATTGGGTATCTGCGCGGCTTCTCCGGCATGATTGGCGGTCAGTGGAACATCGACGGCTGGGTGCCGCCCGCGTTCGATCAGTCGGCGCGCGACGCGATCTGGATATCCGGCGAAGCGGAGATGCTGGCGATGACCGCGCAGCGCGAGGCGCTGGTGCTCGATGCGTCAACCGGTGCGAACGGCGCCGCACTCGAAGTGCTCGATGCGGCGCGCACCGCGCGATCACGTGAGTTGCTGCCGCTGCTGCAGGCGACGTACAGGCTCGCGAATGCACGCGGCGAGGTACGTGGCATGCGAGAAGTGTTCGCACCGGCAGAACCGCCCGGCGGCGCCGGCGATTGTGCGGCGCCGAAGCTCCTCGCGCACGCATATCGGACTGATATGACACCACTTGCCCTCGCTGAGTGGTGGTGGGGTGCGCCACCACGGACGGGCGACCGGCGCGCCGGTTCGTTCTATCCGGCGTGTCGCGGCAAGTGTGCGCCGATTCTCGTGCACATGCTCGACGGCCTGCCTGCCGATCCGCATCCCGAGTACGGTGCCGCCGCAGTTGCGGCGGACGAACCGCGCCTCGTGTTCGAGGATTCGGATCTGCTGATCGTCGACAAACCGAGCGGCCTCCTGTCAGTACCGGGGCGCAGCGGCCTTCTCCAGGATTCTGTGGTCACGCGGCTGCGCGCACGGTATCCCGACGCAACCGGGCAGATGGTCGTGCACCGCCTCGATCTGGACACGTCCGGTGTGATGCTGGCGGCAAAACATCTGACGGCGTTCGTCGCGCTGCAGCGCGCGTTCGCGCTGCGCGAGGTCACGAAGCGCTACGTCGCGTGGCTGGACGGTGATGTGCGTGGTGAGCGCGGTGTCATTTACCTTCCGTTGCGCACGGATATCGACGATCGCCCGCGACAGCTTCATGATCCCATACTCGGCAAGGACGCGAGTACGTCGTGGCAAGTGCTGGAGCGCGCGAATGGGCGGACGAGGGTGGCGCTGACACCGCACACAGGTCGCACCCATCAGTTGCGCGTACACGCGGCGCACCCGATGGGGCTCGACGCACCGATTGTCGGTGATCGTCTGTACGGCCGCGCCGCGCCGGACGAGGGCGAGCGGTTGATGCTGCACGCCGAACACCTGTCGTTCGTACATCCGGCGACGGGCGAGCCGATGACGGTGGAGCGGCCGGCGCCGTTCTGAGGTGTGACGGATGCCGCCGACAGGTCACGTGATCGCGCGTCGCGTTCCTTCGGCTGGGTGTCGGATGTGGACGCCGTTTCGCGAGTGGTGCCGATGCGCGAGATCCCGTCACGAACGGTCCGCAACGTCGAAAGCGACGCGCGGGCCGTTCCTGTGTGTACGCAGCCCGCTCGCAATCATGAGATGAATTTTCGGCGGCGCGCAACCAGCGCCAGCAGGCCAAGTCCCGTGGCCATCAGCAGATACGTCGATGGCTCCGGCACGACGCCCGGCACGTCGTCGCTGCAACGCGACAGAGCAGCGCGCACGAAACGAGGCGATGGGCAGCCCTGCCCCACCGCCTCGCTTGACTGGTCCGGACACACCTTCTTTTCCCGGGTCAGCGACGCCCTGCCCGACGCACCAACCCGGTCGAAGTCAGCGCGCCGTCCCAGCTGCTGCAGCCAGCGTGAACGATTCGGCGGGCGCGGCCGAGACCAGCGCCCGATCCAGATCAGCCAACAAGTCCTTCACGTCTTCGATGCCGACTGACAGTCGGATCAGATCCGGGGTCACGCCAGCGGCCAGTCGTTCCCCCTCGGACAGTTGTTCGTGCGTCGTGGACCAGGGATGGATCACGAGGCTCTTCGCGTCGCCGACGTTGGCCAGCAACGAGAACAGCTTCAGTTCCGTGATCAGCTTGCGTGCAGCCGTCTCCTGTTCGTCGACGGTCGCATCGTGACCCGCGTTGACGCCGAACGTGAGCACGCCGCCGAATCCACCGGTGAGGTACTTCTTCGCGAGTGCATGCGTTGCGTGTGACGTGAGCCCCGGATACTGCACCCACGACACCGACGGGTGCGACTCGAGAAACTCGGCGACAGTCAACGCATTCTCGACGTGACGCTGAATGCGGAGATGCAGCGTCTCGAGGCCCTGCAACAGGAGAAATGCATTAAACGGCGACAGCGCCGCGCCAATGTCGCGTAGCAGCAACACGCGCAGTCGCAACGCGAACGCCGCGTTCACCGGGCCGTTGCCGAGATCCACCGCGCTGAATGCGTCACCGAACACGAGGCCGTGATACGCGCCTTCCGGTGTGTTGTAGAGCGATGCGAATCGCGGCGAGTTCTTCCAGTCGAACTTGCCGCCGTCCACCACGACGCCACCGATCGCCGTCCCATGACCACCGATCCACTTGGTGGCCGAGTGCACGACGATGTCAGCGCCATGTTCGAGCGGGCGGCTGAGAATCGGTGTGCCGAAGGTGTTGTCGACCACCAGCGGCACGCCGGCGTTATGTGCGACAGTTGCGAGCGCCTCGAAGTCGGGCACATCGAGCTTCGGGTTGCCGATGGTTTCGACGTAGATGGCACGCGTGCGATCCGTGATGGCATTCGCGAACGCTTCTGGGCCATGCGCGAGATCGACGAACTTCGTCGTGATGCCGAGACGCGGGAAGGTGTGCGCGAGCAGCGCGTATGTGCCACCGTAGAGCGAGGTGGAGGCGACGATTTCGTCACCGGCCTGCGCCAGGTTCAGCAGCGCGAGCGTCTGCGCGGCCTGCCCGCTGGCTGTGGCAACGGCTGCCACACCGCCCTCCAGCGATGCGATCCGGCGCTCGAAGACGTCGGTGGTGGGATTCATGATGCGCGTGTAGATGTTGCCGAAGGCGCGCAGCCCGAAGAGATCGGCGGCGTGGTTCGGATCATCGAACACGTAGGACGTGGTGGCGTAGATCGGCACGGCGCGCGCATGCGTCGTGGGATCGGCGTGCTCCTGTCCGGTGTGGACAGCGCGTGTGCCGACGCCGAGGGGCAGCGTGGTGTTACCGGCAGCAGAGTTCGACATGTTCGCCTCCCAGGCGAATGAAGTGCTGCCGCCCGGTCAGCGTGCTGCAGTACGGAGTGTGGCGCGATGCGCGACAGTTCCGCATACAACAAGGCCCGGCAAGCTTGGAGGCCGCCGGGCACTCGCGTTTTAGCTCTTTATTTTGCGTGGCGGCAAGAGGCGGCAAATGACCACGGACATCGATTGTGAGAGGACTGTAGTCGCGACCCGCGCCGGGAGTCAAGGGGTCGTACCGACGGCTCAGATTGTTGCGATCGGTCTCATCAGATCAATTCCTCGAGTCCTGCGACGCGCATCAGGCGCGTGTACCGCGGATCGACGGCGAGTCCGCGAAAGTCCACTGGCATGTCGGCGAGCATGCGTCGCAAGCGACCGGGGCGTGCATCGAATGCCTTGAGCACCCAATCCATCGCACGGTTCCAGTCACCGAGTTCAGCATAGCCGGATGCAATCCGATCGCCGACGTTGCGACGAAAATTGTCGTAGAACGGATCGCTGCGCGCCGCTTCTTCGAGTAAGGCATCGACGTCGCGTCGCACATCATTCCTGATCGCCGTCGCGGCGCCGACTGTGAGCACTTCGGCATCGAGCAGCTCAGCGCGATCGCGCAGGTTCGCCAGCCGCAAGCGTGAACTGCGCAATTCCGCCGCCAGGTCGAGTTCACCGTGCGCGCGACGCGCGCGCTCGAGACGCTCGAGGGCAAGATCGTACTTGGGCAGCAGCGCGATCGCGCGACGCAGCGCGTCGATCGCTTCCGAGTTACGTCCGGCGGCGAGCAGCACGTCGCCGAGCGCGTTCCAGTACGGCGCGACATCTGGCGCCAGCGTCGTCGCACCGCGGGCCGCGTCGACGGCGTCGTCGAGGCGACCGAGCGTCTTGCACACGATGCTCCAGAATCGCAACGATTCCGGCACGGTCGGATCGAGTTCGATCGCGCGACGCGTGTGCCGCACCGCGAGGTAGATATCGTCGTCGTTGTAGAGCGCGATCTTCGCCAGCGACGCGTGGACTTCGGCGCACTGTTCATCAGCGGCGAGGGCCTCGTACGTCAGCTTCCGGCCCAGCGCGAGCGCGTCGTCGAGCGGGCGGAGACCATTGTTGCCTTCGACCGACACGAGATTGGCCATCGCCGTCAGGCCGCGCGCGTTTTTCGGCTCCAGCTCGAGCGCTCGCGTGAAATACGTGCGCGCCTCCTCGACGTAGCCAACCGATGCGGCGCCGCCACTCGATCCAAAACGAACGAATGCAGCCACACCTTTCGCAACGAGCGCATCGGCCTCGCTGAGTTTTCGCCTTGGCCGCGTGCCGCGCACCGTTCCGCCGCTGGGCGGTGTCACATTTTGTGCGAACCATGACGCGACGCGCTCGGCGACCGTGTCCTCGAGCGTGAATAGATCGTCGAGTGTTCCGTCGGCGGTTTCCGACCAGCGCAAGGAACCATCGGCAGCAACGACGCGCATCGAGACGCGCAGCCGCTGACCGGAACGTCGCACACTGCCCTCGACCAGCAGCGTCGCCTGCGTACGATCGGTGAGTTGTACACGCACGCCCGGCACATTGGCGACTGATGATGCAATAGCCGTCGTCATCGCGGTGGCGACCGGCGCACACTCACCATCGTCGCTCGGATACACAAGCGTACCGACGACAACCGTCTCGACCGTGATCGCTGGCGACTGCGCTGGCAACACGTCGGGCTTCTGCACGTGTGACGCAGCTCGCAGCAGTCGCGACACATCCGCCGCGGTAGCCGGACGTCGCGACGGCTCCTTCTCCAGCAGCTGCATGACGATCTGCTGCAACTCGGGGAGCGCCGTGGTCCCGCGCTCACCGAGTGGCTGCGGTGCTTCCGAGAGATGTTTGCCGAGCACGGCCAACGCCGTCGATGCGACGAATGGTGGTTCGCCGCAAAGCAGTTCGTAGAGCATGCAGCCGAGGCTGTACAGGTCTGACCGACCGTCGATGTTCGGCTCACCGAGCCCCTGTTCGGGGCTCATGTAGGCCAGCGTGCCAAGCACGGCGCCACCGGTGGTGAGATCGCGCCCACCCGGCGAGGCTTCGCCAATCAGTCGCGCGATTCCGAAGTCCGCGAGTACCGCTCGGCCGGCGACGGTGAACACGTTTTCCGGCTTCACGTCGCGATGCACGATGCCCGTGCCATGCGCGTACGCGAGGGCTTCGGCCACGTCGGCGCCAAGCGTTGCCGCTTCCTGCGGCGTGAGGCGGCGTTCGCGCGACAGGCGCGTCCGCAAGGTTTCACCGGCCACGAATGGCATCACGTAATACAGCCGGCCGGCCGTGACGCCGGAGTCGAACAGCGCCACAATGCCGGGATGCACGAGCTTCGCCATCAGTGCGATCTCGCGCTGAAATCGCTCAACGCCGACCGTATTCGACAGATCGGCGGACAGCACCTTGATCGCCACGTATCGACCGAGGTGATTGTCATGTGCCCGATACACGACCGCCATGCCGCCACGCCCGATCTCACGATCGAGCTCGAAGCGATCCGGCAATGCGATCGTGCTCTGGGCTGGGCTGGTCATGTCGGGGGGGATACGATGGCGAGGTCTACCGGGAAGATACGTGATATTGATCGAAACGCCGAGAACACGGTTACGGGAAATGACGGTTGCAGACGAGGCGTTCATCTGCGAATTGCTCAATCAGCCGTCGTTTCTGCAATTCATCGGTGATCGCCACGTGCGGTCGGTGGACGAGGCGGCCACCTTCATCGAGACGCGCTACCGGCAGAGTTACCGCGATCACGGGTACGGCCTGTACGTCGTCGAACTGCGCGAAACCTCCGAGCCGATGGGGATCTGCGGATTCGTGCGGCGCGACGTGCTGCCGGACGCCGACCTGGGGTTTGCATTCCTCACGCAATTCGAAGGGCGTGGCTACGCGTATGAATCCGCGGCGGCCGCGCTGGAATACGTCGGCGTGACGTTTGGCCTGACGCGCGTGCTCGCCATCGCGCAGTCTGACAACATTCGCTCACACACGCTGCTCCGCAGACTGGGGTTCAGTGCAAACGGCGACGTGCTACTGCCAGGCGACGACGTCGCGCTGTCGCTGTTCGTACGCGAACTCAGTGCGGTGCAGCTGCCACCTTGTTCTGGAACTCGGCCAGCCAGTTGAGGACGACGATCGTTTCCGGCGCGCGTGACTGTGTTGGCGCGATCATCACGAAGCGACGCCCGTCAGGCATGACATCGTAGTTGCGGTGTGGCATCGGCATGTCGCCGTCGAACGTATCGGTGAACAACTGGCGACGGCGTGTCACGGCGCGAGGCTCAGTCGCCGAGATCGTGGCCGCCATCATCCGCCGATCCGCGCGATAAAAGATTGTGTGACCATCGGGGGCCCAGGCCGGCTCCGTCCCGCCATCGACGGAGACCTGCACCGTGGTGCCGGGTTCCGGAAATGGACGCAGATACACTTCGTATTTCCCTGTCTCACTGGCGGCCCACGCGAGCCATTTTCCGTCCGGCGAGAGCGTCGGCATGAACGCGTCGTGCGCCGCCTGCAACACCGGACGCGCCGACCCTGCCGCGATGTCCGCGCGCCAGATGCTCCAGGGGCCGTCGACCCGTCGCTGGAAGAGCAGCACGTTTGCGTCGTGCGATGGGCTGGCCGCGAATGCACCAGGCGACGCGACGATGCGATGTGCCGGACCGTCGCCGTCGACGGGCGTCGCCCACAGCGCATCCCGGCCGTCCTGCGACGAGAGATAGACAATGCCATGATCGTCAGCGCCCCACGCCGGACTAAGGGCGGTGCCGACCGTCGTGACGCGGCGTTCGGTCCCGTTGTCAAGATCGTACAGCCACGCGTCGGAGCCCTGTGTGGTCACACGCTGCACGATGATTCGGCGGCCATCGCGCGACACGCGCGGATTCATGAACGCGCCGCTCAAGCCAGCGCGGATTGGTGTTGCAGCACCCGATGAATCGACGATGACAGGCGCGTTACTCGGCAGCACGAATCGTGAATACAGCAGTGTGCCGTTACGCGCGAATGTGACCTTGTCGATGCCACCACCTTCCTGCTCGAGCACCGGCACCGGCTCGCCCGTGACTTCGCCGCGCTCTGGATCGAACCTGATGGCCATCAGCGCTCTGGCGTCCGCGCGCACATACAGCAGCCAACCGTCAACGTACGCAAACGCGCCACGCGCCATGATGTGCAACGCCGTGTACGCCGCCGGCGCGCGATCGGCGTCCCGCACGCGCACCACGCACAGCTCTCCGACCTGCACACTCGGCCCCGAGCGATTGCGCAACACCGTGAACACGATGAAGCGACCGTCGCTCACGGCAAGTGGGAGCAGGTGCGCGGTATCGTGACGCGCGGAATCGATCTGCGTAATGACACGCGCCGCGCCACCGGACGCCGACACGAGTGATAGTCCACGCTCACCCGGACTGTCGAAGACAATTGCGCTGTCGGTCAACCAGGTGGTGTTCGTGTAGCGGAAGACGCTGCCAAGATCGGTCATGTCGCTGCCGTCGACCCCGATGCGCACCAGTCGATCGTCGCTGGTCGTGAACGCGATGCGTCGACCATCCGGTGAGACGGCGGTGGCGAGTGCGCCATGTGTACCGTCCAGCGCGCGCGCTTCGAGCTCGTTCACGCGTCGCACGAAAACCTTGCGCCCTAACTCTGCCGCGCCGGCGTACACCAACGCGGCGCCATCCGGTGTGAGCGTGGGTGCGCGACCGATCGCCGCGTCGGGAATCGGGGCGACGGCGAATCGCGCCGCCGGCATGACGGGCGCGGCTTCGTGTGGGCGCGCCATCCACGCGACGACAGCGATTCCAGCGAGGACCGTTGCCGCCGCGACGTACCGTGCTGATCCGCGCCCCGTTGATGGAATCGCAGCCGCGACCGGAACTGTCGACGCGGCGATGACCGGTGGCGCGACGGCGGCGGCGATCAGCGCGTCGTGCATCGCGCGCGCCGACGGATACCGATCCGGCGCCTGTCGCTGCATGGCACGTGCGATCACATCGGACATCGCAACGCTGACGGTGGGTTGCAGCACCGAGACCGCCGTCGGTGCCTCGGACAGCACCTTCGCGAGAATGCGTTGCGGTGTGCTGGCACTGAATGGCGGATCGCCAACGAGCATCTCGTACAGCATCGCGCCCAGCGCATACACGTCGGTGCGCGCGTCCAGCTGCGCACTGCCAACGGCTTGCTCCGGCGACATGTACTGCGGTGTACCGACGATCGTGCCGGACTCCGTCGCGCGCACCGCGTCGAGAGTCGCGGTCGCGAGCGCGATACCGAAATCGCAGATCAGCGGCTGCCCATCGCGCAGCAGGATGTTCTCCGGCTTGAGATCGCGATGCACGATGCCACTGGCATGCGCATGTTCGAGGCCGTTGGCGATGCCGCGCGCGATACCGAGCGCCTGGTCCACGCTCAACGCGCCGGTACGCTGCAAGTAGGCGCGCAACGACTCACCACCGACGAACGGCATCACGTAGTAGAGCAGCCCGTTCGCCGCGCCCGAGTCGAACAGCGGCATGATGTTCGGATGCTGCAGTCGCGCCGTGACGCGGATCTCATCGAGAAACCGTTCTGCCGTGGCGACGCCGCCGGACCCGGACACGGTGTCGAGCGCAAACACCTTGATCGCGACGGGGCGTGCGTGGCGGAGATCGTCGGCACGATAGACCGTCGCCATGCCGCCGGACGCGATGCGAGACACGAGACGATACCGATCACCGATCGAATCCTGCAGGCGCGCGATCAGCGCATCCGGCAGGACACTCGCCTCGAGAAACCCTCCGAGCGACGCATGCGCGAGGAGCAGCGACCGCACCTCGGCACGCAATGCCGCGTCGTCGCCGCTGTGTGCCATCACGTATGCATCACGTTCGGCGACCGGCAGATCGAGCGCGTCGTCGACGAGGGCCGTAGCTCGCGAGTACCGCTGACGTGCCTGTGGGTTGTCGTCCATCGGCGTGTCCGTCATTGGGCGGTGTGGCTCTGCATGTATCGATAGAGCCAGGCGCGCGCCGCCGCCCAGTCACGTTTGACGGTGCGCGGGGCAACGCCGAGTGCAGCCGCCGTCTCCTCTTCCGTGAGGCCACCGAAGAATCGGCACTCGATCACCTTCGCCTGCCGCTCATGCAATGTCGAGAGCAGTTGCAGCGCCTCATCCAGATCGACGAGTGATGTACCACGATCATCGAGGACAACGGCCAGTACAGCATCGGCCGCGTCGAGATTGACGGCGATGTCGCCGCCACCGCGCTTGGCGGCGTTCGTGCGACGCGCATGTTCGACGAGAATGCGTCGCATCGCACTGGCTGCGATGGCGAGGAAGTGCGAGCGATCCTCGAAGTCATTCGACGCCCCGTCACTGAGGCGCAGATACGCCTCGTGCACGAGCGCACCGGTCTCGAGGGTGTGCCCCACCATCTCGCGACGGAGTTGCGACCGGGCGAGCGTGCGCAGCTCGGCATAGACCATCGAGAATGCCCTGTCGAACGCCTCGACGTCGCCGCCGGCCGCACGTCGAAGCCAGGTCGTGACAGCACCAGTCTCGGTCATGCGAGGGCGCGTGGCTCGAATGTGGGCGCGTTGGCGCAGGAGTGAGAGATCCGCCGCGGAGTCGCCGTCCGAGCGCTCCCGAATCCACCGTCCCGCCAGTGTCGAGGTGTTCCATGCATACCCGTATCGTACTCGCAATCACGATGCTTGTCGTGGGCGTCGGATGCAGTGATTCGTCGCCGTCCTCCCCCCAGAACGCTTCCGAGGGGCGCGCACTCTCGACGGGCGAGACGACCGCGTCCGATCGCTGGATGCGTCTCACCCGAACGATCACCGGCCGACGCGAAGTGGGCAGTCCGCTGCTGATCGCGCGCAATTTTTCGCTGGTCGCCGTCGCGGGATACAACGCGGCGGTGTCGGCCGGCACCGCGCCGTCGACGGGTGGCAAGAAGCCATCCGAGGCCGGCGCGGTGGCCGGGGCGGCAGCGGCCGTGTTGCGAAGCCTGTATCCCATGGAAGATTCGGCGATCACGGCACAGTTAGTTGCCGATCGTGGCTATTTTGTCACGATTGCCGCCGAATCGTCGTATGACTTCGAGCGCGGCGAAGGTGCGGGTACACAATCGGCGGCACAGGTGCTGGCGCGCGCCGCCACGGACCGCACCAACGCGGTGTGGACCGGCACCATCCCGACGGGTCCGGGCTACTGGGTGAACGCGGCGGCGCCCGTCCAGCCGGTTGCACCGCTCTGGGGCCAGTCACGTGGCTGGTATCTCACGACCGGCGACCAGTTCCGGCCGGCCGCACCGCCGAGCGTCACGTCGGCAGCCTTCGCGACCGATCTGGCGGAAGTGCAGGCGATGACTGCGGCGCGCACGCCGGCGCAGTTGACCATCGCACAGTTCTGGCAGTTCGCGTCCGGACCGGCGGGTCCGATCGGGCACTTCACCGAAGTGGCGAGCGGGCTGACGACGGCAGCGCAGATGAACGAACGGCGCACGGCGCGTGTGTACGCCGTGCTGCACACTGCGATGCTCGATGCGACGATCGCCTGCTGGGACGCGAAGTACGCGTACTGGTTCATCCGGCCGTTTCAGGTGGACGCCAACATCACGACGCCGGTCGGTCGCCCGAATTTCCCGTCGTATCCGTCGGCGCACAGCTGCATCACGGGCACGGCGGCCGGAGTGCTGACAGGACTCTTCCCATCGGCGCAGTCGATGCTGGACGCGAAGGTCGCCGAGGCAGGCGTGGCACGCATCTATGCCGGCCTGCACTACCGTTTCGATATCACGGCCGGCCAGACGATCGGGGCGAAAGTGTCGGCGCTCGCGCTGGCGCACGTTCCGGCATCGAATACGGCCGTTCCGCTGCAATAGCCACACGCACGGCGGCGCGCGGCTGTTCTGACACATTCCAGACACACGTCTTCCGCGACGGTTGCCCGTCGGGTACACGAAGTGGTAGCGTTCGGTTGCCGGCCGCGCTGTGTGCGGGCGGCAAGCGTGCGTTGTGTACGCTCCCCCCATTACGCGGCGTCGCGGAGAGAACCGTCATGGGGACAGACGAAGGCCGTGATTGGTCCGGCGCGGACGCAGGCGCGATGGGCGCAGCTGCGGCAGATCGCGCCGCGCTCGATCTCGTATTCAGCGCCGCGTACGAAGAACTGCGCCGACTCGCACAACTGGTGCGACGCAACGATCCGGGTGCGACGTTGTCGCCGACGACACTGGTGAACGAGGCCTACCTTCGTCTCGCCGCGACACCGGCGGTCGCGCACACGTCACCGCTGCATTTCAAGCGCATCGCGGCGCGGGCGATGCGGCAGGTCGTCGTGGATCTGGCGCGCCGTCGCATGGCAGAAAAGCGCGGTGG
Organism: Gemmatimonadaceae bacterium; assembly: GCA_031367535.1. Taxonomy (GTDB): domain Bacteria; phylum Gemmatimonadota; class Gemmatimonadetes; order Gemmatimonadales; family Gemmatimonadaceae; genus JACMLX01. The sequence continues at coordinate 22,153 of JANLPZ010000167.1, forward strand.
ACCGGAGGTCGTTGCAATCACGCTCGACGATGGCACACCGGCCGTCGGTGCTGGTGAAGACGTGCTCGCACTCGACGCCGCGCTCGACGATCTGGCGCGCCTCAGTCCGCGGCAGGCACAGATGGTCGAATGCCGATTTTTCGGTGGGCTCGACGTGGCGGAGACGGCGACACTGCTGGAAGTCTCCGAGGCCACCGTGCTGCGCGACTGGCGTGCGGCGCGCGCCTGGCTGGCGGCCGAGCTGCGCGACGCGTCCTGACGCAGAGGGTCTCACGCGATGAGCACCGATGACATCGACAGCACCGATGAACGCGCCGCACAGTGGCAGCGGATGCAGGATGCGTTTCACGAAGCCAGCGAGCTGCCGCACGAATCGCAGCGCGCGCATGTCGAAACACGGAGCGGCGGCGACGCGACATTCGTCGCGCACGTGATAGCGATGCTGGACGAAGACGCACGCACCGACTCGATGCTCGACCGCGGGCTGGCGCAGGTCGCGACCTCGCTGCTCGACACGACAGCGACGGATGATGTGCCAAGCGGTGACTTCGGCCCCTATCGCCTCGTGCGACGGCTTGGCGAAGGGGGCATGGCGGTGGTCTACCTCGCCGAACGCGAAGACCTTGGCAGCGCGGCCGCGATCAAGCTGATGCACCACGCCTGGATGTCACCGGCGCGGCGCGAACGGTTCGCGAGCGAACAGCGCACGCTGGCGCAGCTCAATCATCCGGGCATCGCGCATCTGCATGACGCGGGCACGCTGCCGGATGGTACGCCGTGGATCGCGATGGAGTACGTCGACGGGCTGACACTCACCGAATGGACGCACGCGCGTGCCCTGCCGCTGAATGCGCGGCTGCGACTCTTTCGCGATATCTGCGAAGCGGTGCAGCACGCGCACGGGCATCTGATCGTACACCGGGATCTCAAACCGTCGAACATTCTGGTGACGGCCGATGGGCGCGTGAAACTGCTCGACTTCGGTATCGCCAAGCAGCTCGCGCCAGACACCGACGAAGCCGCGGCCACACGCACCGGGCTCCAGATGATGACGCCCGCGTACGCGGCGCCGGAGCAGATTCGCGGTGAGCCGACGGGTGTACACACAGACGTCTACGCGCTGGGCGTCGTGCTCTATGAATTGCTGGCTGGCAAGTTGCCATTCCATGTGACCGGTCGAACGGCAGGTGAGGTGGAAGCGACGATACTCGGCACCGATCCGGTGCGCCCCTCGGTGGTGGCGCGCGCCGCGACGCACGGCGCCGATGCGAGTGGCGCGTCGTGGGCCGATCTGGATGTGTTGTGCCTCACCGCGATGCATCGCGAACCGACGAGACGCTATCGCACGGTGGACGCGCTACTGCGCGACGTGGAGCACTATCTGCGGAACGAACCGCTCGAGGCGCGCGCGGATTCGGCGGGGTATCGAGCGGCCAAATTCGCGCGACGGCACCGCACGACACTGGTGGCGGCCGGCGCGGCGCTCTCGGTGATCGTCGCGTTGACGACGGTATCGACACTGCGCATTCGAGCCGCGCGCGATGCGGCCGTGCTCGCAGCGGAACGCGCCCAGCAGATCCAGCGCTTCACACTCAGCCTGTTCGAAGGTGGAGATCAGCTCAGCGAGCCGGGTGACTCGCTGCGTGCGGTGACGCTGGTGGAACGTGGCGTGGTTGACGCGGCAACGCTGGCTGCGGAACCGGTCGTGCAGGCGGAGCTCTACCAGACACTCGCCAGCATCTTCCAGCGGCTCGGGCGATTGGATCGCGCCGATTCGCTGCTCCAGCGCGCCATCACGGCACGCAAGGCACTGCCCGCCGATCATCCGGATGTCGCACGGTCACTGACCGCGCTGGCGGAGTTGCGGGTCTCGCAATCACAGTTGCCGGAAGCGGAGACGCTGGCGCGCGACGGGCTCGCCGCCAGCAAACGAGCGCGTGCTCCGGGGCATCATGACATTGCGGTCGCGACGACGGTGCTCGGAAAGGTGCTCGAGGAGCGCGGTTCATACAAAGACGCGATCACCGTGATGCGCGACGCACTGGCGCTACACACCGCGCTCAATCCGGTGTCGCCGGATGTGGCCAACGCGGCGACACAACTTGGCAACGACTACTTCTACGCCGGTGACTACGCGGGTGCCGATTCGCTCTTCCGGCACAGCAAAGCCGTCGCGCAGGCGTTATACGGTGACAAGCATCCGCTGGTGGCCGATGCGCTGATCAACCTCGGCGCGGTACAGTTCCAGCGCGGCGAGTTTGCCGCTGCGGAACAATACGATCGTGATGGGCTGGCCATCATTCAGTATGTCTACGGCGACAACGATCCGCGAACGGCGGCAGCGCTGACGATGCTGGGGCGTGCCCTCGTGGCTGAAGAAAAGTACGACCAGGCGGCGCCGCTCACGAAACAGGCGCTCGCGATTCGCGAAAAAGTGTTCGGTGCGATGAGTCCACAGGTCGCGTCAACGGTCAACGAGATGGGCATCACGGCGTTACGCACCAAGCGATACGACGAGGCGGATGCGGCCTTCGCGCGCAATGTGGGCATCTACGAAGCGGTGTACCACGGTCCGCACAATCTGCTTGGCACGGCACTGAGCAACCGCGGCAGCGTCTACACGGCGCGCGGCGACAATGTGCAGGCCGAACGGTTCTATCGTGACGCGCTGGCCGTGTACCTGAAAGTCCTGCCGCCGACCCATCTGGATGTGGGCATCGTGCGCGTGAAGCTGGGGCGCGTGCTGTTGCGGCAGCATCGATTTGCCGACGGCGAGAAGGAAAGTGCGGCGGGCCTGACGATCCTGCTGGCGCAGACCAGTCCTGCGACGAGCTTCGTGAAGAATGCGCGCGGCGATCTGGCGCAGATGTACGACTCGCTCAGGCAGCCGACGAAAGCGGCGGCGATGCGGGCGGCGCTGGCGGACACGACGAAAAAATAGTCAGGCGCCGGACCTGCAGTGTGCGTGTACGACGCAGGCGTTCCACTCAACGCAGTGCTGCGCGTGTATACGCAGCCTTCTCGCGCTGCAAGTCCGTGACGAGCTGATCGCGCAAACCGTTCACGGCCCTGCCGCGGATATTGAGGATGCCGCCACGTGGCAGGTTGTCGAAGCGGAAGCGTCGATCCACGACGAGATAGATCGACGCCGGCTCACCACTGACCTCACGATCGATCACGTTCAGCACCTCGAGCGCCGCTTCGAAGTAGTGGTTGGCGTAGATCTGCTTGGACGCGACAATCGTCGTTCCGCTCATTTCGGGCGGCGTATACACGACGGCATGCGTCACGCTCAGAATCGGGCGCAGGCGCGCCACTTCATCCTCGGACCAGTACAGCACATCCGAGACGCCGCCTGGCCGGCCGCGCGGAAAGGTCCTGAAATAGCTGGCGAGCGCCGGTGCGGTCTGATTGAGGTACGTGGATTGCGCCAGCACGGCAACGAACGCGTCACTGGCCCTCACGCTCGGCCGATCGTCGTACACAGGCATCGATGCATTGCCGCGATCGCGATACTCCTCCACGTACTGCACCATGCGCTGCCGGGCCAGCGCCGTGATGCGCACCTGCAGATCACTGGCCGACCAGTCGACCTCGGCCTGCACACGCTGCATCTCGATCGCGGGCAACTTGGTGGTGCAGTCACCGGCCCGGCACTTGCGCAGATCCTTTGCGTCGTCGCGGTTGACCGTCACACCGTCGACGTCGGACAACACCGCCGGATCGCTGAAGACGCCGAGTCTGGTGCGGGTCGGCGTGCGCAGCCAGTTCCGGAAATCCTGCACACGACGGAGGTACACGTCACGTGGCACTGCGAGCCGGACGACTCCGAACACTGCCACATCACGCTGATCCTGTGTCGGCTGTACTCGGACGATCACATCGCCACGCTCGACCGCTGCGGTCTCGGCACTGTCCAGTCGGACGCCATGACGTAAGGCAGCTACCGCAGCAGTGCCGGTTTGTGCAACGAGCGCAGTGGCAGCTGAGGCAGTCATGAGCACAACACAGCTCAGCCGCGTCAAGCGGTTCCGGAATTGCATGGTGGAGTTCGGTGTGGAGTCCTCCACAGAGTATATAATACGACAGCAGCGCAGACGTCTTTACTCAGCGCGGCACAGTCATGCCTGGTTCAGCCGGCATGGGCTGTTCAAACGATCCCCGACAACACCATGCACACGACCGTCACGACTTTTCGCGTCCGTGAGTGGACATCCGCCCCCGAGCGTGAACGCACTGCCCGCTGATTCCGGAATTCTTGTACGGGTGTGCGGATGAGCACACGCGCTGAGCGCTCGCGCGCCGAGGCGGCAGACGAACTGCTGACCGGCCCGATCGTCGGTGAGCTGCTGGGTGCAGATCACCTCGCAGCGCGTGCGCGCGCGGTGGCTCGCGATCAGCGCCTTGTGGCGACGCGAGCACCGCTCAGGCCCGCCCGACTGCTGGCCCGACTCTCAGAGACGCGCCGCATACTGACCGACGCGCAGGAGCGGCTGCTGAGTGCCGCCGCGATGGGTGTCGATGCCGGCCCTGCTGCCGAATGGCTGCTGGACAACTACCACGTCGTGCAGGAGCATCTGCAGGAAGTGCGTGCCAGTCTTCCAGGCGGCTATTACCGTGAGCTGCCGGAGCTCGCCAGCGGACCGATGACGGGTTATCCGCGGGTGTACGAAATGGCGATCTCGCTGATTTCGCACACCGAAGCACGTGTCGACCTGGAAAACGTCGACTTGTATGTGGAGTCGTTTCAGAGCGTAACGCCGCTGTCCGTCGGCGAATTGTGGGCGATGCCCGCGATGCTTCGGCTCGGGCTGATCGAGAGCGTGCGACGCATGACGCTGCGCACGATGCAGCGGCTCGACGAAATCGAGCTGGCGTCGATGTGGTCGGATCGGGTGCTGGCCGCAAGCGCTCGCGGCGGCACCGCGTTGCGCGAATCACTGCGTGAGTTCGCCGACGCCGACCATGAGCTGACGCCGTACTTCGTATCACGATTTCTGCAGCTGCTGCGACAGACGGAAGGTGCGTCACCGCCGCTGGCGTGGCTCGAGCACTGGATGCGCGACGCGGGCGTGAGCCCGGAAACATCGGTCGCACTCTCCACGCAGCGTGTGACGCTGACCGGCCTGATGATGGCCAACAGCATCACCAGCCTGCGCGACATCGGGCGGCGCGACTGGCGTCACTTCGTCGAGAAGCAGAGTGTGATTGAGGCGGTGTTGCGCACGGACCCCTCCGGGTTCTACGCGCAGATGACGTTTGCGACGCGCGATCGCTACCGCCATGTCGTCGAGCGGATTGCAAAGAGCACCGGTCATCGTGAAATGTCGGTGGCGCAGTGGGCGATCGATCTCGCACAGCGTCCACCGGCGGCACACGACCGCGAACCCGCCGAAGTGCGCACACATGTCGGCTTCTACCTGATCGACGACGGTATCAGTGAGCTTGAACAGCTCTCGGGATACTCGCCGACCATCGCGGAAAAGATCGAGCGCACGGTGCACGGGCATCCGAATGCCATATTCGTGGGCGGTCTGACCCTGCTCGTGATGCTCGCGACACTCGGCGTGATGCTGCTGATCGAGTCCGATGCACGACAGTCGATGCTGCTGTTGCTGCTGCTGGCGTTCTTCCCGGCGCTCGACATTGCCGTCACGGTGCTGAACCAGCTGGTGACGGCGCTGCTGCCGCCGCACACCTTGCCACGACTCGATCTCTACGAACACGGGGTTCCGGAAGCGTTTCGTACGGCGGTCGTGATTCCGACGTTGTTCGCCAACGTGGAAGATGTGCGCGACGCGCTCGAAACGCTGGAGGTGCAGTTTCTTGCGAACCGCGAGGCACATCTGCACTTCGCGGTGCTGAGCGACTTCACCGATGCTGCGCAGGAGTCGATTGCCGGTGACGACGCAATCGTGGCCGCAGCGAAGGAAGGCATTCACGAATTGAATGCCCGACACTCGGGCGACGGCTCGGGACCATTTCATCTGCTGCACCGCCCGCGACGCTGGAATCCGACGCAGGGCGTCTGGATGGGTTGGGAGCGCAAGCGCGGCAAGCTGTCGGACTTCAACGCCGTCGTGCGTGGTCATGACACGAACGCGTTTACGACGATGGTCGGCGACACCGATGCGTTGCTCGGTGTGAAGTATGTGATCACGCTTGATGCCGATACCGTGCTGCCGCCGGACGCCGCCCCGTCGCTGGTTGGCGCGCTGGCGCATCCGCTCAACCGACCGGTGTACGATCCCGAGCGTGGCATGCTTCGGGGCTACGGCATTCTGCAGCCGCGCGTCGGCGTGTCGTTGCCGAGTGCCCATCGCTCGCGGTTCGCGGCGATTGCATCGGGTCATCCAGGTGTCGATCCGTATTCGACCGCGGTGTCAGACGTATATCAGGACCTGTTCGGCGAGGGCACGTTCACCGGCAAGGGCATCTACGATGTCGACGCGTTCCAGATGGCGACGCATGGCCGGTTTCCCGAGAACACGCTCCTCTCGCACGACCTGATCGAGGGCAACTACGCGCGCGCCGGACTGGCGACGGACGTGATCGTGTACGACGACTATCCGTCCACGTACATCGCCTACACCCGCCGCAAGCACCGGTGGATTCGTGGCGACTGGCAACTGCTGCCGTGGCTGCGGCGCACGGTGCCGGGCCCGGATGGTCCGGAGCGCAACAGGTTGTCGCTGGTCTCGCAGTGGAAGATCATCGACAATCTGCGACGCAGCATGGTCGAGATTGCGCAGCTGCTGTTCCTGATTGGCGGCTGGACGATTCTGCCCGGCTCGGCACTGCGCTGGACGATGCTCGGCCTGGGCGCGATCGTCGCGCCGTGGGTCACCGCACTGATCATTGCGGTGCTCCGTCCGCCCCTCGACAAGTCGTGGCGTGCGTACTACGAAGCGGTGGCGCAGGATGCGGTGGTCAGCGTCGAGCAGGCGCTGGTGGCGATCCTCACGCTGCCGCATCAGGCACTGATATCCGCCGACGCCATCTGTCGCACGTTGCATCGCCTGTTCGTTTCGCATCGGTTGATGCTCGAGTGGCAGTCTGCGTTGCTGGTGGAGCGGAGTCTGTCGGATATCGGCCGGATCACGCGCCGTTCGATGCAACCGAGTGCATGGATCGTCGGTTTGGGCGCGCTGGCGGTGGTGCTCAACGCGATCGGCCGCCTGCGGTTGCACGGGTTGCCACTCGAGTCGCTGGAGCTCACGGCATTCGCGGTCGGTCTGCTGACGGTGTGCTGGATGCTGGCGCCGCGGATCATGGCATACATCAGCCAGCCGTCGGTCACGCGCCGCGAAACGCTGACCGTTGCACAACGCGACGCGGCGGTTCGCTATGCGGCGCTGCACTGGCACTTCTTCGACACGTTCGTCACGGAAGCGACCCACTGGCTCGCGCCGGACAATTTCCAGAGTGATCCGGAGCCGGTGATTGCGATGCGGACGTCGCCAACCAACATCGGCCTCCATCTGCTGGCGACCATCAGCGCCTGCGACCTGACGCTGATAGACGCCGCCGACATGACGCGACGGCTGGAGCAGACTTTCAGCACACTCGCCTCGCTGCGCCGGTATCGCGGGCACTTCTACAATTGGTACGATCTGTCGGATCTGCACGTGCTCGAGCCGCCGTACATCAGCACCGTTGACAGCGGCAACCTGGCGGGTCACCTGATTGCCGTGCGACAAGCCTGTCTCGCAATGTCGGAAACGGAGCCGGCACTGCGCACGCGTCTGCAGGCGATTGCCGATGCGGCGTACACGTTCGTGACCGAGATGGACTTCAGCTTTCTGTACGAAAGCGAGCGAAAGCTGTTCACGATTGGCTATCACCCCGAGTCGTTCACGCCCGACGACTCGTACTACGATCTGCTCGCCTCCGAAGCCCGGCTTGCCAGCTTCATGGCGATCGGCCGCAATGACGTCCCGGTGGAGCACTGGTTCCGGCTCTCGCGCACCCTCTCGCGTACCGCAGGCACCACCGCGCTCGTGAGCTGGAGCGGCAGCATGTTCGAGTATCTGATGCCAGTCCTGGTGATGCGATCCCTGCCCTTCACGCTGCTGGCGCAGACCTATGAAGGCGTGGTGGAGCGGCACATCGGGTACGCGCGCTCACGCAACGTGCCGTGGGGCGTGAGCGAAAGTGCATACAACCTTCGCGATCGCCATCAGACCTATCAGTACCGCGCATTCGGCATTCCTGATCTTGCACTCAAGCGCGGCCTGGGGCGCGATCTCGTCATCGCACCCTACGCGACCGCCCTCGCCGCGCAGATCGATCCGCCGCGCGCGCTCGGCAACCTGAAAGCGCTGGAAACGATGGGCGCGCTGGGTGAATACGGATTCTGCGACGCACTGGATTACACGCGCCCCGCCCAGGGTGCGAAGCTGGCATTCGTGCGCGCCTACATGGCGCATCACATCGGCATGACATTGGTGTCGCTGACGAATGTGCTGCTGCACGACATCTGGCAGGCGCGCTTCCACGCTGACTCGCTGGTGAAATCGGTCGAATTGCTGCTGCACGAACGCATCCCGCGTCGCCTCGTGATGCAGGATGTGCAGGCCGTGCTGCCGGACGAGGTGCGCCAGGCGACCGAGTCGGACCGGCCGGTGGTGCGCGAGATCAATACCAGCCTGCCGTCACCGCCGCGCATCGCACTGCTTGGATCGAACCCGTACACCGTGATGCTCAATCACAACGGGAGCGGCTACAGCCGGTATGAATCGATCGCGGTCACGCGCTGGCGTGCCGACAGCACACGCGACGACACCGGTCAGTTCTGTTACATCAACGACCTGACTGAAGGGCGCATGTGGTCGTCGTCGTATCAACCGTTCGGCGTGCCGGCCTCACACAGCCGTGCGTGGCTGGCATCCGATCGCGTGACGCTGCACCGCATCGACGGCGACATTGAAACACGAACCGAGATCACCGTCGTTCCCGCTGACTCTGCCGAAGTGCGACGCGTGACTCTCACGAACACCGGCAGTGAGCCGCACGAGATCGAGCTCACGAGTTACGGTGAAGTGGCGATGAACACGCAGGCGGCAGACCTTGCGCACCCTGCGTTCTCCAACCTGTTCGTCGAGACGGAGTGGCACGGCTGGTGTACGGCGATCACGGCGACTCGTCGTCCGCGATCGCCCGACGACGCACGCCTCTGGTGCGTGCACGTCGTGGACTCGGGCCGTGATCGACTCGGCGATGTGAGCTGCGAGACCGATCGCGCACGCTTCATCGGCCGTGGCCACACGGTGCGCAATCCGGTTGTGATGGCCAGCAGCGGCGACCTGTCCGGCACCACCGGTCCGGTGCTCGACCCGATATTCTCGCTGCGCACCCGCGTCAGCGTGGCGCCGGGGCAGTCAGTGAGTGTCGCCTTCACGACCCTCGTCGCCACCACGCGCGAGGCGGCGTTCGAACTGGCCGGTCGCTACCACGACTCACACGCCGCGCAGCGCGCACTCGATTTCGCATGGACCGCGACGCAGATCGAGCTGCGCGAGCTTGGCATCACACCAGCGAATGCCGCTGTCTTCCAGGAAATCGCGGCGCAGCTGCTCTATCTCGGCGGTTCGCTCGGGCCACCGCACGATGAACTGCGGCGCAGCAAAGGGTCGCAGCCGGTGTTGTGGGCACACGGCATTTCCGGCGACAACCCGATCGTGCTCGCGAACATCGAAAGCATCGACGGGCTGCCGACGCTGCGCGAGCTGTTCGCCGCGCACCGGTACTGGCGTCGACGCGGATTGACCGTCGACCTGATCGTGATCAACTCGCATCCGTACGATTACCTCCAGGAACTGCGCGACGGGATCACCGAGGCGATGGTGGCGTCCAACGACGCGTCACTGATGGATCGCGCCGGTGGAACCTTCATCCGGCGTCGGGAACAGTTCTCGGCCTCGGAGTATCTGATGCTGTCGGCGACCGCGCGCGTGCTCATCGCCTGCGACGGGCGATCGCTGACGCGTGTACTGGCCAATGCCGAGTCGCGGACGATCGATGTGCCGAGCGCGATTCCCTCGCTGGTGACGACACGCGCGATCGATCGCACGACACCCGCGAGCAGTCCGAGTGGAGATCGTCCCGGTCCGCTGGCGACGATTGTCTCGGCGCTCCGACCGCTCGTCGCTCCACTGCTGCCGCGACCGCGTATGCTGCGCCTCGGATCGATGCCGTCGGCCAACGACGACGGCGCACTCCAGTTCGACAATGGCATCGGCGGCCTCGATGCGCGCAACAACTATCGCATTGACGTGACGGACGGCCAGTTGCCGCCGGCGCCGTGGGCGAACGTGATCGCAAACCGCCAAGGCGGATTCCTCGTCACCGAACGCGGTGCGGGCTGCACATGGGCGGAGAACGCGTATTTCTATCGCCTCACGCCGTGGCACAACGATCCGGTGTCGGACCCGATCAGCGACGCGATCTATCTGCAGGATGACGACAGCGATGATCTCTGGTCCGCCACGCCGGCGCCGGTGGACGGCAACGGGCCGTACCGTGTGACGCACGGCGCCGGCCAGTCCAACTTCGTGCACGAGCAACAAGGAATTCGCACGCAGCTGCGACTGTCCGTGCCACCCGACGCGGCCGCGAAACTGTCCGTGCTGCGCATCTCGAACGTCTCGTCGGTGACGCGACACCTGACCGTCACAGCCTATGCCGAGTGGACGCTCGGTGCGCGGCGTGACGAGTCGCAGTATCAGGTGCGCACGCGTTTCGTTCCTGAGCACGGCGCCATCATCGCGCAGAACCACTTCGATCCGCTGTTCACCAACTGGACTGCATTTCTTGCGTCGAGTGAACCCGTCACCAGCCACACGGCCGACCGGCTCGCGTTCCTGGGGCGCAATGGGCATCACGCGGCGCCCGCGGCACTGCGCAGTGGTGAGCTGGACGGTGTGAGCGGCGTCGGCCTCGATCCCTGCGCGGCATTGCAGATGCGCATCACGCTGCTGCCCGGAGAATCGCGCGACGTGACGATCGTGCTCGGCGCGGCACCATCGGAGTCGGAGGCACGGCGCCTGATGGATCAAACCCGTCCCGTTGCATCCGCCAGTGCCGCAATCAGTGCGACCGTGGCCGAGTGGGATGCGCGGCTCAGTGTGATCACCGTCGCGACGCCGGACGCAGCGTTCGACGCGATGATCAATCGCTGGTCGCTGTATCAGGCGCTCTCGTGCCGCATGTGGGCGCGCATGGGACTGTACCAGAGCAGCGGCGCATATGGCTTCCGCGACCAGCTACAGGACTCGATGGCGTTCCTGTACGCTGAGCCGCAGGTCGCGCGCGAACACATCCTGCGGGCAGCGGCGCGGCAGTTTCTCGAAGGCGATGTGCAGCACTGGTGGCACGCACACAGCGGGCGTGGCGTGCGCACACGCTTCTCCGACGACCTCGCCTGGTTGCCGTTCGTGGTGGACCAGTATGTGACCGTGACCGGCGATCGCGCGCTGCTCGACGAGTATGTGCCGTTCATCACCATGCGCACACTCGGCCCGACCGAGCATGAATTGTACGAGCTGCCGACGGTCACGGACGAACATGGCTCCATTTATGAGCACTGTCGTCGCGCGCTGCGACGCGCCTGCACGAGTGGTCCGCACGGCCTGCCGCTGATCGGCACCGGTGACTGGAACGACGGCATGAGTCGTGTGGGCGCCGAGGGTCGCGGCGAGAGCGTCTGGTTGGCGTGGTTCCTGATCCGGACGTTGCGCGCGTTTGCGAAGCATGCCAACGCGCGTGGCGACGTCGCTGAAGCGGCCCACATGCGCGACTGGAGTGACCGGTACGCGATTGCCGTCGAGGATGCGGGCTGGGACGGTGCATGGTATCGCCGCGCCTACTACGACAACGGGAAACCGATCGGATCGGCATCGAGCGAGGAGTGCCAGATCGATTCGATCGCACAGAGCTGGAGTGTGATCTCCGGCGCGGCGCCACACGAACGCCAGCAGATGGCGATGCGAGCGTTCGATGCACAACTCGTGCGAACCGACGCGCGACTGATCGAGCTGCTGACACCACCGTTCGGCGGCAGTGACACGGACCCGGGCTACATCCGCGGCTATCTCCCGGGCGTGCGGGAGAATGGCGGGCAATACACACATGCCGCGCTCTGGGCCGTGCTCGCGACCGCCATGCAAGGCGACGCTGATCGTGCGTTCGAACTGTTCCAGATGCTCAACCCGCTCACGCACTCGGCGACAGCGGAAGCGGTCGCGACGTACAAGGTGGAGCCGTACGTGGTGGCGGCGGACGTCTACAGCTCGCCGTCACATCTCGGACGCGGTGGCTGGACCTGGTACACCGGTTCGGCGAGCTGGATGTATCGCGTCGGGCTCGAGGATCTGCTGGGCTTCACGAAGGTCGGTGACACGCTGCGCATCACACCGTGCGTACCGGCCGGCTGGCCTGCATATCAGATCACGTACCGTTTTGGACGGGCAACGTATGTGATTGACGTGCGAAGGCCGGTTGACATTCGGTCCAGCGGCGCGCGCGTGACGGTCGATGGTTCGCGGGTCGCTGACGGCGTCATTCAGCTGGTCGATGATGGGGCGAAGCACCGTGTAGTTGTCGACGCGGAAACCAGCGCGCATTGACCGCGTGATCTCAGCGCTGCGGTGTCGAGGCGCTGCAGATTCGCACGGCATGACCTGTTCGGCGTCGAGAGTGCACGAGTAGCTTGTTTCGGTCACTGCACCGGGTCTCACTGCACGCACGCCACCTCGACTCGTCACTGGGCATGTTTATCACACATTTGCGCAGCGCGTTGTTCGTGGTGATCGCTGTATTCAGCGGCTGCGCGACACACTCGCCATCACCTCGCACTTCCATGCCGACCCAGGCCAGCGTCGAAATCACCGCTGCGCGCGCACGCTCGAACGCTGCGATCGCGGCACACGACACCGCCGCCATCATGCGGGAGTGGATGCCCGACATTCACGTCACCGCGTCGACCGGTGCACGGACCGCCGGCGCCGACGCAAATGCGCTCTCCATGCAGACCCAATTCACTCGGCGTCCGGACACGAAGTGGGTGCGCACGCCAGTACGCATCCGTGTATTCGACGCATGGACTGTCGCGTCGGAGGAAGGCGAATGGGTCGGGACGTGGACCGATCCCGACGGACCAATCCGGATTGGCGGCACCTACCTCGCGCAGTGGCGCCACACGGATGGTCGCTGGCGGATTCAGGCCGAAGTGTTCGTGCCGCTGTTCTGCGACGGCGGAGCGTACTGTCGCGCACATCCGTGATCCCGAGCGCAACCAAACCTCACGACTGACCTGGTTCACGAGCCGCGACGGCGCGCGCGCAACGATTCCAGCAAGTGATATCCATCAGACCATGCGCACCAAGGCCGGGAAGAATCAGCGTCGTCACGTGTGACATGGGAGCGAACGGAGGTGTGAATGGGTGACACCAGCGACTGCAGGACAAAGTAGCGGCGGGCTGTGCCGCCGTTCACTGACAGGGCATACACCACGCGCCGGGCAGGATGGTCCGGCGACGCACTACACGCGGTCAGGCAATACCTGATATGCGCGCGTCCTGCGAAGAGGCACCGTTCGTGTGCAGGATCGGTGTCCCGGCGATGCGCGCCGGACTGAACAGACAGTCGACACCGACGGCAGCTCGCCTTCTGCACCGGAGCGTTCCGATGTCCACCACGATGCACGCCACACCAGCCACACTGACCGCGATCAATCCGATCGTGCTGCCCGACGGTCCGATCATTGTCGCCACCGACACCACACCGGAATCCGACGCGGCATTTCCGATCGCGTATGCACTCGCCGCACGCGCGAAATCGGAGATTCTGGCGCTCAGCATCGTCGAGCCGATGCATGTGCCGATCTACGGCGTGGATGGGATGGTCGTCTCGCTCGAGCCGATGGAAGACACCGAGGCCGCACGCGAATCCGCGACGCGGGCCCAACTCATCCGCATGGTGAGCAGCATTGTGACGTGGCCCGTGATCGTGCGCTCGGGCGACGCACCGCGCGAAATCGCGAACACTGCCGACTCCATGCACGCGCGACTGATCGTCGTCGGCCGCGGGCGACACAAGCGCTTCGATCGCGTGTTCGGCGGCGAATCCGTGTTGCGCATCGTGCAGCTCGGTGATTCACCGGTACTCGCCGTGCAGGAAGGCCTCACCTCGCCGCCACGACGCGTTGTGATCGCCACCGATTTCAGTCCGTTCAGCGTGTATGCCGCACAGGTTGCGATGAGCGTCGTGGCGGCGGACGCGACGGTCTGGCTGCTGCACGTCGGTCCGCCATTCGACCAGTCGGTCCCGTTTCTCAGGGAGCGTTCGGAGGTGTATCGCGAGCAGGCCGATGCTGCGTTCGTCACGCTGCGCACGCAACTGCAGCGCACCAGCGTGAATCTGGAGACGGTGACCCTGACAGGCACCGCGTCGGATCAGCTACTCGACTTCATCGTGGAACACGACGCCGATCTCGTCGTGACGGCGACGCACGGGTACGGCTTCATCCGGCGCATGATACTCGGCAGCGTTGCGGCAGCACTGGTGCACAGCGCGCCCTGCTCCGTGCTGATCGTCCCCGGGTCAGCGTGCACGCTCGCGGAATCACGCGCGCGCCGTGCGCCGAATACGCGAACGCGTGCGTTCGACTTTGCAACGCTCGATCAGGAACTGTCCGCATTCACCGAACGCAACGCCGGACGCCGCTGCATGGTGGAAATCGATCAGGACGATCTCGGCGCACAGGTCCTCGGCCATGAATTACAACTCGTTGGCGCGACGTTCGATCGGCGCCACGATGACCTGATGCTGATGTTCGGCACATCAACGCTCAAAGGGCAACACCTGACGCACGCGATTCCGCACGTCACCGAAGTCGACGTGAGCAGTAACGCGGGCGGTGAGGATCAGGTGCTGCGCATTGCGCACGCCGGAGGGCAGACACTCGTCACGCTGCTCTGATATTCCCCGTGCGCGCGGTCACTGTCCCGCGCGCACAAACCGCAGCGGCTTGTCGCTGCCGCTGCAGGTGATCAACAATGTCGAGCCCAGCACGGCGAATCGCTGCGCCTGTTCGAGCGCCTTCAGATACTTCGTCTCCTGATCGTTCACAGCGGGCGCGCAAGCCATCCGCGTCGAACCCATCTGGCTCAGCGTCAACGCAGCACCGTTGACAGTCGCGGTGCCGAAAAAGCGATTACACGATCCCTTGCCGGCCACCTTGCCGCCGGCGAGGAATTCGATCGTTGCTTCGATGCGATCGAGGACACCCGCTCCGCCGAGATCCTCGAGCCTCCAGGCGGTGCCTTCGAGCGATGTTGACGCGGTGGACGGCGAAGGCATCATCTGAGTACCGGGTGGTGTGCAGGCGACCAGCGCCGCGCCGAGGAAAGGCAGAAGTCTGGTGCGCGTCAAGAAGGGCGTGTGTGGCATCGCTCGGGTGGGCTGGCGTGCGCTGATCCTCAGGCGACGACAGCCCCACGTCAACTGGACCGTAGGCGGCGGGGTTTCGTGATGTCTTGCGGATCCTCTGATATATCAGCGAAACTTGCCGACCAGCCGTATGGTCGCGAGGAAATGCGCCGACGCTGGCGCACGGTGTTCCGAACGGCGAGCTTCGACGCACCAGAAAGCCGAGCCCGCTCGCACCACACGCCACTCTGATACCGATGCCACTGCCTTCCGTTCGATTCGTCCTCGTCGCTGCTGGTTTTGGCGCCGCTTTTCCGGTCACGGTGCAGAGCCAGGCCGCCGCACCGGCCTCCGCCGCCAGTGACTCGACTGACGCGATGATCCGGACGATGGTCGGCCGCCTCGAGTTCAATCGCTACAAGGCCACCGTGAAGGGTCTCACGGCGTTCGGAGACCGTCGCCAGGGCACCGATAGAAATCGCGCCGCGGTCGACTGGATCGAAGCGCAGCTGAAGAGCTTTGGCTGCACGAACACGGAACGCATCACGTATGACTATCAGCCGCCGGCACCGGCGGTCCGGCCCGCCACGCCGCCGGCCAGCACGGCTGTGCGACGCGAACAGGGCGGCGGTCGCTCGCGGGGCATGCGCACTCGGACGGGAGTGAACGTCGATTCGCTCCGCCAGACCGATCCACGCCTCCGCGCCCTCAACTCGCAGCCCACCACACCCGGCCAGCGACAGGAAGTGTTCTGCACAAAGGTCGGCACGACCCATCCAGACGAGATGTACATCGTCGGCGCGCACATGGATGGACACGGCTGGGGCGAAGCGGCGAACGACGACGGCTCCGGCACCGCACTCGTGATGGAGCTGGCGCGCGTGTTCAGCAGCCCGGACATCACCACCGAACGTTCGATTCGCTTTGTGCTCTGGAACAACGAAGAGACAGGGCTGAATGGTGCACGCGCGTATGTCGCGCAGCGACAAGGATTGCAGGGCCAGGAAATGCCAGCCGGCTCGGGCAAGTATCCGGAACCGAAATGGCTCGGCATGATCCAGCACGACATGATGCTGTTCGATCATGGCATGCCGAAGGCCGACAGCACGATTCCGAAGGAGCAGCGTCCGGAAGCCGACGTGAACATCGAATTCCAGTCGGCGTCGAAGTTCGCCGCACAATCACAGGCACTGGCGTGGGCATTGCACGGCGCGAACGAAAAGTTTGCGACCGACTATCCGGCGACCGTCGGACCGCACATGACCAATACCGACTCGGGACCGTTCCAGGATCTCGTGGCAGCCATCAGCCTTCGCGAGAACGAACGCGGTTCGCAGATCGGCAGTGGCTGGGACCCGCACTGGCATCAGCCGACGGATGTCTTCGCGACCTTTTCCGACAAGGATTTCCGCTTGGGCCTGAACGCGGCGCAGACCACGTTTGGCGCACTGGCCACGCTCACGGGCGCGACGCTCAAGCGCTGACCCGCGCGCAGGCGCAAGTTGCGGGGGAGGTTGACGGTCGGATAAACCTCGCGACCGTGGCCGGCATCGAAGGGTGTGTCCGTCAGCGCAACCATCCGCCTCCCCGTGCCACTCGCCAGCGCCGATACGCTCGATCGCACGATTCGCGCAGCGCAGCGGGGCGACGAGATCGCTTTCGCCGCGCTCTACGACGCGCATGCGGCCCGTGTCCACGCGATCTGCCTCGGCCTGTCGGGTGATCTCGCTGCGGCCGCCGAGCTGACGCAGGATGTGTTCGTGCGCATGTGGGACAATCTGAGCGCGTATCGCGGTGAGTCGTCGTTTGCGACGTGGCTGCACCGCGTCGCCGTCAACACGGTGCTCGAGTCGAAGCGCAGCGATCGACGACGATCGCTACGCGTGATGATTGCCGCCGATTTCGCTGGCATCGCCGACGACACGTCGAGCCCACTGCCGGACATCCCGGGCAAGTCGCATGACGCCGGGCTGGCAATGGATCTCGAATCGGCGATCCTGCGTCTGCCTGCCGGGGCGCGCGCCGTGTTCATGCTTCACGATGTCGAGGGTTATCAGCACTCGGAAATCGGCGAACGGTTGTCGATTGCGGAAGGCACATCCAAGGCGCACCTGTTCCGGGCGCGCCGACTGCTGCGGGAGATGCTCGCGCCATGACCTGTCAGGACTTCGACGACCAGATCGACGCGTATGCACGCGGTGCGTTGCGCGATGACCTTGCCACTGCGATCGAGCAGCACGCAGCAGTATGTGCGGCGTGTGCTCTCCGGCTCGAGCGATTGCCGCAGGTGGACCTCAGTGCGTTTGCGCCCGCGTTGCCACTCGAACTGCGTGACGTCACACTCGCGGTCGTTCGTCAGCGACGGGCACGGTCGACGCGCTACAAATGGTTCGCTGGCGGGCTGATGGCGGCCGCCGCCGTGATCGCCGCGCTGATGATCCCGCGTGGCACCAGCACGGGGCCGGTCGTGGTCGCGTCGGGCGATTCGCTGGTACGATCGCCTGTTTTGGCGACAGCGTTGGCCGCCGATCACGCCACGACGGAATTCGAGGCAATCGACGCGGCCGAGCGTGAGTTGCGCACCGCAATCGCTGCGGCGCCGGCGGATGCGCAGCTGCACGCGTTTCTCGCCTCGGTCACCGCGCAGCGCGAAGAACTGCGCCGCCGCGTCGAGGCGGCGCACACGTGAGGCAACCGTTTCTGCGCGCGCCCGGAGCGTGGATGGTGCTCGCACTCGTCGCGATCGCGTCATCGCCGCTTCGCGCGCAGGAGCGCATACATCGTGGCGTGCCGGCATCGCCGACCGTGTCGATGCGCGTATGGGTACCATCCGGCACGGTGCGCATCGCCGTGTGGAATCGTGATTCGGTCGACATCACGGGTACCGTCAGCAAGTCAGCGTCAGTGTTCGGCGGCGGTAGTCGTGAGTACGTGAAGTTCGGTGTCCAAGCGCTGCGCACCGATGACACACGCCTGCCGGAGGCGGAGTGGGTCGTGACGGTGCCGCGCGCCGCGCATGTGTGGGTGAAGATGACCGCCGGCACCATCGAATCCGATGGCACTGCGGGCGAACTCGAGCTCTACACTGTCGGTGGCCGCATCAGTGTCAGGAGCGCGACCGGCGTCACGTCGGTCGAGTCGATCGATGCGGCCGTCAGCATCGCGGCCAGTCGCGGCGACATCCGCGTGCGCGGCGGCAAGGGCCTGCTTCAATTGGTCGACGTGTCGGGAACGGCGTCAGTAACATCTGTCAGCGGCCGAGTCGAAGTGCGCGGCAGTGTTGCACCCGAAGGCCGTATTGAAGCCATCGGTGGTGACATCACGATCGACGTGTCGCCGTTGCGCGGCGTGTTGCTCGAGCTGCAGACGCACAGCGGCGCCATCAGCGCAGTCGTGCGTCGCAATGCCGTGCCGCTGCTTGATCTCGTCTCGCGCACCGGCCGCGTGACGAATGCCGCACCGCTCGGACTGCGCAGCAATGGCACCATCGTCGCGCGTTCATTCCGCGGACCGATCACGATCGAGTTCCGCGCGAAATAAACGCGGACGCACGCTGCGGCATCGAATCCAGGCGAACGATTCACGACTCACTGGAGATACTCATGATGCTGACACTCGCACATCCCGCCACAAAACTGATCTCGATCGCTGCCGTCTCGCTCACGGCGATGTTCGGCCCGCCACGCATTCAGGTGACCGAAGTCACACCGGGCCATACCGCGCCCGCGGGCGCCGTGTTGCTCGTCGAAGGACATCATCATCACGAGTCGGCCACACTCGCCATCACGGGTCGCGCCGAGGGCATGAAGAACGGCCAGCGCGTCTCGATGCCGCTGACGCTGGTGCCCGCCGGTGGTGGTCGCTTCGCCGTCACCCGGCAGTGGACGATCGGCACACCGTGGGTGCTCGTGTTGGCCGCAGGTCAGGGCGACGACGGCGCACATGGTGTAGCCGAGGCGCTGGTGAAGATCGATGCGAGCGGCAAACTGGTCGGTATCGAGTATCCGGCGGCTGGCTGGATCGGCACGTCTGACACACCCAAGCGCACATCGTCCGACGAAATCACCGCCGTCCTTCAGACACTCGCCTCGCGTCGCTGACTTCGCACCTGGTTCGACAGCATGCGGGGCGAACAATTTTCACGCGGGGGCCGCGGGGGCGCGGAGATGTCGAGGCGCTGGGCGCACTTCTGGCGCAGGCCACCACCGTATTTTTTTGAAACTGCGCTCGCGACGTGGGATACGCGGCTGAATACGAAGTGGCATACCGTCGCGATTCTGCGGGGTCAAGAGCGCGAGTTGAAATCGCGATGCAAAACGCAGTTACAAAAACCATGCAGTCTCACACGTCGCGTGATGTCCGCCTAGCGCCTCGACATCTCCGCGCCCCCGCGGCCCCCGCGTGAAAATTGTTTGCCACGAATGCTGTAGGACTCGCGTCGGCGAAGTTCAGCCTTTGTCTTCCCAGTGGAGCTTGTGCATCAGGCGATGGATGAAGGGAGCGAGCAGCAGTCCGCCGGCGGCGATGAAGGCGAGGCCGGCATACATCGCGTAGAAGCCGGCGAACAGTTTCACACGATCGTTGCTCAGCTCCGGTCCGACTGGCCCCATGCCGCCGAGCAACATCGCCGCATTGAGAAACGCATCGATCCACTCCATATGTGGCGTGGAGAGGAATCGATAGCCGAGCATACCGACCGACAGGGATACGGCAATCAGCGCCAGCACGATGCTGACGTGCAGCAGCACGCGCTTGCGGAAGAGCGCCGCGGTGAGCGGCGGCCTCATCTTCGCTTCATACATCGGTGTTCCTCCTGGAATTGCTGAACTGCATCACGGCGGGTGCGCGCGCTCGAGTGGAATCGCGTACGCCTCGCACGGCAGCCGTTGCGCCACGCTACGTCGGAAGCCTGGGAGAAATACACTGTTCGGCGTGGCAAGTCGTACAGCCACCGAGTCCACCGCGGCGTCCGGCGTCACGCGCAGGTGTATCGACAAACGATTGACGGCTGCCGACAGCGTCGTCACGGCGCGCGCGTCGAGCAGATCGGCGGGGAACGCCGCACACGCCGACAGCGCCACACGATACACCGCTCCCAACGCGTCGACCGCAGGCTCATATGGTCGACGCGCGTCAAAACGCACAGAAGAAAGCGCGGCATCCTGCATCTGCGCCGCAATCACCCGGCGTGCCTCGACCACGGTGATCGGGCCGACGATTTCGCGATACGATCGCCCGCGCGACCCACCGATTGTTCGCGCCAAGGCTTCCTCGGCCACGTACGGAATCGACGATCCACGTACCTCGACCTGCGTGTACACACTCTTCAGCGCGACATGCACCAGCTCGTGCGACGCGATGCCATTCGCACGCGATGCGGCGAAGATCACCGCACCGATGCCAGGTTCCGAGAGCGTCCAATCGGCGAATACTCCATCAATCCAGCCGATCGGAAATTGTGCGGCGAACTGTTGCTGGTTGGCGAACAGGAAGGCGAGAAGTGGCGTGTCCTCATGCACGCCGAGCAAGGCTTCGAGCTGCGCGAGGGTATCGGACACAGCGGCGCTGAGTGATGCAGGCAATCCGGGTGCGATCCAGGCGGTGATCCGCCCGGAAACAACCGGCGTCATTCCGCGAGCCAACGAGCGCAGCGCCATCGGTTCGATTGAGGCACCGCGTGTGACCGGCCCGCCGATGCTCAAGGCGCGCACCAGCACTCCTCGCCTGAATGCACACAACGTGTGGGGACGTGGATCACTGCCGGTCGGCGACGACACCGCCACCACCTGATCGGCGACGCGCACACCCGTCATCCAGAACGCGAGCAGGCCGGTGTCGAAATGTTCAAGAAGGCTGGTGCGCTGCTGACGGTCGGGCGCGGGAGCGAAGTTGGGGCGACGAATGGCCGCGTCCCGCTCGGCGATATCCACGTCGACAATGGCAGTGGATGCCGTCCCGATGCCCTGACACATCCGAAGCGCGATGTTCTCCTCGCGCGCAGCCGGCGGCATCGAGCCCGCACCACCCGCCGTGCGCGTTGCACCGCGAGACGCGCATCCGCACAGCGCGAGCCATACAAGCCAGCGGACAGGTGTCATCGAGAGAGGCAGGAAGATTCGAGCGCGCGAGCGAGGTAAATGTGCATACGGTGCCGCGCGCATGCTGCGGCTCCCGGTGCGTTTTTTCCCCGGCCTCGCAGCATACAGACGCTACACCGCTGCCCCGCTCCCCGCCTTCCCGATCACCGCGAAGTCCTCGCTCCCCTGCCCGTTCGCGA
>JANLPZ010000185.1:0-6382 GCA_031367535.1 Gemmatimonadaceae bacterium
GAGTTGCGCGCGTCCGGCATCGCACAGTTTCTGTCCGGGCTGGAGCAGGCGATTCAGCGCGGACCTGAAGGTGCGGCCGTGTCGCAGATTACGCAGGTCGAGACTCCGGCGCCGGATTCTCGTGCGGACACCCCGTATCCCTTCATCATTTTGCGCTGATGGCCGTCTCGATCGAAGCGCAGGCGCAGTTGCGTCGTGTGATCGCCGAAGTCCCGAATTATCCGAAGCCCGGGATTCTGTTCAAGGACATCACGCCGCTGCTCGGCAGTTCGCCGGAATTCGCGCTGGCGGTGGTCGGCATGATCACACCATGGCGCGACGCGGGCATCACGCATGTGGTGGGCATGGAGAGCCGAGGCTTCATCTTTGGCGCGCCTGTCGCTCTTGGCCTTGGCGCTGGTTTTGTGCCGGTGCGCAAGCCGGGCAAATTGCCGCGCACCGTGCTTCGTGAAGCGTATGCTCTGGAGTACGGAACGGATTCACTCGAGATGCATTCCGATGCGGTGAAGGCTGGCGATCGTGTGCTGATCGTGGACGATGTGCTGGCGACAGGTGGAACGGCACTCGCGGCGTCACGGCTCGTGCAGAGCGCCGGTGCGGTGGTGGCCGGCTACACGTTTCTGATCGAGCTCCCGGGTCTCGGCGCGCGCAAGCTGTTCAACGGCGCGCGCATCGAATCGTTGCTGACGTACTGACGCCAATGGCGAACGTCACGTTCGAGTGCAAAGCGTTTGCTGAACTCTCCACGCACGAGTTGTACGCCATGCTGGCGCTGCGGAGCGAAGTGTTCATCGTGGAGCAGCGGTGCGTGTATCTCGATCCGGATGGTCTCGATCTCGCCGCGCATCATCTGTTCGGCTGGTCGGCCACCGAACCGGAGGCGCTGGTGTGTGGCGTGCGAATCCTGGGACCGGGTGTGTCGCACGCCGAGCCATCGATCGGGCGCGTGGTGACATCGCCGAAGTGTCGCGGACGAGGGATGGGCCGAGTGCTGATGGAGCGTGCACTGGTCGAATGCGCGCGGCTCTATGCTGGACAGGGAATCCGGATCGGCGCGCAGCAGTATTTGGAGCGATTCTATGCCGGCCTCGGCTTCGTGACGGTGTCGGCGCCGTACGATGAGGATGGAATTCTGCACGTGAAGATGCTGCGCTCGGCGTGACGCTGATTCCGATGCCGCCTGGAAGATCAGTCGAAACGCCTCGCCGCCGATAAAGTATCACTTTCAGATAATGCCATGAAGACGATTGACGAAAAGTTCAATGCACTCGCGACGGAGAATGCGCCGGGCCAGGAAGTCCGGCAACATGTCGGCGATCTCGATACCATCATGCGGGGCGAAAGGCTCGCGGGCGTGCCCGTTGATTTTTCGCACGGTGACGTCGATGCCTTTCCGCCGGCGCCAGGTTCGTCAGAGGCGTGGAACGCCGGTTTCGCGACAGGTGCGCAGCAGGCCTACACTGAGTACCGCGGCGCTGCCCGTATTCGGGAAATGCTGGCCGGTCGTCTCGGCACGTTCACGGGCAAACCGCTTGCAGCGAGCAATGAGCTGATCATCACGCCCGGAACGCAAGGCGCATTGTTCCTCGCGCTCGGTGCGACGGTCACCAACGGCACGAAGGTCGCCGTGGTCGAACCCGACTACTTCGCCAACCGGAAACTGGTGACTTTCTTCGGCGGAGAATTGGTCCCCATTCCACTCCGCTACAAGGGACATCCGTCCGACAACGGCCCCGATCTGGATCGCATCGCGGAGACGTTCCGGAATGGCGCGAAGGTTTTTGTCTTCTCGACACCCAACAATCCGACGGGTGTGGTGTATTCCGGCACCTCGATCGCGGCGATTGCGTCTCTCGCGGCCGAGCATGGCGTCACGTTGATCGTGGATCAACTGTACTCCCGCCTGTTGTACAGTGGCGAGACATACACCCACCTGCGCGCGGGTGCGACGCTGCCGGATGACCTGATCACGATCATGGGCCCGTCAAAGACGGAGTCGCTCAGCGGATTTCGCCTCGGCGTAGCGTTCGGCACAGCCAAACTCGTCGATCGCATGGAGCGCTTGCAGGCGATCGTGTCGCTGCGCGCTGCCGGGTACAGCCAGGCTGCACTCGAGACATGGTTTGCGGAACCGACGGGCTGGCTCGAGCAGCGCATTCGTGAACACGAGGCAATACGTGATGCGCTGGTCGACATCTTCCGATCTGGCGGCCTGCAGACCGCCACACCGCAGGCCGGGAGCTACCTCTTCCCGGAGCTTCCGCCACTGCACGTCGATCCGACGACATTCGTTCGGTTGCTGCGCCATCAGGCCGCTGTCACCGTCACCGCGGGGCCGGAATTCGGGCCCGGATTGGAGCGCAGCGTTCGACTCAACTTTTCGCAGGACCATGGTGCAGCCGTCGCGGCGGCCACGCGACTCGTGCGCATGGTGGAGGTCTATCGGACATGAGCCACCTCGTGGACTCGCCGGTGCCGCAGGGCAAGTATCTACCGGCAGCCCGGCACGCGGACCTGATCTACACGTCAGGAATGACACCGCGGCGTGGCGGCGCGCTGATCCATGCTGGCAGAATGCGCGCCGGTGATCCGCTCGAATCCCACCGTGACGCAGTGCGGCTGGCAACGCTGAACGCGTTGACGGCAGCGGAGGCATGTGTAAAAGAAGGCGAGCGGATTGCGGTGATCGTGCAGCTCACCGTGTTCCTGTCTACGGATCCGGAGTTTACGGCGCACTCGAAGGTTGCCGATTTTGCGTCCGAAACGCTGATCGAACATCTGGGCGCTGGGTGCATCGGCAGCCGAGCGGCGATCGGCGTGGCGTCACTGCCGGCGGATGCGCCGGTGGAGGTCACCTTGATTGCGAAGGTGGTGTAGTCGTGTGGCGATCAGGCTGGCATCGGCGTGACTGCAGCGCCCGCCTTGGCTAGTTTTGAGGTCGGCCCCCGTAGCTCAGGTGGATAGAGCAGCAGTTTCCTAAACTGTTGGCCGGGCGTTCGAGTCGCCCCGGGGGCATTGCAACGTGCTGGTGGATCGCATCAGACAAACGCCCCGATCCCCGTGATCGCCCGGCCGACCACCAGCGCCGTCATCTCGTTCGTTCCTTCGTACGAATAGATCGCCTCCGCATCCGTGAACAGTCGTGCCGCGCCATGTTCGAGCAGCACGCCATTCCCACCCATCATCTCGCGCGCCAGCTGCACCGTCTCGCGACAGTGAAACGCGCAGAACTGTTTCGCGAGTGACGTGTGCGCATCGGATGCACGACCCTCGTCCTGCAGTCGAGCCGCACGCAGTGCCATGCCGAGCATCGCGGTGACGTTTCCCAGCATGCGCACCAGCATCATCTGTACGAGCTGGAAACCGGCGATCGGTCGTCCGAATTGTTGGCGCTCGCCGGCGTAGCGCAACGCGTGTTCGTACGCGCCCATCGCGCAGCCGACGGCCTGGAACGCGACGCCGATGCGCGCGGCACTCAGCACGCGAGCGGTGTCCGCAAAACTGTTCGCATGCGCCAGTCGATCACTCTCGGGCACACGCAAATTCTCCATCGTGATCCAGCCCGACGCGAGCGCGCGCTGCGAAATCTTGCCGGTCATCAGGCGCGCCGAGTAGCCGGGAAGAGTGGTACGCACGACAAAACCCTTGACCTTGTCGTCCGCCTCATCACGCGCCCAGATCACCACGATGTCAGCGAACGTCGCATTGCCGATCCACTTCTTCTCACCGTTCAGAATCCAGCTGTCTCCGTCACGACGACAGCGCGTGGTCAGCCCGCGCGCGACGCCGCTGCCAACGTCGGGCTCCGTCAATCCGAAGCAGCCGATCTTCGCGAAGCTGCGCAATTGTGGCAGCCACTCCGCCTTTTGTGCGTCGGACCCGAGCAGGAGAATCGAGCCGAGACACAAGCCGCCGTGCACGCCGAAGTAACTCGCCATCGACGGATCGACGCGCGCCAGTTCCAGCGAGTACAGGCCGTCGATGACTGCACGATGTGTCGCGGTACCGTCGAAGTAGTGCGCGAGCGGATCGAGCGCGTGAAAACGCTGTAGCGCATCGAAGTAGAACACCCCACGATCCCAGTGATCGTCGGCCACGGGTGCGATGTCGCGTTCGAGCACGGCTCGGAGCGCGAGACGTCGACTGTTTTCGTCAGGGGTGAGCGTGTCGAACCACTCGTACAGATCGATCGGCATCGGTGCAGCAGGCATGACGGAAGTGCGAGTGGAGAGTGTCGGAAATCCCGACGTTCGCGTCGCGCTCAGCGCGCGGTGGGAAGCTGGCGACGATCGATTTCGCCTTTTGGCGTGCGTACCCACGCATCCACGCTCACGCAGATCGCTGCGCGTAGATACACGCCGAGACCGCCGAGCGAACGACGGATGTCGTCATCCACCACGGGCAGCGCGTCGTGTGTGGAATACAGCACGTCGATTGAACGCCCGGCGTCGGTCGTCACGATCGCGTCGGTGATGCGCGAAAACTGCTGCTGCAGGCGTGCCTCGAGCTGCGGCGCGAGCACGACGCGACCGTTCGACAACTTGAAGCTCGACGTCGTGCGCCCGCGGAAGATGTATGCGCCGCCTTCCATCGACACGAGATCATCGGTTCGTTGCCAGCGATCGGCATCCAGTGTTTGCAGCGCATGATTCTGCCAGTAGCCACCACAGACATTCGGACCGTGAAACGCCAGCACGCCGTCACTTTCGATGCGCACGTCACACCCGACGGGTCGACCGAGAAATGCCTGACGGAACTCGCCAGGATTGCCGAGCATGATGCCCGGACTCCCTTCAGTCTGTCCATAGCCGACGCGCAGCTGTGTGGTGCGCAGCAGCTCGGCCAGCCGTGCATCGATCGGCGCGCCACCCACGAGCCCACCGGCAAGCGACTGCAGCAGTGTTACGCCGGCGGGTTGTGTGGCCAGTCGACTCGCGAGCAGCGGCACCATGCTCAGGTGCGTCACGTCGAATGCACGTGACACGGCGATGATGTCCGCCGCATCGCGCGCGCCTTCAGTCGTCGTGACGATGCGCCGTGCCCGCAGCAGGGCGGGCAGCAGGCCGAGGACGAGACCGAACGCATGTGACCAGGGCAGCAGACACAACACGCGACTGCCATCGATCGCGAGCTGCGGCAGATGACTCTCGAGTACAGCGAGTACGCCGGTCTCGGACAGCGCAATCCATCGCGACTGTCCGGCTGTGCCCGAACTTCGCAGCAGGAACGCAATGGTGTCGGTGCGCTCCGTCGACTTGCGCGGCACCATCGGCGAACCCGGCGGACCACCCGTTCTCGCCGGTGACGCCACGTGCGGGTGTTCCGTATCGAACGCGATCGCGATGCGTGCGTCGAGTGTGTCGAGCAACGGGACGACGTCTTCTGTTGGCGGCACTGGCGCGAGCGTGACACCGTCGGCCAACGCGGCAACGAGCAATTGCGCAAACGCCGCGCCGTTCGGCAGGGCGCAGATCACGCGATCGCCGCGCGTGATGCCCGAGCGTCGCAGCGCGCGCGACCAATCGTTCGCGCCGTGATGCAGCTGCGTTGCCGAGTACCGGCCTGCGTGCGATACCAGCTCTGCCGTTCCGCAGGGATCGAACAGCTCCTGCAGCGCTGAATTGCCGGTCATTCTCACGCGAAGTCAGTCCTCATGCGAGGAACGTAGCGCGGGCGACGTCGGGACAGGAGCGCGGGTGCTCACGAGCACCAGAGGTGCCGCAATTCGTCGGCCGACAGATCACGTGGCGATGCCTGAAGGCCGCCCAGCCACGCGGCATGACCAAGGACCTTTGCGGCAGACCATCCCGCATCGCGCAACTCGGCCAGCCCGGTATCGCCTTGGGATTTGCTGAGCTTCGCGCCATCCGCGTGTGTCACCAGCGGGTGGTGAAGTACCAATGGCGGTGACGCACGATTGAGCAGCGCGGCGAGCTGCCACTGTCGACCAGTGGAGGCCAGCAGGTCGTCGCCTCGAATGACCACGTCGATGTTTTGACGCAGATCGTCCACCACCACCGCGAACTGGTACGTCCATTGTGCGTGTCGGTCGCGAAGCAGCAGATCGCCGCACTGGTGTTGAGGAGTCTGCGTCTGCGGTCCGTGGCGCAGGTCCTCGAAGGTCACCGTCATTTCCTCGAGTCGGACGCGACGGGCCCGTGTCTCGTTGAACGGCACGGCGAGGTTCCGGCACGTACCCGGGTATCGTGGCTCGACGTTCATGCTCGCGTCCTGTCCTGCCGCAATGTCGCGCCGGCTGCACTGACACGCGTACAACAACCGGCGTGCGGTCAATTCATGAATGGCGACCTCGTATGCCGACTCGTGCCCACGCTGCCGGAGTGTGTCGGGATAGCCGAGCGCCGCGTTGTCGGCGCGGAGC
>JANLPZ010000217.1:0-17612 GCA_031367535.1 Gemmatimonadaceae bacterium
GCGGGCGACGCTCGAAAGCAATCGGCGCCAGATCGAGCGCGCGTTCAGCATGATTCAGAAGACCGGGGCGCGCCGTATCGGCATGCTTGGCATGAGCTTCAAGCCGGGCACGGATGATCTGCGTGAGAGCCCGCTGGTGTCACTGATCGAACTGATGGTGGGCAAGGGCATGGAGCTCGCGATCTATGACCGCGACGTGTCCGAGGCCCAACTGATCGGTGCCAACAAGGACTACATCGAAGGGGAAATCCCGCATATCTGGTCGCTGATGCGCGGCAGTGCGCTGGATGTGATCGAACACGGCGACGTGGTTGTGGTCGGCAATGCGACCGGTGAGATTCGGGCCATGGGGCAGGCGAGTTTCGCGGGCAAGACGGTGATCGATCTGGCGCGCCTGTTCAGCAGCAAGCCGGCCAATGTCGTGAAGTACGACGGCATCTGCTGGTAGCGCTGGCCGCTCGAGGCGCGCCCGCATGTGACCTGAAACCGACCGGCGACTCACGGAGATGGCATGGGCATACTGGGAGGCGAACTCGCCTATCGTTTCCTCCGATGGTATGCGCCCAACGAACGCACGAACGGCATGGATGGCTCAGCCTACGCGGGCCGGAGTAAACTGCGCGTGCTGCTCGGCGACCAGTTATTGGCCGGCATTCGTGACAAGGATGTGATTGATTTCGGCTGCGGCGATGGCGACGAGGCGATTGAAATCGCGCAGGCCGGGGCACGATCGGTTGTCGGTGTCGACATTCAGTCGGCGCGTTTTCCGGCCGCCCTCGAGCGAGCGGTCACCGCCGGTGTCGCCGATCGCGTGACGTTCATGGAACACGCCCGGACGCCTGCCGATGTGATCGTCTCCATCGACAGTTTCGAACACTTCGCGGCACCGGACGAGATTCTCAGGATCATGGCCGCACTGCTGCGGCCTGACGGACATGTGGTCGTGTCATTCGGCCCGACGTGGTATCACCCGCTCGGCGGCCATCTGTTCTCGGTCTTCCCCTGGGCGCATCTGCTCTTCACCGAAGCGGCGCTGATCCGGTGGCGATCCGACTTCAAGACGGACGGTGCGCGATACTTCGGCGAAGTGGCCGGCGGGTTGAACCAGATGACCATCAAGCGATTCGAAAGACTGGTAGCGGATTCACCGTTGCGCGTCGTGCACTTCGAAGCAGTGCCGATCAGGAGGCTGCAACCGATTGCCAATGCACTGACGCGGGAATTCACGTCGGCCATCGTCCGATGCACGCTGGCACTGCGACCAGGTTGGAGCGCTACGCGCTGACGCGTGCGTAGATCGCCAGCAGTCGATCGATCGCGGCCGACTCGCTGAATCGCGCCAGCACCTCGGCGCGTGCAGCACTCCCGAAGCGTTCGCGTCGCGCGCGATCCGTGAGCAATGCAGCCAACGCGTTCGCTGTCGCCATGACATCGCCGACGGCGACACCAGAACCCGTGACACCTTCGCGCAGCACTTCCGGTACGCCACCGACCATCGTTGCGACCAACGGCACGCCGCACGCGGACGCCTCGACCAGCGAGTTGGGGAATCCTTCGTTTTCCGAGGTCAGTACGGCGACGTCGAAGAGCTGTTGCGCGAGCGGATAGTTGGGTAGCGTACCGGTGAAAATCACGTCGGCGGAAATGTCGAGTGCGCGTACGCGCTGTTCGAGCGCCTCGCGTTCGGCGCCATCACCCACCAGCACCAGCTGTGCGGTCGGACACTGCGCGCGTAGCCGCGCGAATGCGTCGATCAGCACATCGTGCCGCTTCACCCGACCGAGCCGCGCCACGCATCCCACGACGAGGGCATTCTCGCGAAGGCCCAGTGCACGTCGCCACGCCGCGCGTTCCCGTTCGCTGAGCATGGTCAACGCCTGATCGTCGACGAAATTTTCATGCACGCTGATGTGGTCTGCGCGAACGCCTTCTTCCTCGAGCGTGCTCACCAGCGCGGGCGAGTTTGGCAGCACCAGTGTGCTCTGCCGATGCGCCCACGCGTTCAGTGGCGTGAGGACTTTGCGCGGTACATCGTCCTTCCAGCGTCGGCTGGTGAGCATCGCCGGGCGAACGAGCACGCGAGTGGCTGCGACGCCGAGGATGTTGCTGTACACATCCTGCGCGTGAACGACCGTGGCGCCGATGCGACGGATCGCCGACGCGAGCGCCGCCGTGCGCAATGCGATGCGGGGCGACCAGAGTGGAACAATCGGCACATGCGTCAGACGGTGGCCTGCCGCCGCGATCCGTCCGCGCAGCGCACCGTCGGCGTGAAAGTGCAGCACATCGACGATGAGTCCGCGCCGCGCGAATGCTTCAAGCGTTCTGGTCGCGTTGAGTTCCGTTCCGCCGACCCCGAAGCCGTCGATGAGTAAGGCGATTTTCACGGGCGAACAATAACGAACCGCCTGCATCGCAGGTGCGATGCAGGCGGTTCCGGTCGTATGGAAGCCAGGTGGGTCAGCGCGTGACCGCGTTCGCCACCGCGCTGGCCAGCGCCACGCCGTTGACACCGACGAGGGTCGATGCATTGGCAGAGTAGGCGACACTGGACCGGAGTGTGAAGTCGTTGCCGCTCACGAACGCGCCGGCATCGATCGTCGCCGGGAACGAATTGCGTGACGGGTAGAACCGTTCCAGGCGCCCGACGAAGGCATTGCCCTCGACCACCGCGCCCGGCGCGAACTGGGCGAGCGACGGATTCCCTTCGCCAAACCCCGAACCCATCACGCCGTACTCATTGTCGCCAAACACGTTGTTGAAGATCATCAGCCGCTTGTTCGGCTCACCGTCGAACATCAGCGCGTTGTTGGCATGGAATCCGAAAAACGTGTTCTGCATGATGGTCACGTCTTCGTGATCGCTCATCAGCTGCAGCAATCGCCCACCCATGCCGGAGATCGGATCCTTGCCGACGTTCAAGAACAGGTTGTTGCGTACCAGCACGCGCTTCATCGGCTCATTCGGCACCACGCCGTTGATACGCATGCGTGACAGCAGGTTGAACCCGCTGGTCGAGTTCTTCACGATGTTGTTGCGCACCGTCACGTCCTGAATCGTGGACCACGGCGCGCCGCCATCCTGATTGACGGTCTGAAACAGAATCGCGAAGCCCACCTGCGCATCGGCCCAGTGATTCTCGATCACGTTGCCTTCGAAGAGCACACGGCGCGCATTCTTCAGCTCGAACGCCGCCTTGACCGTCCAGCGACCGCCACCCCAGCTCATCGGCTTGTAGAGATGGTTGCCGCGAATCGTGATGTCGGACGGTGAGACGTTGACGATCTTGGGATCGGCGCCGCCAAACATGATGTTCTGGCCCGAACCTTCGAGATGATTGTTGGCGATGAGGAACGGACCCATGCCGGTCCATCCGCAGATCGCCTGCGCATCGCGACCCTTCGCGTGGCACTCCGCAAGCCACGAGTCCACCACGGCGAGTGCGTTGCCGTTGAGCGCGACGCAGCGGCTCGAGTTACCCGTTTCGCCCCCGCTGATCATGACGCGATCGAGCACGATGTCGCTCACGAATTGCGTCAGCGCGGTCTCAGTGCCGCTGCCGAGACGCACGATGCCGTAGTTGTCCACGGCGCCGGGACGCAGGCTGATGCTGAGGCCCATCAGATGCCAGTTGTTCGCACCTTCGGCGGTGCCGATCGCGGCATCCACCGATGGGGTGATGATGCGCGGGAGCGACGCCGCTGCGGCTGGTGTCAGGCGCGTGCCGACAGGGGTCGTCAGGCCTTCACCGCGAATCGTGATGTTACCACCCGAGTGCTTCGGCAGGGTGAACGTGCCCACGTATTCACTGTTGGCCGGCAGCACAATTTCATCACCACCGGCGGCAGTGCCGATCGCGGCCTGCAGTGCCACCGCGTCGCCGGCGGGCACGCGGATCGTGCGACCCGTCACGCGCGGCACGGAGACGTCAACGGTGGCGGCGGGCAGCATCGGTGCCGTGAACGGCGGCGCAACGCCCAGTTCCTGTGGAACGACCGGCGCGACTGCAGTCACCTGCGTGTCGGCAACGGCAGGCGCGTTCGCCACGGTCGCCGTGTCGAGGATAGCGGACACCGGCATGCTCACGCCGAGAGCGACCGAAGCGGTGCCGAGGATTGAACGGACGAAGATCTTCGTGGTGCCCTTAGCCTTCGCGGTGACCAGACCCCGAGGATCGACGGTCGCAATCGCGGTGTCGCTGCTCAGATACTGGAACTTCATCTGACGAGTTACATCGCGATTGGTGCGGGTGTTCCGTGCGACGGCAACAATCCGGGTCGTGTCGCCAACGGCCAGCATCGAATCGCTGACGGACAATGTGACGGGACCAGATCCTGACGCGCGCGGCAGCGCGGTCACGCTGGCACTTCTGCCATCGGTCACGCCCGGTGCCATCATGTCGTCGGAGCAGCCGCTCAGCGCGGCGCAGGCGAGCAAGGAAAATATCGTGCGCGAAGAACAGACCATGTCCCCTCCATCGGGGTAGTTCGGCTGCCCGGCTGACATTGCGGACCCATTGGTCCGCTGTAGTCCCGTGGCTTTGCGTCGCCGGCTTTCGCCGGGTTTGCCTTTGTCGCTGCCCCCCGATTTCCGGAGGCTTGATCTGCCGCAGTGAAATCCTGTGTGCGCTCGCGTTCAGCATGGGGACGCTCAAGTCCGTGCGAACGTCACCTGTATCAGGATCCCGCCGAAGGTCGTACGTGGTACACCACTACAACTGCCTGCAACTCAGTCTCTTACATGGTGTTGCGTGAGCGCGCGCACATCCGGCCCGGCACCTCGACACCGCCGTGTCAAGACACGTGGCGCTATCGAGCGGTGACGCCACGTGTTGCGTTCACCACGGCCGAACCGTCGACACCTGTCCGGGCGCCGTTCAACACACTGAAAGCGAGAGCAGCGCGCAACGAGTAGTTGCCGCCCGATGCATCCGTGAAATC
Organism: Gemmatimonadaceae bacterium; assembly: GCA_031367535.1. Taxonomy (GTDB): domain Bacteria; phylum Gemmatimonadota; class Gemmatimonadetes; order Gemmatimonadales; family Gemmatimonadaceae; genus JACMLX01. The sequence goes on from JANLPZ010000217.1 coordinate 4,941, forward strand.
GCTCGCAGTCAGTGTCGACGGGAACACATTTGCCAACGAATAGAGTGTGCCAAGCTGGCCGGTGAGCACATTCCCGCTGACGGTGGATGCGGGAGCAAAGTGCAAGAGAGTTGCCAGACCTTCGCCCACGCCCGTACCGAGGATGCCGTACGTCGCGGCCGCAAAGACATTGTTCGCGAGCGCGAGGCGGACCAGCGGCTTGCCGTCGAACATGACCACGTTCGAGGCGCCTGACCCGAAAAACGTGTTCTGAAGAATCGTGACGTCTTCGAGATCGTCGAGCAACTGAACGAACCGACCTGGCGCGCCGTTGATCGGATCGCGGCCGACATTCTCGAAGGAATTGTCGCGCAGCAGGATGCGACGTGATGGCTGCGACACCGGTGCCGCGGCCGTGGTCAGTCGGGACAACAGATTGACGCCACTGCGTGAATTACGAATCACGTTCAGGCGCACCGTGACGTCACGCACCGTCGACCATGGCGCGCGGCCATCCTGACTCACGGCCTGCATCAGGATGGCGTAGCCAACCTGTGCATCCGTCCAGTGGTTTTCGATCACATTGCCTTCGAACAGCACGCGTTCCGCGTTCTTGAGTTCGAACGCCGCCTTCACCGTCCACCGCCCTGCCCATGACAGCGGCTTGAAGAGGTGATTGTGACGAATCACCACATCGGCGGGCGTGACACCGCTGATCGCTGGATCGGATCCACCGAGCATGATCGCCTGCCCGGATCCTTCGAGATGATTGTTTTCGATCAGCAGAGGACCGGTGCCTGTCCATCCGCCGATCGCCTGTGCGTCGCGCCCGTTGGCGTGGCACTCGGCCAACCACGAATCGATGACAGCGATCGCGACGCCGTTCATCGACACGCAACGACTCGTGTTGCCAGTCGTGCTGCCGAAAACAGCGACACGATCGAGTACGATGTTGCTCGGGAACTGGCTCGTCGACGTCTGCGTGCCGCTGCCGATCGTGACGATGCCGTAATTGTCGATCGCATTGTCGGCGAGTTGCATGCGCACACCGACGACACGCCAGCCGTGCGCACCATCGTCGGCGGCGAGGGCGGGGGAAACGCTCGTCGCGCGGAGTGTGGCCAGTGCTCCTGCTTGCGACGGTGTCATGCGCGTGTGCGCGGCCACCGGAATTGTCGCGGAGCGCAGGATGACAGTACCGGCGTCCGCACGATTCGGGAGGTGGAAAGCGCCGGTGAATGTGGCGCCATCGGGCAGCACGATCTCGTCGCCTCCCACTGCGGCGTCGAGCGCGGCCTGCAGCGCCGCTTCGTCATTCGCTGCGACGCGAATGCTGCGGGTTGGCGATGGATACGAGACATCCACGGTCGCCTGTGGCAGCTGCGGCGCGACGAACGACGGCATGGTGCCAGGTGTCGTCGGCAGCGTGACGCTCGGTGGCACCACCGTCGGCGTGCTCACTTCGGGCGGCTTGGCGATCGGCGTGGAGCTGGTCGGCAAGCCGGCCGATGTCACGGCGGGTGGAACCACCGGTGCGACAGGTGAGATGGGGACCACGGCCGGCGCGTCCGTGACCGGTGGCGTCAGCACGGCGGAGGTCGGTTCGCCACCCGCGGATGCCGGGGCGACTTCAGTCGGCGCGACAATCGTCATCACCACAGCGCCCGTCCCCATCAGCGTGCGAACGGCAACGGTGGCCGTACCGACACCCACGCCGCGCGTGACGCCGCGTGGATCGACGGCAACAACCGAGGTATCGGACGAACGATAGCGGGCGATGACATCCTGGCTTCCGGACGTCAGCTGTTTCTGATACGCCGGAATAACGATCGAGGCGGTGTCGCCGATCCTGAGAGAGGAGTCGCGGACCGTGACGGTCAGCTTGCTCCGGCTGCTGCGTGTGTCGAGCGACGAGAAGTCATTCTTGTCGAGCGAGGTGGCGTCGCTCTGGTCCGAACACGCGGTCGCGAGGCTCAGCAGTGCGGTGGCGAGAGTGATCTTCGCGCAGACGTTTCGGGCGGCGAAGGCCGCCGGGTTGACACGCATTGCTCTCCCCTCCGTCGGGGATTCCGGCTCCGCGACCGGGCGGCGCGCAAGCTCAGTCGGGACACAGGTGTGTCTCGCACTGATTCGCGTCCCACGCTGCGGAGCATTGTTCGAGGCTCGCCATCCAGGTCGTTCTCGCCAATCAGCATCGGCGCGCGTGCGCACGAACTTGTGACGGCGTCGCCCAAGGCCCGGACAAACAGTGTCGCAGCGGCGCTACGACACGCGAGAGCACAGCACGAACTACGCCGTCATCCGACTGAATCGCGACATCGACGGATACGATTTGACCGAGCGGCCAGCAGCCTCGTGTTTCGTCTTACAGAGACCGCTTGTGAGTTCTGTCGCGCGCTTAGCGCGTCGGCAGCGCGCTGCGAAACCGTCGGATAAGTGAGCCGCGCCTAGCGGGCTGAGCTGAAATCAGACTCTCGGGCGCGAACGAGGAGCCAGCTGTGAGCGGCGAGCTCATCATTTCCTCGAAGAGCGACGTCGCGGACCAGAGGACGGCCAGATACAGGTACAGAAACGACACGCGATGGAAGCTGCCGAACGTCGCTGCAATCAGGTACGCGATGAGGCCAAAGCGTAAAATCCGGAGCTGTTCGGCCTCGATTGGAAAACTCGCCCGCAACGCGCGCTCAGTGCGCATCGCACGCAGCAGTGTCGAGCCGAGCATGGCGAGAAACAGCCCAAGACCTGGAAGTCCGGTCTCCGCCACGAGGCTCACATACATGTTGTGGGCGTCACGGTTGCCGCGCCCGATCTGCCATTCCTGGCGCTCCTCGGCGTACACACCGTGCGCCTCGGAATACGCGCCGAGACCGACGCCGGTGGCGAGATGTTCTCGCGCGATCGTGGCGGCAATCTGCAGCAGCACCCACCGCTGCTCGGCCGAGCTGTCCGCCTCGGAAATGGTATCGGTGCTCAACAGAAACTTCATTCGGCTGAAGCGTTCCCAGACTGCGCCCGGTGCCATCAGCGCGATCCCCAGTGCAGCGAGTCCGGCGACGCGGATCAGCTTCGCCCGGCTTCGGCTCCGGAACAACATGAATGAGAACGACACCACGAGCCCGATGAACGCGCCGCGTGACTGCGTGATGATGATCAGCAGCGCGAATCCGGCGCACGCGAGGAGCGCGCATGTCTTCACCCACTTCGGAAACCGGCCCGCCAGCAGATATCCGGCGAGCGCCAGATTGAAGATCGTGTACGCAGCGAGGTCGTTGAAGTTTTCGAACGAGAAGTTCCAACCGTAGCGTCCGAACGTGTTGATGCCGGACAGGAAGTTGAAGTACGTGCCGCGCGCCGGGTACAGGCTGAACATGATGACCCAGAGCCCCATCAGCACCGCGAGCTGTGAACTCGTCTTGGCCGAGTTCAGGGCGATGAAAAAGATCAAGAGGATCTTCAGAAAATCGATGACACCGTAGCCCGGCTCACTGGCGTACGGTGAAATCGTCAGTCCGAGCGCCGCCCAGGCGAGAAACGCCGACATCCAGAGCAACGGGGCCGGAAAGGTGATCGCTTTCGGATTGGTCAGGACACCGATCAAGCCGATGCCAATGCCGACCGATGCAATCGGCAGCTTGAAGCTGTGGACGCAAAACAGATAGATCGCGAGTCCGAAGAGTGCGACCGTCATCTGCTGCAGGCCAACAGGAATGATCGGTCCGACGCGAAGCGCCGGATACATCGTGCCCATCGGCGCGGTCATCGCTCTGCGGGACATGCGCTCAGTCTACCGTACTGGGCTCGCGAACGCCGTGCCCGCCGGACGCTCTGCTCGGAACACGACTCGACTCAATGAGCGCCCTTGCGACCGATCATCACCGGCAACGTACGGCTCATGATCTTGAGATCCAGCCAGATCGAGCGATTGGTGATGTATTCAAGATCCAGCGCCACCTTGTTCTTCACGTCGTCGAGGCAGCTGTCGTAGGCCTGATTGATCTGTGCCCACCCAGTGATGCCTGGCTTGACGCGCTGCCGCAGGTGGTAGTTCTCCACCTGCGTCCGGAGCGACAGGAAAATGCTCGGACGTTCGGGGCGCGGACCGACGACGTTCATTTCGCCGCGGACGACATTCCAGAGCTGTGGCAGCTCATCGAGCCGCGTCTTGCGCAGGAGATCACCAATGGCAGTGATGCGGGGATCATCCTTCGATGCCCAGACCGCCTCGCCCGGTACTTCCGCGTCGACGCGCATCGACCGGAACTTCCAGATCGTGAAGACACGGCCGCCGAGGTCTTCCTCGCGGCGGGACTTATGACGATCGCCGCGCAGTGCCCGTCGATCGAGCCCGACACGAGTTTGCGTGTAGAAGATCGGTCCAGGGCTGCTGAGCTTGATCAGGATGGCGATCAGCGCGGCGAACGGCGCCAGTACAACCATCGCCACCGCCGCCACTGTCACGTTGAGCGAGCGATGCATCCACTCCGGGTGCCGGGACGCACGCTCGTCGGCCCGCACCGTGACGCGGCTACGCGGCGTCTGGCGCGCGTCGCCATCGTCGGGCGACGGCCAGCCTGTCGCCGCTCCGCCCAACGCGTCGCGCAATGCCGCGATCCGCCCTGCCATATGTGTTGCACTCGGTACCGTTGAGCCCACGCCTTCCTCGGCTGAGTTGATCGGTTGTGCGTCTAGCGACGCGTCAGCGAAATGATTGAGATGACTACACCGAGCGCGGCCGACGCGGCCCACAACACGCTCGTGAAATTGCTGGGCTTCTTTTCGTCAATCGCGAGTTCATCACCGGCCCGGATATCCGCTTGATCAAGCGTCATGCCGGACCGGAAGATCAACCCGAGACTGTCCTGATCCACCAAAGTTCCTGAGCCGCGTTTCACCTTCGATTTCTGCAGCCTCGACAAACTGGTGAGTCCGCCTGCACTTGAGACGACGTCGGATACAGCCGCGTCACCGCGAACCGTCACAAACCCCGGGCGCTGCACGGCACCGGTGACGAGCAGCCGAACCAGCGGCTGCGTTCGCACGACCGGCCGCTGAATGAACCGTTTCGCCTGCGCACCAAGGGACGAATCAGCCTCTGAACGAAGGACACCCTTCAGGCTGAAGGCCGGATAGGTGGCAATCTGGATTTCCTGCCCCGTGCGGACGGAGACCGTATCCCGAAAGGGCTCCTCGCCACCGAACAGGTCCACCACGAGGCGATCGCCGGGGTAGAAATCTCCGACCCGCAAACGTTCACGGATCGGCGCCGCATCGGCCGAGTGGCCGTTTTTTTCGAGACTGGTCGCGACGGAATCCAGATGGCGCCGAGTCCGGTAGAGCGTCTGCTCCGACGCCGATTGAGCCTGCGCGACGCCGCCGACAGTGGCAATGAGCGCGCACAGGACGATTGTGTCGCGCCGTGCGGGCACCGCCATGAACACCGAGAGCAAAGTTCGCATTGGATTCCGTACACTGCAGCGATCGTGCTCGTTCGCTGCTGTGCTTGAGCTTGGTTAAAAAACGTTGTACTGCATCGAGTTACGCGAACGGGCTGGCGGGCAGCTACGTGGCCCGCCGACTCGCATGTCGTGAACAAACCACAATCGCGATGTGCGGCGATCCAACATATCAAACTCGTACCATATCGCACTGATCCGATCCCCTGCACTCCGGGACGCGGCGCACACAACCGTTGTAACGATGGACCGCAGCGGAGACTCCCACGTCTTGATCGGGTCTCCGGCTCGGACGTCGCTGTCGTCTTACACCGCGTCACCGCCGTGATGGCTAGTCGACTCAGGGTGTACAGACCAGCGGAGTGCTCGAAATGCATCGGTAATGTTGCACGCCCGCTGCAGGTGCCACGACTTGGGCACAAAGATCCACTCTCGCAAGTCCCGGTCCAGCATGACGTTAGCCGAACAGATCGGGCCCGCATGCATCCTGCAACGGATTGGACGACGGTTCGACTGCAGTGCATCACCTCTCGGAAAGCCATGTCACGCCCTACACCCGCCCCTGACGTCACGTCTCGCCCGCCGATTGTGGTGGTCGGTGTGGAACAGGAATGGGCGGCGCGATCGCTCGAGACGGTCCTCGGCCCGCGCGGTTTCGCGGTAGTTCGGGCGTATTCCGGTCGCCAGACGCTGGATCTCTGCGAAGTCGCGGCACCGGATGTGGTGCTGATCGACTCGCGACTGCCGGACATGGATGGGGTGGATGTCTGCCGGGCGTTACGCATCGAGCAGCGCGTCGGACCGCATGTACCCGTCGTCATCACGACATCGGGGCCGGCGCCGCGCGACTTCCTGCGCCACGCCTATCAGGCCGGCGCCTGGAGTGTGTGGGAGCAACCCCTCGATGGCGAATTGCTGCTGCTGCGGTTGCAGACCTGGGTCGAAGCCAAGCGCGTCGTGGACGATGCTGAGCGCGTGAGCCTGATCGATCTCGATTCGGGCCTGTACACCTGGCGCGGGCTGAGTCGGCGCGCGCGCGAAGTGATGTCCGATGCGACGCGCCGACACACGCCGGTGACGTGTATCGCGATCGCACCGATGGTCGCACGCAGCGGTCAACCGTCGTCGGAGGATCTGCCTGCATCCGCACGCGTGGCGACGGAGATCGGCCGCATGGTCGCAAGCGTTGCGCGCGGATCTGATGTCGTCGGTCGCATGGGCTCTGCGGAATTTGCGATCCTCGCCCCGATGACGGAAATGCGCGGTGGTGTGGAACTGGTGGAACGCCTGCGTGACAAGGTCGCGTCGATGCCACCCATGATCGCTGACGGTCACGCCTCACGCGTCGCACTCCGCGCCGGGATCGCATCGATCGGCGACTCCGCCATCGAGCCGCGCGACGGCACCGATCTGCTCGTCCGCGCCTCCACCGCGCTGCGCTACGCCCAGTCCTCGCGCGCAACAGCCGTGCGCACCTTCGACGAAGTGCCGCTGACGTTCGTTTAGCTCCGCAGTTCTACCGCGCGCTACCGGACAGTTTTCGCGCCATTTCTACAGCGCGCTACGGAACAGTTTTCGCGCGGAGCGCGCGGGGGACGCGGAGAAATGTGTGCGCAACGTCGGCGTCATCATGCGATCGAAACAACTAGATGCTGTTGAAACTGCGCTCGCGAGACTGCGTTCTGCGCGCGAAAACTTTTCGATCTGCCGCGTGACGCAGGAGCTGACGTAGCGAGCGGAGTCCTCCGCGTCCCCCGCGCGCTCCGCGCGAAAACTGTTCGGTGGAGCGCGGTAGAACTCAGGGCTTGCCAGTCAGGCGGGGCTTGGAGTTGCGGGGCAGGGGTGCGATGGCTTCGTCGTCGTCGCCGCCGGAGTTGGACGAGTTGTAGCCTTCCAGATAGTGGTAGTACTGGAAGACACCCTTCGGCTCGATGCCATTGAGCACAGCGCCCAGTGGGCGGATGGGGAGACGATCCATCGTTTCCAGCTTTGCGACGGCCATCTTGCGATCGGTCACGCCAACACGCAGCACCATCAGCAAGCCGCCGGTGAGCGTGGCGAGTGCATAGGCATCCGTGCCAGCGCCAAGCGGCGGGCTGTCGACGATGACGACATCGAATCGTGCGCGCAGTTCGTCGAGCAGTGATTCCATCGCGGCGGTCGTGACCATTTCCGGCGCCTGACGGTGACGCGAGCCACACGGCACCAGCGACAGGCGCTCGTACGATGTTGGATACACCGTTTCGTCGAGCGTGCTGCCACCCTGCAGATAGTCGACGAGTCCTGGCTTCTGCGGCACGCCGAACGCCTGCTGAATCGCGCCGCGCCGCGTGTCACCATCCACCAATACCGTGCGGAACCCCGCTTCTGCAAAGGAGAGCGCAAGATTCGACGACACGAACGACTTGCCTTCCGTGGGACCGGTGCTGGTGACGGTGAACGAGACGGGCTCGCCGGCCGTGAATTGATGGCGCAGTGACAGTCGTAACGTTCGGAAACTCTCGACGAGCTGCGCCTGCTCTTCGACCGACGGCCGGCCGGGGTGCACCAGCGGGATCGCACCGATGATGTCGAGGCGGAGGTCGTTGGAGACCTGTTCCGGATAGCGCACGCGCTTGTCGAGCAGGTCGAGCAGAATCGCGAGGCCGAGACCGAGGGCCAGACCCAGCGCGATGCCTGCCGGAATGATCTGCAACGCAGTGTTCGAGGTCGGCTTGAACGGTGCGACGGCGGAGTCCTGCACGAACACTTCGTTGCGCGCGGAATTCTCCTTCAGGCGCTGCGTCTCGAGGTTCGTGGCGAGCAGTTCGACGAGCTTCTGTTCCTGATCCACCTGAGCGCGCAGTTCTTCCTCGCGGATGGTGCGCTCAGGAATGCCCTTGATCTCGCCGGCCTGCACGCTGATGCGACGATTGTAATCGTCTTCCTTGAGGCGCAGTGCGCTGATCTGCTGCTGGAGCAGGCCCGGGATGACGGTGCGTTCAAGATTCATGATCTGGCCGCGGATCCGCTGCACTTCGGGAGCACTGTCGGTCAGGAAGGCATTCTTCGCGCGATACAACGCGCGCGCCGCGCCAAGTTCTTCGAGCACCTTGCGCAGTGCTTCGCCACCGGCTCCCTGCAGACTGCCGAGGGACATCGCAGCACTCGCATCGGCTTCTGCCAGTCGACCAGGCTTCAGCAGCCCCTCGAGGAATTCACGATCGTTGCGCAGGTTCTGCGATTCGAGGCGGAAGCGTGTGAACTGTTCGAGCACGGGATTCTGCGTCTGCGCGACCCCGGGCGAGAGCACCGTCTGCTCGGATGGCTTGGTGATCGCGTCGACGCGGAACTTCTCGAATGCCTGACGAGCAGTCTTGAGGCGATTCGTGGCATCCGCGAATGCCTGCTTGGCCGCGTTCGCATTCTGCGTCGCACCGCCATTCTTGTAGATGCCGATGTAGTTCACGAACAGCGCCATCCACTCGTTCAACGCGACTTCGGTCTTGGCCGCATCTTCACCACGCAGCGACACGTTCATCACGTCGGTATTCGGCGGCGCATCGGCGCGCAACTTCTTCTGCAGGTTGACCGACGCTTCACGCGGCGTGATGAGCTCGAACTCAACGGTGGCCTTGGCCGGCAGAATTTCCTTCATCGGACGCCAGCGCATGCCGGATTCGCGCCCGATCGAATCGCCGACCGTGCCCGTTTCCACTTCGCGCGAATCGTTGTTGCGCGTGCGGCGCAGCCGATACTTCTCCTTCTTGCCGTCGATCATCAGCTCATACGTGCCGGGCACGAAGGTCGTGCCGAGCGTGAAGTCGCGAAAATACACGGAGTCCGCGTCGCGCTTCGGATCGAGATACAGGCGCAGTTTGCGGGCGACCGAATCGGAGATGATGTAGGCGCGAAACACCTGCAGGTACGACTCGTTCGAGCGCAGGCGCGAATTGCCGATGATTTCCGCGCTCGGATCGCGCAGCGTCACCTTGCCCTGCACGTCGAACTCAGGCTTGATGTAGCGCGTGGCGATGTAGCCACCGAGCAGGCCAAGGAGCATCATCGCCATCACCAGCCATTTGAAGCGGCCGATCGCGGAGAGGTAGCGCTGATAGGCGGGTGCCGCGGCCGGAGGTGGCGGTGGTGAGCCCCACTGCTCGAGCGGCGCCTGCGGAATCGCAGGCAGCGACGCGGGTGCAGTGGTAGGCGAAAGGCGCGATCCCGAAGGCAATGCGTTGTACGGACGTGTCATGTCGAAGTGGGACGCACAGTTGTATTGCGGCGTCACTATACCCGGGGACTCCGGAAGGAACGCGTGTTGGAGCCTGCTGCTCGCAGGGAAAGCTGTCTCCAGACGCTGGCCGGTGTGCAAAAGCCGGCCCACACAAGCGACCGGAGCCGTGACAAACCGGCCACAGAATCGTCGAACCGCAGTATAAGTGCGACACCCTGTCGCAGGAAATACACGATTGTTCTAATTTGGGTGTGGCTTGTAACCAACGTGTTGCTTGACACGTGCAACACTTCTTCACTAGTTACGACGTCCCATCCCTGGATCAGCCCGGGCAGGGTACGGGTGAGATGAGCCCGAGTCGGACATAACTGCACAGATGACCTCGCCAGACCAGACTTCCGCCGATCCGTCGGCCGTGCGCGATGCGATGGCGGTGGCACCCGAAGCGCGGGCGACCCTCCGGCTGCTGATCGTGGACGATGATCGCACGCTGCGTGAAGGTTGCGCGAGCATACTGCAGGGCGACGGCTATAACGTCACGGTCACGGGACGCGCCGATGAGGCAATGGACCTGGTCAAGCGACGCAAGTTCGACATCGTCCTCTGCGACCTGTATCTGACACCGGTCTCGGGGATGGACATCCTCAAGGCGACGCTCGACGCGAACAAGGAAACGATTTTCGTCGTGATGACGGGCAATCCGTCCGTTACGTCGAGCATCGAGGCGCTCCGCGCCGGCGCATGGGATTACTTGCCGAAGCCGTTCTCGGCCAGCCATCTGCAGATTCTCGTCGGGCGAGCCTCACACGCTGTACTGGTGGCGCGCGAAACACGCGCGGCGCGCACCGAAGGGGGCGTGCCATCGAGTGCCGGCATCGGCACCGGCGCGAGTTTCCAGAACGCACACACCGGCGACAAGATCACGTTGCTCGGCACGTCGCCGGCCTTTCGTCGCGCGCTCGATCTGTCGCGGAAAGTTGCCGGCACCGATGCCTCGGTGTTGATCAGCGGGGAAAGCGGCACGGGCAAGGAATTGATCGCACAGTTCATCCACAGTCACAGTCGACGCGCCGGCCGCAAGCTGGTGGCCGTGAACTGCGCCGCACTGCCGGAACAGCTGCTCGAAAGCGAAATGTTCGGGCACAAGAAAGGCGCGTTTACCGGCGCCGATCGCGATAAGGCTGGACTGCTCGAAGTCGCGAATGGCGGCACGCTGTTCCTCGATGAACTGACTGAAATGTCGATGCCGCTGCAGGCGAAACTGCTGCGCGTCTTGCAGGACGGCGTGGTGCGTCGCGTCGGCAGCGAACAGCAGGATGCGGTGGTCGATGTCCGCTTCATCAGTGCGATGAATCGTGATCCGCAGGAAGCGGTCGCACAGGGGCGCTTGCGCGAGGATCTCTACTACCGGCTTCGCGTCGTGCCGATCAAACTGCCGCCACTGCGTCAGCGCCCGGAGGACATCTCGGTGCTGGCCGCGCATTTCCTGCATCATTTCTGGGAGCGCCATCGCCAGCCGGGTGAAGCATCGCCGAGCTTCAGCGAGGATGCGCAGGATTTCCTGCGGACACGTCCCTGGCGTGGCAATGTGCGGGAATTGCAGAACATGATCGAGCACACGGCGGTCGTGGCCGATCCGGGCAAGGCGCTGACCGCGACCGACTTTCCGGTCTACGACGACATGCTCGATGGTGTCGGCGGCCGTACGGATGCGACGACGTTCGCGGGCAGCTACATGAACGACGCGTACCATGTGGCGAAGGACAAACTGGTCGCGCAATTCGAGAAGGAATATCTGACGCGTCTCGTGTCGCGGGCGGGCGGCAACATGTCGCGCGCAGCCCGTCTGGCCGGCATCGATCGCACGACGCTCTATCGGTTGATGGAGAAGCACGAACTGCGTCGCGACGAATACTCCGGATCCGTGGCATGACGTCGTCACGTGGCCGTCGCGGTCCGACGCTGCGGATCGAACACGGGAAAACCGCGACACCGCCGCCGGACCGCGGCACGTTGCTGCGCGGCGCGTTGTCGCTGGCGGCGGACGCTGCATCGTCGGAGCTCTCCGCGGCGCGCGATGGTGGCTGGCCGGTGAGGGAACTGCGCTCTGGCGCATCACTGCTGTGCGCCGCCGCCGAGCAGATGCTGCACAGTGCCGATGCCTCGACGCGCATCCAGTTTCCTCCGGCATTGCCGGCGAAACGATTGCTGGCGGGCATGCGTCGGTCGCTGCTCGCGCAGTCGCTGGCGGGCGCGCTGAGTGCCGAGGCGGCCGTCGCAGCGCTCGACGCGCTTGAAGCGCTCAACGCGCAGCTCGAGGATGACGCTGGTCATCGGTTCGCGTCGCGACTCGGCGGCATGGGTGGCCTCGAACTGATCGTCGATGTGGCGCACGACATGCGCTCGCCACTCGGCTCGATTCTGTTTCTCGCGGAACAGATCCGGCGCGGGCACAGCGGTGACGTGTCACCGATGCAGGAACGGCAGCTCGGACTGATTTACGGCGCCGCGCTCGGCCTCAGCACGATGGCCAGCGATGTGATCGATCTGGCGCGCGGCGGTGAAAAGCTGGTGCAACAGGAACCGCGACCGTTTTCGGTGCTGAGTGTGTTCCAGCAGGTTCTGGACATCGTGCGGCCGATGGCCGAAGAGCGCGGACTGCATCTGCGATTTGAATCCGGCATCTCCGACGCGCGTATCGGGCATGGTCAGGCGGTGCAACGCGTGCTGCTCAACCTCGTCACGAACGCCGTCAAGTTCACCTCAGCCGGCGACGTGTCGGTGACGGCGACGGCGATGACGGCGACTCGCGTGCGATTCGAAGTGCGCGATACCGGCCGTGGTATTCCGGAGGCGGTCCTGGGCACGCTGTTCGACGCATTCCGTCGTCGGCTCAAGCCGGGACAGTATGTGTTCTCGAGTGCCGGCCTTGGCTTGTCGATCTGCCAGAGTCTCGTGCGCGCGATGGACAGCGAACTGCTGGTGGACAGCGTGATCGACGTCGGCAGCGCGTTTCAGTTCGAG
>JANLPZ010000219.1:0-2193 GCA_031367535.1 Gemmatimonadaceae bacterium
CAACGTGCGCATGTCACCCTTGGCGTAGCGCAGCCGTTTGCCGGTGCCACGCGCCTTCGCGATGGCGAGCAGCGGCGCCGAGTAGTCCACGCCGGTGACATCGAACCCCGCTTCGGCCAGCAGATGCGCATGTCGCCCCTGACCGCACGGGCAATCGAGCACTCTCGCACCATCCGGCAGCTCGAGCAGCTCGATCAGGCGCGTGACTTCGGCACGATTGATCGTTTCCTCGAACAACGGCTCGAATTCGAGCAGGTAGCTCGCATCGAAGTACGTCGCCCACCACGCGTTGTCGACCGTGCTCACATCCGATCTCAGAAGAACACCGGCTCCCGATAGGCGCCGAAGACATCTTCGAGCGCAGCACGGATTTCGTACAACGTGGCGTAACTGCGTGCGCAGTCGAGCATCAGTGGCATGAGGTTGTCGGAGCCGCGCGCCGCTGTTCGCAATGCATCGAGATTGCGCTGCACCGCAGCGGTGTCTCGCGAGGCGCGCATCTGCGCCATCCGCTCACGCTGCTCGCGCTCCGCATCCATACCGACCTTGAGCAGCGGGATCGTGATCTCTTCGTTGTCATTGGTGAACTCGTTGACACCCACGACAAGGCGCCGGCGCTGTTCGATTTCCCACTGATGGCGCGACGCCGCCTCGGCGATCTTGCGCTGGAACCACCCTTCCTCGAGCCCCTTCACGACGCCACCCTGCTCCTCGATCTGCGCGAACAGCGACTCAGCGTCGCGCTCGAGTGCATCCGTCAGCGCCTCGACGTAGTACGAACCGCCGAGCGGGTCCATCACGTTCGGCACGCCCGTTTCGTAGGCAAGGATCTGCTGCGTGCGGAGGGCCACCTGCACTGCCTCTTCCGTCGGCAGCGCGAGCGTCTCGTCCATCGAGTTGGTGTGCAATGATTGCGTGCCACCGAGCACCGCAGCCATCGCCTGATAGGCGACGCGTGCGACGTTGTTCATCGGCTGCTGCGCGGTGAGCGTGACACCGGCCGTCTGCGAGTGGAACCGCAGCATCCACGACTTCGGGTCGCGGGCCCCGTACTTCTCGCGCATCGTGCGGGCCCAGATGCGGCGGGCGGCGCGCAACTTCGCGATCTCCTCGAAGAAGTCGTTGTGGATATCGAAGAAGAACGACAGCCGCGGGGCGAACGAGTCGACATCGAGCCCGCGCGCGATGCCACGTTCGACATACGTGAAGCCGTCGGCCAGCGTGAACGCGAGTTCCTGCGCGGCCGTCGATCCTGCTTCACGAATGTGGTAGCCCGAAATCGAGATGGTGTTGAACAGCGGTGCATGTTCGGCGCTCCACTGAAAACCATCGACGATCAGTCGCAGCGCCGGTTCGATCGGGAAGCACCAGGCGTGTTGCGCCATGTACTCCTTCAGAATGTCGTTCTGCACCGTGCCACGAATCTTCGACGCCGGCACGCCCTGCTTTTCGGCCGCGGCGATGTAGAAGCAATACAAAATCAACGCCGGCCCGTTGATCGTCATCGACGTCGACACCTGATCGAGCGGGATGCCGTCGAACAGGGTCTCCATGTCGGCCAGCGACGAGATCGACACACCGGTCTTGCCGACTTCACCTTCGGAGCGCGGATGATCGGCGTCGTAGCCCATCAGTGTCGGGAAGTCGAACGCGACCGACAACCCCGTCTGTCCCTGACTGAGCAGAAACTTGAAGCGTTCGTTCGTGTCGCGCGCCGATCCGAAACCAGCGAACTGGCGCATCGTCCAGAGCTTGCCGCGATAGCCGGTCGGATGAATACCGCGTGTGTATGGCCACGCGCCCGGCACTTCGAGCGCTGCGTCAGGGTCCGGGCCATCGAGCGGTGTGTACAGCGCCTCGACGGTGTCGGCCGAATTCACGTAGGCGATGTCGCGCTTCTCGCCTTTCTCATACCGCGTGCGCCATTGTGTCACTTCCGCGCGCAGTCGCTCGAGCTCGGCCTGCTGCTCACGGACGGTCTCGGACAGATCGGAGATCGAAGTCATGTCGGTAGCCCTGCCATCAGGGGTGCACTGCGCGCCAGAAGCGCATCAGCGATCGCAAACGGGGTGGTCTCGCCGCGCTCCAGAGCGGGGAGTGCGGCGTCGAGAAACGCCTGTGTCTCAGCGTCGCCCCAGAGGCGACGGCGGAGACGCTCTTCGGCAACTTCGACGATCCGTTCGCGCATCCGGC
>JANLPZ010000223.1:0-3836 GCA_031367535.1 Gemmatimonadaceae bacterium
GGAAGGGCACACCGCACACGCCACACACGATGAAGCGGAGATCGAAACGCGCCAGATGCTCGGCGTGTATCGCACCTTCATGGAACAGTGGATGGCGATGCCGGTGATCACCGGTCAGAAGACCGACAGCGAGCGGTTCGCAGGTGCGCTGCGCACGTTCTCCTGCGAAGCGATGATGCAGGACAATCGCGCGTTGCAAGCCGGGACGTCGCACAACCTCGGTCAGAACTTCTCTAAGGTGTTCGACCTGACGTACCAGACTGAGGACGGCGGCATCGCTCACGCGTGGAACACGAGCTGGGGCGTGAGCACGCGCATGATCGGTGGACTCGTCATGACACATGGCGACGACAACGGCTTGCAGATTCCACCGAAGCTGGCACCGATCGAAGTTGTGATCGTGCCGATCTGGAAGACGGACGAAGAGCGCGCGACGGTGTTCGACCTGGCGCACAAGGTGAAAGCCGAGATCAGTGGCCGTGAGCGTGGACTGGTGGGTCGCGTGACCGCTCACGTCGACGATCGCATCGGAATCAAGCCGGGAGCGAAGTATTTCCACTGGGAACTGAAGGGTATCCCGATCCGCATGGAGATCGGCCCGCGCGACGTGGCTGCGAACCAGTGCGTGCTGGTGCGCCGCGATGTGAAGGGCAAGAACATCATGTCGCTGGACGGTGTGCTGGACACGATCCACGCGATGCTCGAGACGATGCAGAATGACATGTTCGCAGCGGCGATCGCGCGTCGCGAGGCGAACAGCTATCGCGGTGAGATCACGTACGATCGCTTCAAGGAGATCATGGACGGACCTGGCGGCTTCGTGTATGCCGGCTGGAATGGTGATCCCGCGGTCGAGGCGAAGGTGAAGGAAGAAACGAAGGCGACTATCCGCTGCATTCCCGATCCTGAATTCCGATCGCCGGTTGCGCCGACCAGGTGCATGGTGACGGGCGAACCGGCGAAGTACGAGGTGATATGGGCGAAGGCGTACTGACGACCGGCTTCCGTCGCCGCGACGGGGAACTGGTGTGCGAAGATGTATCGCTCACCAGTATCGCTGCCGCCGTCGGCACGCCGACGTACGTCTACTCCGCCGGTGCCATTCGCGCCGCGTACGCGCGACTGTCGACGGCACTGGCTGGACTGCCGGTGCACATCCACTACGCGATGAAGGCGAACTCGAATCTTGCGCTGCTGGCCGTGGTGCGTGAGTGTGGCGCGGGTGTCGATGTCGTCTCCGCGGGTGAATTGCATCGGGCGCGACTGGCGGGCTTCAGCGGTCGCGACATCGTGTTCGCGGGAGTCGGCAAGACCCGATACGATCTCGAGCACGCGCTGGATGTCGGTGTGCAGTGCGTCAATGTCGAGAGCGAGGAAGAGCTCGAAGTCCTCTCGACAGTCGCGACCTCGCGAGGATGCGTGGCGAGGGTGTCATTGCGTATCAACCCGGGCGTCGTGAACGTGACCGCTGGTCACGCGTACATCGCGACCGGCGAGGAAGGTACGAAGTTCGGCATTCCGATTGCACGTGGGCTGGCTGCAGCGCAGCGCGCCGCGATGTTGCCCGGCATCGAACTGGTCGGTCTCGACATGCACATCGGGTCACAGATTGCCGAGGTCGCAGCGTTTGCTGACGCGCAGCAGAGGCTGCGTGCGCTGCTCGACGCAGTGCGCGCAGCCGGCATCACGACGGTGCGTTCGATTGACGTCGGAGGCGGGTTTCCGATCGCCTATCATGACGACGAGCCGACCGCCGATCTCGACGCCTTTGCCACGGTCCTGCGTAACACGTTCGGCGATGCGGGTGTGGAACTGATCGTCGAACCGGGACGCTATCTCGTCGCTGAAGCCGGCGTGCTGCTGACGGAAGTGCTGTATCGCAAGGACAGTGGCAGCAAGCGCTTTATGATCGTGGATGCCGGGATGAATGACCTGCTGCGGCCGTCGCACTACGAAGCACATCATGAGATCGAACCGGTGCTGCCATCGGCTTCAGAGTTGCGCAAGGTGGATGTGGTGGGCCCCGTGTGTGAAAGCGGCGATTTCCTTGCGCTTGGACGGCCCATCGCAGACGTCGGTGCTGGCACGCTGATGGCGGTGCGAAACGCGGGCGCGTATGGCTATGTCATGAGCTCGAACTACAACTCTCGAACACGTCCCGCCGAAGTGCTGGTGGATGGCGACACGTGGGGTGTGTCGACCGTGCGTGAGACGCTGGACGATCTGGTGCGGAACGAGCGCATCATTCCTGAATGGAGAGGTACCTGATGCGGATCGGTCTGCTCGCAGATACACACGATCGCGTGGATGCTGTCGCCGAGCTGGCAAAGCGCATGGCCGCCGGCGGCGTGGGGTACGTGATTCATGCGGGCGACTTCTGCTCACCGTTCAGCCTGAAGCCGATTCAGGACGTCCATCTCGCGCTGAACGGCGTCTTCGGTCGCAATGACGGCGACCACGAAGCGCTGCGTGCGATGGCGATGACAGGACTCGGCTCCGAACTGTTCGAATCGCCACACAGCTTCGAGTTGATGGGCAAGAGCATTCTCGTCGTGCACGACTTGAATGAAGTCGTCTCACGCTCGATCGAGTCGCATGACATCGTCATACACGGCCACACACACCGCGAAGAGATGAAAACGCGTGGCAAGACACTGATCGTGAACCCTGGTGAGGCGTGCGGCTGGCTGCACGGCGCCCCGACGGGCGCGATCCTGGATCTCGAGTCCCGGCAGGTCGAGATCATCAAGTTGACTGATGCCAACTGGAGCAATCGGTGAGCAGTCGTATCCTGATTCTTGACTGCGGTTCGCAGTTCACGCAACTGATTGCACGACGCGTGCGTGAGGCCCGCGTCTTCTCCGAAATCCATCCGGCGTCACGAACGCTCGAGTGGATCCGAGCCTGGAACCCGACCGGCATCATCCTGAGCGGCGGTCCGAGTTCCGTGACCGATGTCGGCGCACCTACAATCGACCCCGCGCTGCTGGATGTGGCACCGGTGCTCGGCGTCTGCTACGGCATGCAACTGATTGCGCATCTGCAGGGCGGCAGTGTGATCGGTGCCGGCCGGCGCGAGTATGGTCGCGCTGATGTCGAAGTGATGGAATCGGCTGGCATGTTCGCCGGCTTCGAGATCGGTGACACATCGCAGGTGTGGATGAGCCATGGGGATCATGTGGAAGTCGTGCCTCCCGGCTATGTGCAGACGGCGCGCAGCGGGACCACAGTGGCGGGATTCCGTCACCAGTCGAAGCCGATTCACGCGGTGCAGTTCCACGCGGAAGTGATGCACAGTGTGCGCGGCGCCGAGATGCTGCAGAACTTCCTATTCGAGATCTGTCACTGCACGCCGGACTGGACACCAGGGCATTTTATCGATCAGCAGATCGCGAGCATTCGCGAACGGGTCGGTGACGCGCAGGTGATCTGTGGTCTTTCAGGCGGTGTGGACAGTGCGGTTGCGGCAGCGCTCGTGCACAAGGCGATCGGTGATCAGCTCACCTGTATTTTCGTCGACACCGGTCTGCTGCGTCTCCACGAACGCGAGCAGGTAGAACGCACCTTCTCGTCGAATCTTGGCATCAAACTGATCACGGTGCGCGCCGAGAAGCAGTTCCTCGACGAATTGGCGGGGCATGCCGAGCCGGAGATCAAGCGGAAGAAGATCGGCGCGACGTTCATCCGCGTGTTCGAGCAGGCGAGTGCGGATGCCGGCAAGGATGCGAAATTCCTGGTGCAGGGCACGCTCTATCCGGATGTGATCGAGTCCGTGAGCGCGACGGGCGGGCCGTCGGCGACGATCAAGACGCATCATAACGTCGGCGGGTTGCCAG
>JANLPZ010000233.1:0-13254 GCA_031367535.1 Gemmatimonadaceae bacterium
GCGACGGACATGCGCGCGAGTTTCATCGGCCCGAATGAGAAGCCGGACTTCACGCCGTATGCGGCGCTGACTCCGAAACAATCGCTGTTCGAGACGAACGCACGTGTCGGAGCGATCACTGGGCCTGACGCCGCAGCGCGACAGGCGGCGGCGCTGGCCAGCGCGCGCATGAACTTCCACGATCCTGATGCGGCACCGACCGAACGCCTCAATCGCATTCTGTGGGGCGAGGCCAAAGGCTGGCGCACGAAATATCCGGAGGTGCGGCGCAGTCTGTTCTTTCCGCTGGCCGTCGATGTCGATGACGATGATCGCGAAGAGAAGGCGGAGCGACCGCGCAAGGAGAAGCGCTGATCGACACGGTGCTTGTCTTCCTGCGCGACGTGCTGCGCGACGGCATCGCGCTGGATCAACTGTCGTCGCCGGCTCTCGCGATGGCGGCGGCGTTCGGGCTCGGGTTCCTGTTCGGATTCGTGCCGGCGGGTGCAGCCGAAGCGCTGGCGCTGGCCGCCGGTGCAGCGCATCCGGCGCCGCTTCGCATCCCGATCCTGCTGCTGCTCACGCTCGGGCATGTGATCGGCAAGTCAGTGTGGTACTGGGTCGGGACACTCGGCGATCGCGTGACAAACCCTCGCGCGCGCCGGTGGGTTATTCAGGCGAGGGAATTGTCAGAGCGGCATGAGCGGCTCGGCGTCGGCCTGATGGCAGCGTCGGCGTTCGCGAGTGTGCCGCCGTTTCAGCTCACGATCATCGCGGCTGGCATTGTGCGGGCGCCGGTGACGGCGACACTCGGCGTGGCCTTTGTGGGACGGTTGGCGCGGTTTGGATTGATCGCCGCGTTTCCGTCAGCGATGCGTGAGCTGATGCTGCGCTGACATCACGGTGCGACGCGTCGCAGCGTACGCCCTGGCATCGCGCCGGTGAGTTTGCCGTCCGCCACTGCCGCAATGCCATTCACGAACACCCAGCGCATGCCGGTCGAAAGTTTCCGCGGCTCGACGTATGTCGCTTCGTCGCGAATCGTGGCCGGATCGAACAGAATCACATCGGCGAACGCACCGGTGCGTAGCACACCACGATTCATGAGGCCGTACACCGAAGCCACCTGGCCCGACGAGGCCTGCACCATGCGCTGCATCGTGATCACATGCTGTTCGAGCACGTAACGCCGGATCTTGCGCGGGTACGTGCCGTACAGTCGCGGATGGCCTTCCGATCCGTCGGAACTCGTCATCACGAACGGATCGCGCATGAAGGTCGCGATATCCGCTTCCGTCATGTTGAATGACGCGACCCCCATATCCTGATCGGCCTGAATCATGGCAAGCGCGGTCTCGACGGCGGGCAGTCCGCGTTCGGCGGCGACCTGTTTGAGCGTGCGGCCGACATAGCGCAGCGCGTCGCCGTGACCACTGGTGAGCAACAGCGTGCTGTCACCACCGCGCCGGCGGAGATTCTCGCGCATCTCGCTGAGCATGCGTGCGTGCAGTGCGGGATCCGCGACACGCCGGAGCAGGGAATCGCGCCCGCCGGCCTCGGCCCAACGCGGAAGCAGCGCGGCACCAAGCGCCGTGCCGCTGGCCGTCCACGGATACTGATCGGCGGTCACCCGGCAACCGCGCGTTCGCGCATCGGCCATGATGCGAAGAACGCTGTCGGCCTTGCCCCACACGTCGACACCGAGCGCCTTGATGTGACCGATGTTTGCGGTGAGCCCAGACTCGCAGCCGATACGAATGCTCTCACGCACCGAGGCCAGAAGCCCGACGGTGTATGAGCTTTCGTCGCGCTGATGGGTGTCGTACACACCGCCGAAGGGTTTCGCGGCAGAGACGACGGCAATGACTTCCTCCGTGGTCGCGTAACTCTGCGGTGCGTAGAACAACCCGGACCCAACGCCGAACGCCCCTTCGCGCATGGCGGTGGCGATGAGCGCTCGCATCGAGTCGATCTGTGCACGCGACGCCGGCGCGGCAGATGCACCCATCACCTGCACGCGCGCGGAGCCGAAGCCCGCCATCGCGTAGACGTTGGTGCCGAGCCCTGCGCGCTGGCTGGCGTCGAGCACGCGGGTGACGTCGAGCGGGCCGCGACCATCGGCGCCGAGGACGACGGTCGTGACGCCTTGCATCAGCGAGGAGGCGTTGGCGCGGGCGGTGGAGTCGAGGTCGGGCAGCCCCTCATAGGCGTGCGTGTGCGGATCGATGAAGCCCGGTGCGGCGATCAGGCCAGCGCCATCGACGCGGCGGGTGGCCCGCAGGCCGGCTGGCGCGAGCCCGACGAAGACAATCCGGTCCCCGCGGATGCCGATGTCGGTGACGCGAGGGGCGCGGCCGGTGCCGTCATGTACGGTCGCCCCGGTGATCAGGACATCGACCAGTTGGGGTGGGCTCTGCCCGGGCGCGGCCTGCGCGGAGATGGGCTGCGCAAGGAGCAGCGCGACGAGGGCCGGGGCGCTCTGGAAGCATCGCCGTGAAGAAAATGTTGAGCGCATCTGACACTCCGGTTTTCTTGGTATAACAGGTCAAGCGACTTAAGTCTGTGATGTACGAGACACGACGGATACAATTTTCCTGTTGCGTGAATCGACCTGACACGTTTAACTATAGCAAGTTAGAGTTGTACAGCGACAAAGGTGTTATAACAAGCTGCAGGTCACCATTCTTCCTCAGGAGCTCAGCATGCGTACCACCACGATCGTTACCACCGCCGCGGCCCTTGCACTCATTGCCGCACCAGTCGCCGCACAGCAGGCCAAGGCAATCCCGGCCAGCAGCAATACCCGCGTCGTTGCCAGCTACGACTTCTGGAATGCGCCGCGCGATGCTGCCTTCCCGCGCAGCGTCACCGTCGCCGACTCGGCTGGGATCATCATCGCCCGCGTCGACCTCGGCAACTCGCAGAGCTCGGTTCCAATGACCGTCACTGTGTTCGATCGGAACCTTGTTCTGCAGGGTGAGACGCCCGAAGGTGTCCTGACGCTCGTCCTCGATCGCCAGAATGAAGGCGGCGACACGAAGCTCACCAGCGGCATGTGGACGCTCGGCAAGGCGCAGGGCCAGCTGCGCGGTCGCGTTCAGCCCTGAGCAGCGGGTGCAGGTGACACTGGACGGCAATCCGCGTCCATTCGAAAAGCTCTGCAGTCCTGGCGCACACCGCGCAAAGGCTGCAGAGCTTGATTTTTACCGCTAGTTTGGCCGGGATTACCTCTACCAGAATGTCGATCCCAGTGGCCTCTGTCCGCGCTGTTGCCAGCAAACATCACGAAGTTTTTGCCACGCTCCTCAAGGAAATTCAGAGCGGCCGGTGGAAAGAGGGTGAAAAACTGCCGAGTGAGGCGGACCTTGTGGATCGGTTCGGACACTCGCGCATCACGATCGGGCGCGCGCTGCGGGACCTTCAGGCGGCGGGTGTCATCAGCCGTCGTGCGGGATCCGGCAGTTTCGTCTCGAAGGCGAAAGACGTCGCCGGCCACTCCTTCGGCCTCCTCATCGCCGACCTCGGCGAAACCGACATTTACGAATCGATCACGCGTGGCATGATGGCCTCGCCACTCGCGCGCGAACATGCGCTCGTGCGCGGCAGTGCCGCCGAGGACGGCGGATCAGCAGATGCCGAGCAGAAGGGGGAACGGGCGTGGCAGCTGTGTCGCCAGTACATCGATCGGCATCTCGACGGCGTGTTCTTCGCGCCGGTGACGATGTCGCCGGTGGCCGGTGACATGAACCATCGCATCGTGCGCGCGCTCGACGATGCCGGCATTCCCGTGGTGCTGCTCGACCGACCGGTGACGCCATATCCCGATCCGGGCTATCACGATCTCGTCGGTATCGACAACCGTCGCGCCGGCTACGTGATGACCGAACATCTGTTGCAGCGCGGTGCCCAGCGCATCACGTTCGTGCGTCAGCAAAACAGCTCGTCCACGGTCGACGCACGCGAATCGGGCTATCGGCAGGCGATGAATGCGCGCCAGGTGCCGTTCGATCAGGTGAATGCCGTGACGCTCGATGCCGGCAACCAGACCGCCGTGCGCGCGATGATGCGGACACACAATCCTGACGCGCTGGTCTGCGCCAACGATCGTATCGCCGGGCGGTTGATGCACACGCTCAAGAAGCTCGGCGTCCGCATTCCGGCCGACGTCCGCATGGTCGGCATCGACGACGTGGATTACGCGCAGCTGTTGCCGGTGCCGCTAACGACCTATCGCCAGCCGACGCGCCAGATCGGCGAAGTGGCGCTGTCGATGATGCTGACGCGTGTGGCAAGTCCCGATCTGCCGGCGCGTGACACGCGGTTGCGCTGCGAACTGATCGTGCGGGAGTCGTGTGGACCGGCGGCGTAGAGATACTCTGTGAAGGGCAACTGATTGTCTCGCACAGCTTGAAGGGCAACTGCTTGTCTCGCACAGAGGCACAGAGCCACAGAGAATTTGTTGATTGTTCAAATCCTGATCGTACCGTGCGAGTACGTTGGAAGAAGTAACGATCACCGCTGTCTCTGTGGCTCCGTGCGAGACAAGCAGTTGCAGTTTCTTCGCTCACCTTTCATGACCAGCGTGTCGAGCCGCACAATGATAAAGGTTACTGCGATTGTGCTCGGTGGGCTTGTCGCTACGGCGTGCGCCTCGATGCCGCGCGCAGGCGGCGTGCACGATGTTCCGCGCATCGCGGTGGTGTCTGCGTTCGAGCCGGAGCTGGTGGCGCTGCGCGCTGCAACGACGATCACGGGCACGCGCGTGATCAACGGCCGTACTCACTACCTCGGCAGACTCGCTGGGCAGGATGTGGTGCTGCTGCTGAGTGGATTCAGCATGGTGAATGCGGCCATGACGACGCAGGCGATGCTCGATCGGTTCACCATCACCAGCATCGTGTTCTCGGGCATCGCCGGCGGTGTGAATCCGGGACTCAACGTCGGCGACGTGACGGTGCCGGCGCAGTGGGGCAACTATCAGGAGTCGGTGTTCGCGCGCGAGACCGGCGGCAAGTTCGAGCCCGCGCGCGTCACGACGGAGTTCGCGAACTTCGGCATGATGTACACGCAGGGCACGTCAGTGGCGATTCCCAGTGCACAGCCGGACTCGCTGGTACGTCGGTTCTGGTTTCCTGTCGATAGCGCGTCTCTGATGCGTGCTCGTGTCGTGGCGCAGTCGGTGACGCTCGCCAAGTGCACGGCCACCGGTGAGTGCCTCGCGCACGAACCGCGCGTGGTGATCGGTGGCAACGGTGTGAGCGGGCCGACCTTCGTGGACAATGCCGCGTATCGCGAATGGGCGTGGTCTGCATTTCATGCTGACGCGCTGGATATGGAAACCGCGGCGGTTGCAGTCGTGGCCTATGAAAACCGCGTGCCGTACATCGCGTTCCGGTCGCTGTCCGACCTTGCCGGCGGCGGGCCGGGACAGAATGAGCAACGCATCTTCGGCCGACTGGCCGCCGACAATTCCGCTGCACTCGTGGTCGCGTACCTGAAGGCGCTGCCCTCGAAGTAACTCCGCTCGTTCACCATTTCGGACACGACGTGCATCGGTACTTCGACTTCGCTGGACACAAGACCAGTTATCGGCAGGAGACTGTGGCCGGCATCGCCACCTTCCTGACGATGGCCTACATCATCATCGTCAATCCGGTGATCCTGGAAGCGGCCGGCATTCCGAAGGGTGCGTCGATCACCGCCACCATCATCTCGGCGGCCTTCGGAACGCTGGTGATGGGTGTGTATGCGAAGCGCCCGTTTGCGATTGCGCCGTACATGGGCGAGAACGCATTCATCGTGTTCACGGTGGTGAAGGGGATGGGCTTCAGCTGGCAGACCGCGCTTGGCGCGATCTTTCTGGCCGGCGTGTTGTTCACGATCCTGACGGTGTTCAAGGTGCGCAGCTGGCTCGCGAACGCGATTCCCCGCTCGCTGAAACACAGCTTCGCCGTCGGCATCGGGCTGTTCCTGACGTTCATCGGACTGAATGAGCTGGGTGTCGTGACGCTTGGCGTTCCGGGAGCGCCGGTGGCACTCGGTCACCTCACCAGTCCGGCGACGATGCTGGGGTTGATCGGATTTCTGGTGACGTGCTGGATGCTCGTGAAACGGGTGCACGGCGCGCTGATCGTCGGGATTCTCGTGACGACGGTGCTGTCATTCGTCACCGGTGTCACACCGTTGCCGCACGGCCTCGTCAGCCTGCCGCCGAGCATCGCGCCGATCGTGGGACAACTCGACATCGCCGGTGCGCTGACACTGAAAGCGATGCCGGTGGTGGTGATCGTATTCGTGATGGCGTTCGTCGATACGATCGGTACGCTGATCGCACTCTCGGCGCGCGCGGGATTGCTGGACGAGGACGGCAATCTGCCCGAGATCGAGAAGCCGATGCTGGCCGATGCACTGGCCAATCTCGTCGCACCGTTCGTGGGCACGACGACCAGTGGGGCGTTCGTGGAATCGGCGGTTGGCATAGAGGAAGGCGGGCGCACCGGATTCACGGCGCTGGTGGTCGCGATACTGTTTCTCGCGTCGCTGTTCTTCGCGCCACTGCTGACATCGATCCCGACCCACGCGTCCGGCGTCGCATTGGTGGCGATCGGCATTCTGATGGTGAGCCCCATCGCGCAGCTCGATTTCACGGACTACACCGAGCTGATTCCCGCGTTTCTGACGATCATCCTGATCAGCTTCACCTACAACGTCGGCGTCGGCATGACGGCCGGGTTGCTGCTGTATCCCATACTCAAGCTGATCACTGGCCGCGTGAAGGAAGTGCCTCCGCCGCTCTGGATTCTTGCTGGCATGTCACTGCTGTTCTTCGTCGTCTATCCCTATCACTGATCGTCAACTGCTGGTCTCGCACAGAGCCACAGCTCTACAGTATTCGTAGGAACAGTTTTCACGCGGGGCTCGCGAAGGGCGCGGGGGGAACGCAAAGGCTTTCGAAACTGCACTCGCGAGACGCTGTTCCACAAGCCTTTTGCAGTTGCACTTCCCTGCGTCCCCCGCGGGCCCCGCGTGAAAACTGTTCAGATCAACTGCTGTAGAACTCTCGACGCCAGTGCGCCGGTGTGCGTTCAGCGGAGTGCAGAATAGACCAGCACCTTGAACTGATCACCGAGGCTGAACGAGAGACCGAGGACGTTGGTGTAGATGAGGGCGACGAGGTGCTCCTTCGGGTCGGCCCAGTATGTCGTTGCGAAGGCGCCGCCCCACTCGAATGAGCCGGCGGACAGCACCTGACGGAAATCATTCTCCGGGGTCTCGAGTGCGAAGCCGAGGCCGAATGCGGGCTGCAGACGCGCGATCTGGTTGGTGAGCATCATCTCGACCGTCTTGCGACTGAGCAGTCGCACACCATCGAGTTCTCCGCCATTCAGGAACAGCTGCAGAAAGCGTGCGTAGTCGGCGGTCGTGCCGGAGAGACCGCCGCCGCCGGAGAAATACGTGACGCGCCGCGCAGGAAAGTCAGCGTGCATTCCACTCTGCGAATCCGTCATCACCTCGAGCTTGCCGTCCGTTTCGCTGTGCAGCGTGACGAGCCGTGCGCGTCGGTCCGCCGGCAATTCGAAGAACGTGTCGCTCATGTGCAACGGCTCGAAGATTCGCGTGCGCAAGAATCGATCGAGTGGCATGCCACTCCAGACTTCGACCAGTCGTCCCAGCACATCGACGCTGAGGCCATAGTTGAATCGCTCGCCCGGTTCGAAGGCCAGCGGCAACCGGCCGAGCACCTTCACCTTGTCGGCGAGCAGATCCCCTTCGCGACCGAGGGCGGTCAGGCCCGCCTTTGCATAGATCGCCTTGAACTCGTCACTGCCGATGTCGGCGTAGTCGAGTCCTGACGTGTGCGTGAACAGCTGACGAATCGTGCTGGCGCGTTTCGCCGGCTTGGTGGTGAAGGTCGAGTCGGCGGGACTGAACTTCACGAGTATTGTCTGCTTCTCGAATTCCGGCAGGTACTTGGCGACCGGATCGTCGAGCGAAAACTTTCCTTCCTCCCACAGGATCATCGCGGCCAGCGACGTGATCGCCTTGGTCTGCGAGGCAATCCTGAAAATGTCATCGGTTCGCATCGGCGCCTTCGTGCCGAGATTGCGGTAGCCGTACGCCTTGTGATACTCAACTTTGCCGTCGCGCACCAGCATCACCACGGCGCCGGGAATGCGTTGCTCAGCGACCAGTCGGTTCACCATCGCGTCGATGCGTATCAGGCGCGGTGCGAGGAAGGCGCCGGTCGCGTCACTCGGCGATGTCGCTGTGACCGGCGCCTGTGCACCGAGTGCGGCGGGAATCAGACAAACAGTCGCGAAAACGCGGAGCATCGTGCGCATGTGGTCGGGGAAGGGGATCAGGACAAACGTTTGCGATCAGCGAGTTGTCGACGCCACGCAGCGAGTGCCGATTCACCGGGCAGTCGCGTGCGAATCTTGACGGCACCCATGATCGCGGTGCCGGTGATACGTATGCGAGGCGCGTCGGGCGCGCTGCCGCCGTGTGTGCCGGAGTCGTCGAATGAGGCCATGATCGGCATGCCTTCGCACTCCACCGCGACGCCGGGCGGCAGAATGAAGAGTACTTCGGCCATGCACACGAAGACTTCGAATTCGGTCACGACGCCGAGTGCCAGGTGTGCTTCGCGGAGATCGATGGTGGCTTTGCCCATGAACACCCGAATCACGTTGCGCTGTGCTGGTGTCCATTCGCCGCGACGTTTGATCTCGGACATCAGCGCCAGCATTCGCCGTTCCGGCGGCGGTGCGCTGACGGGTCCAGGTGCCCACATGCCGAGTGGTTGGCCCAGCGCCGGTGCGAGCACGGGGAGGCCGCTCACCAGTGTGTGCAGCGCGCTGGTATCCTCAGCGTCGTACACGCGCTCGAATCGCGCCTCGAGTTCCTTCGTCGTGAGGCTGCCGTTCGCGTAGTGCGCGGACAGCAGTTGCACGGCGTATTCGCGATCGGAGTCAAGCGGTTTCATGCGGCCAAACTACGCGACGTGCGGCGGGGGAGCCACGCCCCGCCACACGCCTGGCCGCACCTCGTCGAGCAACTCAGCCCATGTTGTAGAAGAATTCTTCGTGCACGATCTTGCCGTCACGCACGGTGTAGAGCGCGCCTTCTTCCATCGGGAAGCGATTGCCCGTCGGCTTGAAGGTGACCTCGTACTTCATGTGCACGATGAAGCGATCGTCATGCGGAAACGGGCCATTGATGACGGCCGAGTGCACTTCGTGGTTGTCACTCCACCATTGTCCCTTGGCAAGCACCGCCTCGAGTCCGTGTGCCTCGCGTGACTGTCCGGCCGGCGCGCCGGCTTCGATGCTGACGACGTCGGCGGCGTACAGCGTTTCCATCGCTTCGTGATTCTTGCCCTGACGGCAGAGATCGACGAGCGACTTTCCGATTTCCAACGTGCTCATTTGTGCGGTGCTCACGGGGCGACTCCTCGCGGTTCAGGAAAGTGTCCGGCCTGGGCGTGACGATAGAGGCTGCCGCACATCGCCGCAACACGGTACTCGCGGGTGCCCGCCGCAATGTCGAGGCTGTTGTGGCACGGCTGTGATGTTGGCCGGCATGACGCGTCCGGCGTGCCGTCCCGACTAGTCCGCGCGGAGCTTCGCTCGCAGGCCGAGCGTGACCTGCCGTTGGAACGCCGCCGTCCAACCGGTCGGCCGCTGATCGAGCAGATTCGTCACACCGACAGACAATTCCAGAGCGCGTCGCACTCCGACACGCAGCTGGCCATCCACTGACAGCAACGCGCCCTGCGTGGTCGTCCCGCGTGGTGCACTGCTGAGATAGCGCGCGGAGATGTCGGCGAGGGTGCCGGCCAGCACAGTCCATCGTTGTGCGAGCGCGACGCGCGCGGTGTGCGTTGCGCGCCCATCGAGCGTCGCGCCCGTGCGCAGGTCGCGTGCGCGCAGATAGTCGTAGCCGAGCGACAGGTCGGTGGTACTGAATGATCGACGGACGCCGACCTCCACACCTTCGGTGCGCGCGCGTTCGACATTCACGTTCTGATAGATCAGCAGTCCGGCGTCGTTGGTACCGGTATTCTGCGTCGAGATGAGATTCGTGAGATCGTTTCGATACGCTTCGAAGTCCAGCGCAAGTCGGTCGCCGGGTGCCCATGTGCCGCCGATGCTTGTGCTCCATGAGGACTCGGGCCGCAGCGACGCGTTGCCGACGATCTGGTAGCCGGCCGCACCGTTGACGAATGTGTACCGCAGCTCCTTGAACGACGGCGCGCGGAATCCGCGAGCGACGTTGCCACGCCATCGCCAGGTTGGAGACACCTGCCACGCGGCGCCAAGGCTCGGTGAGAGCGCGTTGCCCCAGAGGGTGCTGGACGTGGATCGTGCGCCGGCGGTGAGCTGCACGGCGCCGAGCGTCCACGCATCCCGCGTGAAAAATTCCGTCACGCGATCGTTGGCGCTGTCGCCGTCGATCTTGGTCGGTGCCGTGATGCCACGCGCGGAGAACTGTGCGCCGACGTCGAGTGTGTGCGGGCCGAACGTGCGGTTGTAGGCCAGCAGGCCGCGTGCCATGCGCTCGCGCTGCTCGAGGGAATCGGCAGACCCGGCGATCGGCAGCAACCCGAGTGCCTCACGGAACTGATAGCCGTAACGCTGGCCGAAGAGTCGAGCGCGCAGTGAGCCGCCAGCGGCCTTCGCCTGCGCCTCGATGAAACCCTGTGTCGAGTGATTGTCGATGAACCCGTTGAACCCCGCACCGACGGGCCAGCGCTGGCGTTGCTGCGACAGCGTCACATCGGTGCGCACCGTCAACTGATCGCTGATGCGGATGCGCGTGTCACCACGAAAGTCGTAGACGCGGTCGAGCGTCGTGCTGGCGGCATTGATCGCCGTGACACGATCACTCTGTCGCCAGCCGCCGTTCAACCGCACTCCGATGGGTCCATAGCTGTCGCTGACTTCGACCGCAGATTCACGCCGGCCGAGTTCACCACTGCGCACGTTCGCGACGGCTGCGAAGGTGGGCGACGGTGCGGCGGTCACGAGATTGATCACGCCGCCCAGCGCATCGCTGCCAAATTCCACGCTCGATGGTCCCTTGACCACTTCGATGCGTTCCGCAGCAATGGTGGACAGACGCCCGATGTCGCGATTCTCGGTCATGGCTCCGGCGACCGGTTCGCCATCGATCAATACCAGCACGCGCGACTGGTCGAGGCCACGGATGGCGATCGATGTCTGCGCGGGCGGTGATGCGATTTCCTGGAGACCGGGCAACCGGCGCAGCAGCTGGTTGGCCGATACGGCATTGGCCGCCAGAATGTCGGCCTTGTTCAACACGGTCACGCTGGCCGGTGATTCGCCGGCCCGAATTTCACGCTGGCCGACGGTCGTGACCACGCGTTCGAGTGTGGTCGGCAGCGGATCGAGCGTGATCGCCAGGGTCAGGTCGGACACCAGGACACGGCGCTCACGAAAGCCGAGTGCCCGCACGCGCAGACTGTCTCCAATTCCGGCAAGCAACCGGAAAACTCCGCGATCATCCGTGCGGACGCGCAGGCCACTCGGAATCGCGATGACCTCGGCCGACACCACCGCGCTGCCCTCACCCCCCCGACTGGTCACCGTGCCGCGGACGGCCTGTGCATCGAGTGTCGCTGCGGCGACGGACGAACACACCACCGCCCACACGATGCGCCAACGCCGTGTGGAACGATGGGGCGTGGACGATCGGATCATCGAATGCGGGCGTACCGGAGTGTCGGGAACCCGCCGGAGCCGGACGTGCCATAGTAGCCGATGACCTGCAGCTTGTAGACCTTCGTCCCGTTGCGGATCAGATATGTGTTGAAGGTCGGAGACAGGCGCTGATCGGCATTCAGGTCGTAGCGGAACGGGCCGCCGATGTCTTCGATGTTGTTCGGAATCGGGCCGGTCAGCGTCGAGAGATACACGGCGTACTCCGGCGCATCACTGGCCGATGTGGTGCCGGCGAACCCGGGAGTTGCTGTGCCGGGATAGGTGCCGACGTTGCACGCGGTATTCACGCTGATTTCGTAGACCGCAGGAGAAATCAGCACGTCCCAGTTGCAGCCCGCGGCGGTGACTGCCGCGCCGGATGCCAGACTCACCGAGACCGGTGAAGTACCGACGGCGACGGTGAATGGTGTCGAGGCGGCGAGTGTCGCACCGCTCTGCATGCGTGCTTCAAAGGTGACGGACGACAGAGCCCGACCGGTGAACGCGATAGCCGTCACGCGCATCAACGCGAACCCGCCCGTTGCCGTGCGCACCTTCCACCAGGCCGCCGTGTTCGCGGTGGGGGCGCCGCCCAGCACGTTGAGGAAACCCGTCGGATTCGGGATCAGGCGATCGGCCTTGAAGAACGAATCGACAGGAATCTGCGCGACACGAATCGAGTCGAACGCCGCCAACGTGTTCTGGTTGGTGAAGGCGAGCACTTGATCCCTGGTCGCGTTCTTGTTGTTGCCAAAGCCATACCCGGTCACACCACCGCTGCCGGTAACACCGCCATTGACGCGGACTTCATAACGTCGCAGCGCGACATCCCATGCTGCGGTCTTCGGCACGAGCGCCTTCGCGTCGAAGCTGAAATACACCAACGTGTCCGACGAACTGGCATTCAGCGGGCCGATGACGGCCACCTCGTTGAGCGCGAGTCCGGTGACCGGGGGTTCGATTGCGGCAGTTGCGGATTCTCCGCAGGCGGCAAGGAGCAGCAACATGGCTGCGCGCAGCATTCCAGTGCATGACGTCTTCATCGGTGACTTCAGAACCTGCGTGACTGTCGGTGTAAGTGGGTGAAGCGAGAGCTCCGAATGTGCGAGGAAGGGTGCCGGGAACAGATGGTGTGCTCAAGTGCGCAACACTACGGACATACGCGTCGCACATCAGGAGTTCGACTGCGAGGTGCGCCGTGACGAAGCGTTATCGACGGCTGTGCGCACCGCCCCGCGTTCCGGCTGGTCGGCTCACCCGGGACCGGCGCTCAGGCCCGGGGGGGACGTCGGCCTCTGCCGGTCAGGCCCAAAGCCTTTTTTCGGAGATTTCCGCCAAGTCTCCCACTTGCGCCCGCCGCACGCTATACTTGTGGGTGTCGCCGAACTGGCGACACCCTCCGTGAGGGATGTCACGAGTTCGATGTGGTGAGTCTCTGTCAGGAACAGGCGTCAAGGCCATGCTCCGAGTGCACAGCCGCACAACTATCAGGAGCATTGCAATGGCACGTATGTCTGGCACCGTCAAGTGGTTCAACGACGCCAAGGGTTTT
>JANLPZ010000044.1:0-6211 GCA_031367535.1 Gemmatimonadaceae bacterium
GAACGGCATCATCATCGTCGACTCGTACAAGAACATGCTCGACAAGCAGTCGCTCGAGCCGCTGGTGACGCAGGTCGTGAGCGTGAACTACGCGAACGCCACGTCTCTCGCCACGACCGTGCGCGGTCTGCTGACGCGTGACTGTGTGCCGGGAGCCGGTGGTCCGACGTCAGGTGGTGGTGGTGGCGCGCAGGCTCCGGGTTCGGTGCCGAGTGGGTGTGTGGTGCGCGGCAGCGTGCAGGCCGACAGCGCGACGAACTCGCTGCTGATCCGCGAAGTCTCGAGCCGTATGGATGATGTGATCAGCTACGTCCGCTCGATCGACCGTCGCACGCCGCAGGTCGCGATCAAGGCGAAGATCATCTTCGTCAACCGCACGAACCTGCAGGAAATGGGCATCACGTACGACATCGGCACGGCGCGTCAGTTCTTCAACACCGTCATTCCGCGTCAGGAAGTCGTCTCGCAGATCCCGATCGATCGCAACGGTGATGGTGTGCCGGATGCGTTCCGTCAGGTGTCGCAACCGGTCATTGGCGACCGTGTCGATCTCGGTGGCAACGTCATCTCCGCCATCGCGAACGCCAATAGCAGCATCTCGAGCCCGGCGCTCAACCTGATCTTCAGTGCCGCACTCGGCAAATATTCGCTGACGCCGTTCATCCAGGCGCTGCAGGAATCGTCGCTCGCCGATGTGCAGGCCGAGCCGACCGTCGTTACGCTCGACAATCGCAAGGCGGAAATTCTCGTCGGCCAGGAAATTCCGATCCGTGTGCTGGACGCCGGCGCCGGGTCGGGCGGTGGATCGAGCACGGGTCAGATCAACATCCCGCGCGCGACGGTACAGCTGAAGGAAGTCGGTATCTCGTTGTCGGTCACGCCGCGCATCACGAACAACCGGCAGATCATGATGACGATCCACGCCGAGAACAGCTCAGCGTCGCTGGCGAGCTCGGATGTGGGCTACATCTTCGACAAGCAGCGCGCCGACAACACGCTCATGGTGCCGGATGGTGAGACGGCGGTGATCGGTGGTCTCACGATCACGTCGGTGTCCAAGTCCCGCCGTGGTGTGCCGTTCCTGATGGACCTGCCGTACCTCGGTCGTCTGTTCTCGACGACGCGAAAGAACGAGCAGAAGCGCGACCTCGTGATCCTTGTGTCCCCGCACATCCTGGACGACGGCGAGGCTCGTACGCCGGCCCCCAACCCCGGTCGATAAGACAATCATGCGCACAGAACCGACGCTGGTTTCGCGCGCGCTGCACCTGACAGCTCTGGTGCTCGCCTCCTCCCTTGCCGCCTGCGGCAGCGGAGATCCAACGACCGACGAAACGACGCTTGACCGCACGGCACCATCGGTGGTCGTGCTGCGTGCGACAAGCCCCGATTCCATCTTCGCCTTCACCGTGCGGGCGAATGACAATCTGGGTGTGAAGTTCGTGAGTGTGACACTCGGCGGCGCGATCGTCCGCACTGTGGCCGATACGGTGACGTCCGCCGTCACGGCGTACACGAAGGACTTTGCCGTGTCCGTGCCGGGCAATGTGACGCCGGGTTCGCAGGTCACGCTCATCTCGCGGGCGGAAGACGGCAACGGCAACAAGTCGAAACCTGACACGACCGTGATGGCCGTCGGCAGCCGGCAGCCGGGTTTCATCGCGATCACCAGTCCGCAGAACAACACGCAAGCCGTGCGCGGTCGCTCGGTGGTGATTGGCTTCGCCGCGCGCACGACACGCAAAGTGCGCCTGGTCGGCTTCACTGTCACACCGCCTGCTGGTGGAACGGCGCTCGCCGGTGACTCGATCATCTTCAGCAGCCCGCTCCAGGACAGCCTGTCGACGACGCGGACCTTCGCGATTCCGGCAACGGCCGTCGCGGGTCTCTACAATGTCGTTCCGTACGTCGCCGACTCGATCGGGCAGCGCACAGCGGGAACACCATTGTCCGTCGAAGTGCTCGCGTCGGGCAGCGGTCAGACGATTCCCAAGATCACGCGCTTTGGCACGACCGATCGCATCGAATCGACCGACACGGTGTTCGTCGAAGCGCAGGACGCGGTCGGCATCGGTTACGTCGGCTACGACATGCGCAGCTTCACCGGCGGCCCGATCAAGCGCGATTCGATCGCGGTTGCGAATGGTCCGACCTCGGTCCCGGTCACGATTCGCATGAACCTGCCCGCGCCACTTGGCGGTGCGGCGACACGACTGATCCTGCGCGTGTTCGCCCGCAACACCGAAGGGCGCCTCAACGATTCGCTGACGACGATCCGTGACACGATCACGCTCGTTGCCGGTACGACGCGCACGCTGCCGAACGGCGGTACCGTCGCTGACGGCTACTTCCACGAGCCGACGGGTCGTCTCTATCTCACGAACATCGAGCGCAACCAGCTCGAGGTGTTCAACTTCGATTCCCTGAACTTCCAGCGCACGCCGATCGCGGTTGGTTCGCGTCCCTGGGGCATCACGGTGTTCCCGGCTGGTCGCGGCAGTCCGATCGGGCCTGTACAGAACAAGCTGATCGTCGCCAACTCGGGTGGTACGAACCTGAGCTTCGTGACCCTGAATGCTGATGGCAGTGGCCAGGAAAGCGAGCGCTATCTGCTCCCGAACATCGTCGCCTACAAGGTGTCGGTGGCCGGCGGCAACATCACCCGCTCGGTGGTCGACTTCTCCGATCGTCCGCAGTATGTCGGAGCCGTCTGTAACAGCGGCTGTACAGAAACGACGGTCGTCTTCTCGACGACGCCGACCGGCGGTCAGACGGGTGGCTTTGCCGACAAGGGCACGATCCGCTGGGAGAACATCACTCGCAAGTCGTCGCATCTCTTCTTCGAACACGCGACGTTCCTGCGCGACAACAAGGGTGACACGCTGGAAGTGGTGCGCTTCAAGTCGGGCACGTACGGTTCCGACTCGACGCTGGTGCCATTCCCGCTCAACATGGACGCGCCGGGCTTCCCGACGCGCAATGCCGGCATGCTCGTCACAATGTCCGACATCGGATTCCGCGACACGACGTTCGTCCGCAACTCGGCCAACTTCAAGCGCGCGATCTTCGGTGAAGGTGGTGTGGCGAAGGGCAGCCGTACGCTGACCTTCGACATCGATAACGGCCTGAAGAAGTACGGGCAGCAGGTCGTGACCGATACGACCACTGGTCAGGTCACGACCTTCACGTCGCAGCTATCGTTCATCGACGCGGGTGTGTCGCCGCCGAGCGACGTGTCCGACCTTATCGCCAACGCCTATTCACCGGTGCGTGGTGTGGCAGTCAGCGCCGATGGTGAGCTGTTCGCGATCCGTGCCGACTCGACCTACCTGTTCAACAACACGCTGCGCTTGTACGGCTTGTTGCAGACGCAGGGTGGCAACGCCGGTTTCGACTTCCATCCGCTCAATGCGCCTGGTCCGAACCTGTCTGGTGGCACGTTGGCGACGCGCTTGTCCTTCGCGGCGTCCCGCGAGCCGGTGCTCGAAGTGTTCGACACCCGTTGTTTCCAGCGAGTCGGCGTGATCGCGATCAAGGATGCGATCATCGGACCGCTCAAGACGGCGGTGCGTGGCAGCCGAATCGTGGCGGTGGGTGCCACGGCGCGCGGTGTGGTGGTGCTGGATCTCAATCCGGCGGACTACGCGGCGACGTGTAACTGATCGCAGGTTCTTGCAGGACCATGACGGCCCGTTCGCTTCATAGCGGACGGGCCGTTGTGTACTGCTCGAAGCAGCAAGACTGCGTTATTGATATCAACCTTCTCAGTATTGGCGTAATCCGCGCGCTTGCTGCCTGAAATACACGATCTGATATTCTGCGTGCATACGATCCGCACGCGTGATTCTGCTTCGCGCGGGCGTGACATCACGTCCTGCCGCGCAGGACTCACCGAGAACACACATGCCGCACCTGGCACCCGCTCGTCTCACGATGGCCGTCTCCCTGATCGCACTCGTGTCCGGCTGCGGCATGGAGCCGGTCGAGAGTCCTGCCTCGCCGCACACACCGAATGTGGCCACTGGGGTCGGGTCCGGTGGCGGCGCGTCACTCGTCGTGAATGTGTCGAACGACACCACCGCGCAGAACGAAACGCCGCTCGCCGTCAATCCGCTCAACACGGCGAACATGATCACAGGCAGCAACGAGTGGAACTACAACGACGGTTGTGGCGTCAATACGACGTTTGATGGTGGCAGGACGTGGACGCGATCGCTGCCGAACGGCTTCATCCCCGGCGTCACGAAGTACACGAACGATCCGGCGGTCTCCGGCACGGGGCCGTACGATTATGGCGGCGATCCAGCGATCGCGTTCGGGCCCGATGGCACCGCCTACTTCGCATGCTTCGGATATCAGGCCTCGTCGCCATACGGCGTGGCGCTCCTTCTCAGCCGCTCCACCGATGGCGGCAGGACGTGGACTGCCGGTGGGCCTGCAGCCCCGCTCACACTGGTGTCGAATTTCAATGGCAACGGTGTCGCTCGCGGCTCCACCGGACAGTTCGCCGACCATGAATCGATGCACGTGGCCGCCGACGGCACGATCTACGTCACGTGGGCGCAGTTCAACGGCTACGGCTCGCATTCACCGGTGTACATCGCCACGTCCACCAACGGTGGGCAGTCGTTCAACGCGCCGGTGAAAGTCACGTCTGGTTCGGTGCGTAATGACCAGGATCAGCGCATCGTCACCGATCCGGCCACCGGCACGGTGTACCTCACGTTCGACAACTCGATCCAGGGCGGGAAGGGCACCGCGATGTTCGTGAGCACGTCCCGTGACCGCGGCGTCACATGGAGCGCGCCCTTCCAATTCGCGACGTTCCAGAATCCGGTGTGCCTGTTTCCGCCGAGTTGCTTCAATCTGACCGGTGCGCAATTCCGCGGGCCCGGCTCCTATCCCGTGCCCGCGTTCGACGCTACCACGCGGCGCCTGTTCGTGGCGTACACGGATATCATCGGCAGCACCGCGCAGATCCTGCTCACGTCTGCGAGCATCGACGACCTCGCGACGTGGAGCACGCCGCAGGTCGTCGCACCAGGCGGCGGGGATCGCATCAATGTCGAGATGAGTGTCGAGCGCACGTCGGGCCGCATCGATCTCATGACGAACGATCGGAGCTGGAGTGGCAACACGCTCTACGACGTCACGTATCTCGGCAGCCGCGATCACGGCGCCAGCTGGACGACGCAGCGCGTCACCAGGACGAGCTGGGACCCGTCGCAGTACGGCGTGCCATCGGGGAGCACGGTGCGTCCGTTCATCGGTGACTACGACGGCATCGTATCGTTGCCGACCGCCGTCGGCATGACGTGGACCGGACCCGGCAAGACCTACGGCGCATTGCCGACGAACCTGGAGGTGTACTTCGGGCGCGTCGCACCGTGATCCGCGTCATGGCACGACCGGGGCAGTGACGGGCACCCACACACCTGCCCCGCCGGGCGCACGATGATGCAAAGCGAGTCCACAGCGGAACGCGCACTGCGCCGGACTTTACGGTGGGTCGCGTTGCTGAACCTGGCATATTTCGTCGTCGAGTTCGCCGTGGCAATCACCATCGGCTCCGTTTCGCTGTTCGCCGACAGCATCGATTTTCTCGAAGATGCCTCGATCAACTTCCTGATTCTCGCAGCGCTCGGATGGAGCGCAGAACGCAGAGCGCACGTTGGCATGGCACTCGCAGGCATCCTGTGCATTCCCGGTATTGCAACGCTCTGGACCGCATGGGCGAAGTTCAAACTTCCTGTACCCCCTGACTCAGGGCCGCTTCTGCTGGCCGGAAGTGGGGCGTTCGTCGTGAATCTGACCTGCGCGATCATGCTGAACAGATTTCGCACACGGCGCGGTAGCCTTACACGGGCGGCGTTCCTCTCTGCGCGGAACGATGTGCTGGCGAACATCGCGATTGTGGCGGCCGCATTGGTGACGGCGTTGGTCTGGAATTCCGCGTGGCCGGATTTGCTGGTCGGCCTTGCTATTGCGACGATGAATGCCGATGCAGCCCGCGAAGTGTGGACGGCTGCGCAGACGGAACGCCGCGCGACCAGGCCGTGAAAGTGCGTGACTCAGTCACAGCCCGATCGCGATGAATGCCGCAACAACGCTGACAGCCGGAACCAGCCCGGTGCGACCCGTCCGGGCTAGATTCCCCGCACCATGCTCCGACTCCTCCGCCTCACCACCGCCGGCGAATCCCACGGCCCGG
>JANLPZ010000085.1:0-9612 GCA_031367535.1 Gemmatimonadaceae bacterium
GTATACGGCAGGTCCGGGCCGGTGGCTTGCGCCGCCTTCCCCTTCTTCACCGTGTCCTCGATCTTCTGCTGGATCTCGTCAAGGTCGACGTTGAGGCTCTGCAGCACAGCAGCTGCGACCCCTTCGCCCTCGCGAATCAAGCCGAGAAGAATGTGCTCGGTGCCGACGTACTCGTGGTGCAGGCGCGCGGCTTCCTCGCGTGCCATGGCGAGCACCTTCCGTACGCGCTCGGTGAAGTTGTACCCGTTCATGCTGACCTCTGGTTCGGCATTCGGTGGCCGATCATCCGTGCGATCCTACGTCGGCGGCAAGTGCATCCCGGACAAACCGTGCACGTGCCACGCTGGCATCACCATCCGACAATGTGGCACGTCCATCGTACTGCGCCACATGCGCCGCCTGGCAATGAATCAGGAGCTTGTTAAGCGTATAGACACTCGGTGAACTCAGGAGTTTCAGACTCAAGGCGAGCCGTACGCCACTGAGATAGTTCATCGCTTCGTCGAACGTCAGACTGCGTGCATACCGCAGGGTTCCGTACGCCCGCCACAGCTTGTCTTCAATGATATACCCGGCATCGCGCAGCAGCACATGCCGAGCTTCCTCTTCGCGCTCCACTACATGGCGCACGACGCGCGACAACTGTTCGAGCAACTCGGCTTCACTCTTTCCCAGTGTCGTCTGGTTGCTGATCTGGAAGTAGTTCCCGACCACTTCACTGCCCTCGCCGTACAAACCCCGATAGGTCAGACCCATCTGCTGGAGACCGGCCAGCACCTTCGAAATCTCCTTCGTCAGGACCAAACCTGGCAGATGAATCAGGACCGAGGCACGCAGCCCGGTTCCCGTGTTCGTCGGGCACGCCGTCAGAAATCCGAACTCACCGTGCCAGGCATAGGGAACGTGCCTGCCGAGCTCATCATCAAGAGCCGTCGCCGCCCCGAATGCCCCCATCGGATCGAACCCGGAGCGCATCGCCTGCAAGCGCAGGTGATCCTCCTCGTTCACCATCACACTAACCTCGTCCGCCAGTACCAGCGCCGCACCTGTCCGAACGGCGAGCGTCCCGTCGAGACCAGCCAGTTCCCTGCTCACCAGATGGCGCTCGTGCAGCAGCTGCCGATCCGGTGTGGCGAGCTCGTCAACGCGCAGGATCACACCACCCTCGAGCGACCCGACCTTCGGCATCGCATCCCGCAGCTGGCCCAGCACACGCAACCGTTCGCCATCGCGCGCCCGCGTCGTGAAGGCAAACCCTTCCACATTGCGCGCCAGGCGGACGCGGGTCGAGAGCACCACTTCGGGATGATCACCCGAGCCATCCAACCAGCGTGTGCCGCCGTCGGGCAGCAGTGAAAAATCGATCACTCGGCCACCTCCTTCAACTGATCCCGCAACCGGGCCGCCTGCTCGAACTGTTCGAGCTCGATGGCGCGCCGGAGCTGCTCACGCAGTTCGATCACCGTCGACGCACGCTGCAACTGTTCCGGCGCTGGCGGACCATACTGCCGGCCCATATGCCGCGTTGCACCATGCACACGCTGCAACAGGTCGCGCAGCTGCGGCTCGAACGCGCCATAACACCGCGCGCAGCCGAGCCGGCCCGACGCACGAAAGTCCTTGTAGGTGGCCTGACAGAAGCTGCAGCGTGCCTGATCGGATTGGCCGGTGGCGAGCTGCTGCTGCACCGTCTGGAGAAGCGATGTAAGCGGTGTTTTGGGTGCGGCAACGGTCGTCTCCACCCCCTGCTCGGCAGCGCACTCGTTGCAGAGGTGCACCTGGGTGACAGCCCCGTTCACCACCTTGGTGAGTGTCACCTTCCAATCGCGCTCGCCGCATGAATCGCAAACCATCAGCCCACCTCCTCCGCCATCGCAGACGACTCGACCACCCGTCCCCCATCCAGAAGCAACACGCGGTTCGCACGAGCAGCCAGCGCACGATTGTGCGTCACCACGACCACGCCCACGCCGTGTGTCGACGCCAACGTAGAAAAAAGCTCGTGCATCCGCTCTGCGTTCCCGCGATCGAGATTGCCGGACGGCTCGTCCGCCAGCAGCAATGCCGGATTCGGCGCCAGCGCGCGCGCGACCGCCACGCGCTGCTGCTCGCCACCACTCAGCGCTGACGGCAGATGATCGGCGCGTGACGACAATCCAACCGAATCGAGCAGCGCCTGCGCACGCCCACGCACGGCGCCCGGTGCGTTGCCTGCGATCAGCAGCGGCATCATCACGTTCTCGAGCGCCGTGAATTCCCGTAACAGATGATGGAACTGGAATACGAAGCCGATCGACTTATTGCGCACACTCGCCAGCGCGGCCTCGCCGCCGGTGTGCACCGCATGTCCGTCGATCCGCACCGATCCCGACGTCGGCTGATCGAGCGCGCCGAGGATGTGCAACAGCGTGCTCTTGCCCGCGCCGCTTTCGCCGATGATCGCGACCATCTCGCCACGCAGAATTGTCAGCGACGCGCCGTCGAGAATGCGCAGCGTGGATCCGTCGCCACTCCTGTACTCCTTCACCACGTCGATGGCTTCGAGCACCGGTGTGCCGATCACGTCACTCATGACGAATCGCCTCCACCGGGAACAACCGCGACGCCTGTCGCGCGGGCCATAGCGTCGCGAGCATCGCAATGCCAAGACTCGCGACGACAATCCAGAAGACATCGCTGAGCGCGATCTGAATCGGCAGTCGATCGATGAAATACACCGACGGGTCGAGCGCAATCAGCCGGAAGCGCGTCAGCGCCCACGCGCCGACGAGGCCGAGCAGCACCCCAAGCGACGTACCGACAAAGCCAATTGCGGCACCCTGCCACAGGAAAATCCGACGGATCGTCGCCGCCGGCATACCCATCGCCTTGAGAATGCCGATCTCGCGCGTCTTGTCCGTCACGACCATCGTCAGCGTGCTCACGATGTTGAACGCCGCCACCAGCACGATCAGCAGCAGGATCACGCCCATCGCCAGCTTCTCGAGCTTGAGTGCCGAAAAGAGCGACCGGTTCTGCTCCTGCCAGTCGATCGTGCGATACGGAAATCCGAGCACGTCCGTCAGCTGCTGCGCGACCTGCGGCGCCATGTAGCGATCGGGCGTCCGCACATCGATCCCGGTCACGCGCGCACCGAGGCCGGCGAGCTCCTGCGCCGACGACAGCTCCATGTACGCGTAGCCACTGTCATACTCGTACATGCCGGTCTCGAAAATGCCGGTGATGACATACTTGTGAAACATCGGCACGAAACCGCCCAGCGCACTCGACATCTGTGGCTTGCCTGGCACCGTCGCGAGAATGATGGTCTGTCCCGGCCACGCATTCAGCCGCTCGGCGAGACGCTGGCCGATGACGATGGCGCGCGACGAATCATCCGGCGGACGAAAGGTGAAATCACCACTGCGCGCGTACTTCCGGATCTGTGTGACATCCGGCGCGTCAGGCGTGGCCGCCGGCAGCCCGACCACCTTCACCGGCTCAGCGTAATCACTGTTCTTCGTGATCAACGCATCTTTGATCACGAACGGCTGCGCCGACACGACGTTCGGTTGTGCGCGGACCTTCTTCAGCGTCGCTTCCCAGTCCGTCATCGTGAGGTCGTCACCGACGGTCAGCACACGCAGATCCGGACTGCCGATCAGGATCTTGTCACGCAGATCCTTCTGCAGCCCGTTCATCACGCCGAGCACGAGAATCAATGCGCTGACGCCGACCACAACACCGCCCATCGCGATGATGCTGATGAGACTTAGCAATTGCGATCCGCGACGACTGCGCAGATAACGCCACGCGATGGCGATCTCGAGTCGCGTCATTCGGGGCGCATGGCGGGAAACAGGATCACGTCACGAATGTGCTGCGTCCCGGTCAGGTACATGAGCAGGCGATCGATGCCGATGCCGACGCCACCCGTCGGTGGCATGCCGTATTCCATCGCGCGCAGGTAGTCCTCGTCCACGCCGCTCGCTTCATCGTCGCCGGCCGCCTTGAGCCGCGCCTGTGCCTCGAAGCGCTGCCGCTGATCGATCGGATCGTTGAGTTCGGAGAAGGCATTGGCCATTTCGCGACCATCGGCGAACAGTTCGAAACGCTCCGTCAGACCTGGCGTACCACGCTTCGGCTTCGCCAGCGGCGACAGTTCAACGGGATAGTCGAGCACGAACGTCGGCAGCGTGATCGTCCGCTCGACGAGCGCCTGAAACAGTTCGTCCATCAGCTTCGGACGGCTCAGCGTATTCGGCTTTTCGACGCCGTGCTCCATCGCGGCCTGCACCAGTTCAGCATCGGTCATCGTGAGCACATCGCGACCGAGTCCTGCACTCAGTGATGGAACCCACTCAATGCGCCGGAACGGCGTCGCGAACGCCGGCACCACCGCCGGGTCGATGCCCGGCGTGCTGCGCACCGCCTCGGCCGCCGCCACAATCAGCTGCTCGACGCGATCCATCATCACCGTGTAGTCCGCGAACGATTCGTAGAACTCCAGCATCGTGAATTCCGGATTGTGCGTCCGGTCGACGCCTTCGTTGCGGAAGTCATGGCCGATTTCGTAGACGCGATCGAAACCGCCGACGATCAGGCGCTTGAGATACAGCTCATCCGCGATGCGCAGATAGAGCGGCATGTCGAGCGCGTTGTGATGCGTCGTGAACGGACGCGCCGAGGCGCCACCGTACAGCGGCTGCAGCACCGGCGTCTCCACTTCGAGATATCCCAGCCCGTCGAGGAAGCGACGGATGGCAGAAGTCATGCGCGCGCGCGCATAAAAGTTGGCGCGTACTTCCGGATGCACGGCGAGATCGGCGTACCGCTGACGATAACGCTGCTCCGGATCAGCGAACCCCGAGTAGCGCTTCGTCTCACCATCCACCACCTGTTCCTTCGCGAACGGCAACGGCCGCAATGTCTTCGCGAGGAGTGTCAACTCGGTGCACTGCACCGTGACTTCACCGGTGCGCGTACGCATCAGCGTGCCGGCCACACCGACGATGTCACCGAGATGCACTTCCTCGAACACAGCCCACTGTTCCGGCGCCATGTCATCCTTGCGGAAATAGGCCTGCAGTTTGCCGCTCGCGTCACTGACGTGCGCGAACGCCGTCTTGCCCTTCGATCGCAGCGACACGAGCCGACCCGCGATCCGAACCGACGGACCAGCGTCTGCACCTTCCGGCAGCAGCGCGAGCGCGTCGGCACTGAGGTGTGTGCGATCATAGGCGTACGCGAACGGCGCGACGCCGCTGGCCAGCAGGCGGTCGAGCGACGCGCGACGATCGAGCAGGACCTGACTCAGTTCTTCGTTGTTCACGTCAGTGTGTGCCGTGTGTGTGCCGTAGGTTCTGGGAAATCACTTCTGCGGCGGCTCGCCGGCCATCTTCAGATACGCCTCGATGAATGGATCGATGCCACC
This sequence comes from Gemmatimonadaceae bacterium, assembly GCA_031367535.1. GTDB lineage: Bacteria > Gemmatimonadota > Gemmatimonadetes > Gemmatimonadales > Gemmatimonadaceae > JACMLX01. Next base: position 5,414 of record JANLPZ010000085.1, read on the forward strand.
ATCCATCACCTTCGTCACGTCGGCGATCTTGAGCTCGGTGCGGTGATCGTTCACCATCGTGTACGGCTGAAACACGTAGCTGCGAATCTGGCTGCCGAACGAGACATCCATCTTGCCCGCGTCGAGGGCGGCCTTGGCGGCGGTCTGCTTGTCCGCTTCGATCTGATACAGGCGATTCTTCAGCTGCTTCATCGCGGTCGCCTTGTTCTTGAACTGCGAGCGCTCGGCCTGTGACGCCGTGACCACGCCGCTCGGCAAGTGTGTGATGCGCACCGCTGACGACGTCTTGTTCACGTGCTGACCGCCGGCGCCCGACGCGCGATAGACGTCGATGCGCAGATCGTCATCGCGAATCTCGATGTTGATCTCTTCGTTCACCACCGGATACACGAACACCGACGCAAAGCTGGTGTGCCGTCGCGCCTGTGAATCGAACGGCGAAATGCGCACGAGACGGTGCACGCCCGCTTCCGGACGCAGGAATCCGTATGCATACTCGCCGGTGATCTCGAGCACCGTGCCCTTGATCCCAGCTTCTTCGCCATCGCTCCGATCGAGTTCCTCGATCCCGTAGCCTTTGCGTTCGGCCCAGCGCACATACATGCGCATCAGCATCTCGGCCCAATCCTGGGCCTCGGTACCACCGGCGCCGGCCGAGATTTCGAGCTGGGCCGAGCGGAAATCGTCCGGACCACGGAGCAGTGAACGCAGCTCATACGCGGCGATGCGCTCCCGCACCAATTCCGCATCGCGCGCAAGCTCGGCTTCCATTGTGGCGTCCGGCTCGAGTACGAGCAGTTCCACCAGTTCGCGCGCATCGCTGACACCACGAACCAGCGTGTCGAACGGCTCCACCCATTGCTTGTACGTTTTCACCTGCTGCACGACAACCTGCGCCCGTTCCTGATCATTCCAGAAACTCGGTTCGCTCATCTGCGCTTCCAGCGCCGTCAGACGCTCCCGCTGGCTCTCAATGTCAAAGATACCTCCGCAGCTCGTCGAGCCTCTCGGCGTCGGTAGCGAGTTGCGTGGTCAACTGTGCGAGATCTGCCATGGGACCTGTGATGCCGAGAGAAAGACGAGAGCCGCCCTCCCGAGGTCGGGAGGACGGCTCGGCAGCGCGGCTGCGCATGCCGTCAAGTTAGCCGTTCGGGGACTTCAAAGGCACTCCACTAGAAGACGCGCTTGCCTTCCGCGAGTACTTCATTGAGGGCGTCCTGGAAGAAGGCCGTCGATTCCGCGATGTCGCGGCCGACCTGCTCGACGTACTCGTCATAGCTCTTCCGGATCTCGTCGCGGAACAGCTGCTTGAGCGTGCCGTTCGCAAGACCGTCGGCGCGTTTGGCCGGTTGGTACGCCACCATGTCAGACACGAGCGCGCGCGCGAGACGCTTGGCGCGCGTCATCGGGTCGCTGCGCAGGAACGGATTGATGATGCGCTTTGGATCGCTCACACTGCCGATGGCCGCAATCGGCGCCGGTGTCGGCACTGGCGTTGCGACGAGGTGCCCCGGCGACGGTGGTGGCGGCGGCACGAGCGGCCGCGCGACGCTGGGCGTTGGCGTCTGTATTGCCGGAGTCGCGACGGACGGCGTCGGTCGCGCTGGATACGGCGTGCCGGACTCCGGTACGTCGTTCGGCGTGGGTCGACGCAATCCAGCCATGCTCGCTGGCGCTGCTGCGGCCACCGCAGGCGTTCGGACCGGCGTGGCAGTGCGCGGTGTCATCGTCGGATTCGTCAACGGCGTCGTCGCACCGACACTGATCCGCAGGATTGCACCGCAGACGCTGCACCGCGCCCTGACGCCGTTCGGTGGCACCTTTGCAGGGTCCACACGGAACACCGATCGACAGTCCTGACACGTCACGTTCACAGATGCTTCTCCTCGGGTGGGTTGGCCGAATCGCCGTCCGATCGCCGATCCATCGCCCACACGGAACCGGGCAACGTCTTGGCATAGGTCTTCATTTCCGTGGCCAACTCACTCACCTGCGCCGCGTGAGTAAAACGACGACGCTCATTGGTGACGACACCAATTGACAGCGTCATGAGTGGGACACGGTCGAGTCGACCGCGACGATCCTTCCCGAAAAAGTAGCCAGCTTGCCGGTCATGTGCAGAGTACCGATGCTGAAGAATCTCATCGGCGCGTCGCACAAGCGTCTCGCATGTCAGGGCGACCGTTGCCAGTGGCACAAGGAAGAGAAAGTCGTCGCCCCCAATGTGTCCTACGAATCCCTCAGCGCCAGCCGTCTGCTCGACGACCTCGACCAGCAGCCCCGCGACCGTGCGAATGATGTCGTCACCCATCGCGTAGCCGTACCGATCGTTGAACTCCTTGAAGTGATCGAGGTCCGCGTAACACGCCGCAAAGAACGCCTGTCGCTCGAGCCGCTGCGCAATCGCCTGCGTGATCGCATCCGAGCCGACGAGTCGTGTCGACGGGTTGACCTGAATATCCCGCCGTGACCGGCGAACGGTCGCGCTGAGCCGTGCCTCGACTTCGCAGGCCGGCATCAGCTCGGTCAGGCACTCGTCGGCGCCGACCGCCATCCACTCGGCCACACGCTCGACGGGGCACACGACGATGGTCGGCACCGTCTGCAAACGAGCGTCAGCCTTCAGCGCGAGCAGTATGTCCCGGAGTGCACCATCCGTTTCAGCGATGCCAGCGACGATGACGCTCGCCTTGGTCCGCTGCAGCACTCTGAGATCAACCGACGCTGCCTCGACGTGGATGATCGGCATCTCCCCACGCGCAGCCCACTGGCTCAGTACGACCGCGATGGCCGACGGGATGACGCCCGTCGTGAACACGCTGTTCCGACCGGATTCGACCGGTACCACCGAGGGAGAAAACATCATCCTGTTGAGACGACTGAGCGACTCGAACGCAAGCTGACGAGTTCGATCAGTACGCTGCGGCCTCGTCAATCAGCATGATCGGAATTCCGTCCCGAACCGCGTAGCGGAGTCGGCACTGCGGGCAGTCGAGTGCGGGAGGTTCACTGGACAGAAGACGAACCTGCCCTTTGCACTGTGGACAGCGCAGGATATCCAGCAGCTCCTCGGCGATCGGCATTGGCACGTTTCACTCAGGCGGCACGTGAAAACCGAAACGGCGCAGCGCGACGGCATCCTTGCGCCAGTCAGGCATCACCTTGACCCACAGATCGAGATACACAGAGCCCTCCACCAGGCGTTCGATCAACACGCGCGAGGCCGTGCCGATCTCCCGAATCGTACGCCCTCTGGCACCGAGCACGATGCCCTTCTGGCTGTCCCGCTCAACGTACACCACGGCCCTGATATAGATCGGCGATTTGTTCTCTCGAAACTCCTCGATGTCGACAAAGATGCCATATGGCACCTCTTCATGCAGGATCGCCAGCGCACTCTCACGGATGGCTTCCGCGGCGAAGAAGCGCACCGGTTGCGTGCTGAGTTCATCCGAGGGATAGAGGAACGGTGAGATGGGCAGGTGGCTCGCGACGCGCTCGAGCAGGCGTGGAATGCCGTCACCGGTCTCCGCACTGCCGACGATCACGTTCGGTGACGCTTCGAGCGCATTCCGATTGCCTTCGTTGAGCAGATCCGCCTTGTTGGCCCAGGTCAGCTGTACACGAGGGAGCGGAGTGCCGGGTGGCAGCAGCGATTCCAGCGCCGGCGGCGGGCCATTCGTCGCATCATGGACATATACGGCGACGTCGGCATCACGCAACGAGGCGATCGCGCTTGCGAGCATGCTGCGCTGCAGCGTGTACGCGGGATCGAGCAGGCCAGGCGTGTCGAGCAGCACCATCTGGTAGTCATCGCTCGAGACAATTCCGACGGCGGACACACGTGTCGACTGCGGCTTGGGGCTGGTGATGGCGAGCTTGAGTCCGAGCAGTCGGTTGAGCAGGGTGGACTTCCCGGCGTTGGGTCTGCCGACGAGCGCGACGTGGCCGGCGCGCGTGACGGTGGTGGGATCCGGGAAAGTCATGAGAGGCGGAAGATGGAGCAAAGGAAGGGGTGAAGCGAACGGGGTAGTGCGACAAAGCCCCTGACCACGTGGAGTGATCAGGGGCTTTGTACAAGGTGCCGGCGACGGCCTACTCTCCCGCGACCTCGCGGCCGGAGTACCATCGGCGCTGTCGGGCTTAACGATCGTGTTCGGAATGGGAACGAGTGTGGCCCCGACGCTCTAGTCGCCAGC
>JANLPZ010000144.1:0-30120 GCA_031367535.1 Gemmatimonadaceae bacterium
GAAGAACAAAGGCTTTTGAAACTGCGCTCGCGAGACGCTGTTTCAAAAGCCTTTTGCAGTTGCGCTGCTTCGCATCCCCCGCGAGCCCCGCGTGAAACCATTTTCTGGAACGATGTAGTAGCGGCGGATCTCTGTTGCTCCGCTGCTCTGCGTGAGACCAGCGGTAGCGTTTACGGCCGGACGAGCGCTTCGGTGACTTCGACGTCGAAGACGAGGACGCTGTTGGGGGGGATGATGATGTTGCCGGCCTGGTCGCGCACGGTGGAGTATTGGTAGGCGGATCCCGGGCCGACGGCCATGCGGCGGGTGCCGCCGACCTTCATGCCTTCGAGGCCATTCACCCAGCCCTTGATCAGATGCACCGTATCGAGGACGGATGCGAACGGCGTGCTCGGCCGCGCCCGCGCATCGAACTGGAAGCCGCCCGTGAGGCGACCCGCGTAGTACACCGAGATGCTGTCACCCTTTGCGACCGTGCGGCCCGTGCCGACGGTGACGTCCTGCGTGTAGAGCTGCGAATTGACGCGCGTCATCGTGGCAATGGTGACGCCTGTGCTGGCTGCATAGGTCTGCGTGGCCGGGTCGGTGAACGGCGGCAGCGTCGAGTCGCCGCCGAGTGAGCAGCCGGCGAGCGTCAGGGTGCCGGTTGCCAGTGCGAGAACGGCGGCGAGGCGTCGCGAACGGACAAGGGCAGGCGGCATGGGATTCCAGAGGAAAAGAGGCGTGTGGGTCGTGACGTCGGCAAGCCGACGCCAGATGATGCACGAAGATTAGTACGGTTGCTTCGTCAGGCCAGAGCGGACTATCTTTTGATGCTGAAAACGGAGTCTGGCAGGGTAGCTCAGCTGGTTAGAGCACGGCACTCATAATGCCGGGGTCGCGGGTTCGAGTCCCGCCCCTGCTATTGCGGTACACGTGCACAACTGCTGGTTAGCCAACGGCATACCCTGCGGACCGGATGATGGTCAGTGCTCATCCTCGAGTAGACCGCGACCACCAGCGCGACCACTACGCGCTCGGCAAAATGTGACCGTGCGGCCGCGTTACAGGCGACACCTGGACGCCCTGCGCGGCGCAGACTGGCGCGCCCTCTGCACCGGCCCCAGCTTCCGGACACGGGCGTCCGTCGTACCCCCACACTAGCAGTTGGCCGCCAACTGTCGCACCAACACATCCAGGATGTCGCCATGATTTCGTTGCCTGCACTCCGTCGCCTCGGCGCCGGCGCTCTGATTGGCTCGCTCCTCATCGCGTGCGGCGGTGGTGGCGGCGACAAGAGCTGCGGAATCGTCGGTCCGACGCGCACGCTCTCCGCAACGCCGTCGACGCTGACTGTGGATGTCGGCAAGACGACAACGACAGCCGTGATCTTTTCGACCACGTGCGGGAGCGATTCGCCGACCGTGACGGTGCTCTCCAACAGCGCTGCGATCGCGACGGTCGCTCTCGTCGGAGGCACAGCTACGGTCATGGGCGTCGCCGCAGGAACAACCACCCTCACGCTGACCGCTGCTGGACCCACAACGACGACCGTTGCCGTCACGGTGCGTCCGCTCGTCCCGACCACGCTGACGCTCACGCCGGCCGCCGACACGTTGTCACCGCTCGGCACACGCCAACTGACTTCCGCTGTCCGCGATCAGAACGGCGCTGCACTCTCCACCGCCACCGTCGTCTGGCGTTCGCTCACAACGTCCGTCGCCAGCGTTTCGGCGACGGGTCTGGTCACCGCGTCGGCGAACGGCACGGCGACGATCCAGGCGAAGGTTGCGACGGGCACCGGCAGTGACTCACTCACGGCGTCGACAACCATACAGGTCGTCGCACCCTGCACGCGGCTGCGGTCGATCACCCTGGGAACGGTGTACAACGGCACCTTTGACGCTTCCAGCTGCCGCAACTTCCTTGGCTTCGGCGGTGTGCTCGATCAGTTCTCGGTGACGAGTGCCACACAGGCGTATTTCTCAATCCGCGAGGCGCCGACGGCGCCGACGGTGCCGATATCGCTGGTGCCGCTGAACATCGGCTCAGCACTGTACGGCATTCCGCCAACCGACACCGCGGTCACAGGCCTCGTGGTGATCCGGCCGGGTACGAGCGGATTCATCGTGGCTGGCTTGACCACCGCACCTGGCTCGTACACGCTCACGACGGCGCTCAATCCGGATGCGCGACAGAACTGCTTCACCACTGACGTCACGCGTGGCGTGTCATTCACGACGGCGTTGACGCCCGGCTGCCAGCGACGCGATATCCGGATTCTTCCACAGCACAACAATGGCAGCCGAATCATCGTCACGGCAAGCAGTCCGAGTTTCCCCGTGCGCATCGATCTGCTGTGGTTCGATTGCTCGACCAATCCGTGCAACACGAACACCGTGCTTGCGACATCGAGCGCGACGGTGAACGGTGGTACGGCCACGATCAATTATGTCGGAACCGCCGACCGTTTCGTGATGGTTCGCTTGTTCGGTCCGACGTCGTCGAACGACACTGTTGCAATGACGATCGACCAATAGTCGACCACATTGAAACGCGCGATGCTGGCTGACGTGCAAACCGGCGCTCGTGTCATACGAGCGTCGGTGGCGCTGCTTTCGATCGCTGCAATTGCATCGTGCCGCTCACTGCCAGCGTCCCATGCGCCGCCGCGCGCCGCCGTAAGCAGCTGTCCTGCGCGAAGCGATGTCGAAGCCGAGCGAAATATCGTGCGCGGCAGCGTCAGCTCGGCCGATTCCACAGTGACGCAGGCTCGTGTGCGCTGGGCCATTGCGGATCTCGTCAGCGCACTGAATTCGCGCCCGATCGAGGATCTGTCCGTGCGGTACGACTGGATCGGGAACTTGACTTTGCGCGATGACTTTCTTGCGCGGTCACGTGGCGCTGGATCCTCTACGTCTGCGCATGCAGACACCTCAGGCACCTGGTTCAGCGATGCTCCCGGCCGACGCGAACAGACAATCTGCGTGAGCGTCGACGTGCACTGGAATACACTCGGCGGCGTGCCGTCGACTCAACGATTCACGTTGCAGATTTCGGCCGTCGACGATGGGCGTGCTGCGTGGCTGTCGCGAATGCGCGTCAATCGCATCGAGACGCAATAGGCGCCGGACGACAAGCAGCATTGCCCGCAGAAACACACGGAGCCGCCGCGATTGTGATTCGCGGCGGCTCTGTGTGTTTCAACGGTGCTCAGTTCAGCGAGGGAAACCCAGGCTGATACCGACTTTCGCGGCGTACGTCGTGAACGGAACGAATGACGAGGTCTGTGACGCGCCATTCACCTTGAAGTCGCCGAACGACTGACGGACCAACTGTACGCCGGCGTCGAGATTCGTCGTCTTGGTCAGCTTGATCGCGAGTCCACCACCGCCACCGAAGCCGCTACCGCTCGAGCTGGATCCGAAATTGTTGCTCTGGCGCAGAAAGGCGAGACGCGCCGACAGGTAGGGCGCGACGTTGTTCGACCGGATGGCAGCCGGTACCCAGCGCGGCTCGAGAAACAGGCCGGAAATCGTCAGGGTCTGGCCGGACGATGAGTGCGTGGTGTACTGCCCACCGATGCCGAGCGACAGGGCACCGAACGATTCGGTGGAGTACAGTCGGTTGAGACGGAACTGCGGTTCGACGCCGGTCCCGCCGATGCTGGATCCACCATTCTTGAACGACGTGAACAGCACCGCGAGCTGGACGGAGTACGGTTGCGCGGACTGTGCATGAATCGGCGGTGCCCCACCGCAGATCGTCGCAATCGCGAGCCCGGCCGCGGTGAATGCGTGGCGTGCGGATTTCAGTGCTGCGCAGTGAGCTGGCATGTGTGCGATCGGGTAACGGGATGTGTGTGGTGTCCGACAGGTGTGTATCGACTACTGCTTGCGAAGTGGCCCAACTGACACGATGGTGGAACTCGTATTCCCATCGCGCTTCACGACGTCGATCGTCACGGTGGCGTTGCGCACGATCGCAGTTCCGGAAAAATCGCGCTTGGTAAGGCGGATGATGAATTCTGCACGACTGCGGCCTGAGCCAACGCTTTCGCTGCGTCGCGATGGCGCTGAAGCCAAGGCGACTTTGTGATCAGCACCATCGCTGAAGAACTCAGCCAGTTCCTGCCGAGCGCGAATGCCTCTGACGACGTTCTCCGCCGCAGTGCGCATTTCAGCGTCGCTTGGAAGAGCGAGCGCCGCGACATCGGTCGACGTCGTATCCACGGGTGGACGCGGGACGACAACCTTCTTCACCTCGATCGGGACGACGGGCTTGACCTTGATCGAGTCGACTCTCGATGTCGTATCCCGCTGAGGCGGCCGGATGACGGAATCCACAAGCTCACCTCTTCGTCGGGCCTTCGTCGAGTCGGTTTTGGGTTTTGGCTTGTCGAGTGGCTTGTTTGCTTCGCTGAGCTTCGTCTTCTTGATCCCGGAGGAGTCGATGCTGGTCACGATAGCGTCCGATGTGTCCCGACGCCTCCCGGAATCGCTGTTCGCTCTGTCTGCCGCGGCGTGCGCGCTGTCGGTCTGTTTCGGGCCGGACGTGTCGACAACGGCATCGCCGACTTGTGCTGGCGCGCGATCTCGCATCGCCAGCCATCCGCCAATCGCGACGACCAACACCGCAGCTGCGAGACCAGCGACCGCCGTGCGCTTCTTTGGCGTCGTGTCAGCGACGCCATCGTCAACGAGAGCACTCTTCTGCTTGGGCACTGCCTGCGGACGCGGCGTTGCCTTAGGCGTCGGTGTAACGAGCGTCTTCGCCGTGCTCGGCGTGACTGCCGCGCGCAGCTGATCAACGACGACTTTCTCGACTGGCACTGTTGCACCGCTCGGCGCCGGCTTCGCACTTGGCGTCGCCGCTGGATTCCACGCGATGGCCTCGAGCGGAGGCGGTGTGTTGACGGCTGGCCGTGCGACCTGCGGCTCGTGTGCGGCGGCGGGCGTCGGAGACGGAATTCGAACGGTCGCAGCGTCGGGAGCTGGCGGCGGGACGTACACCGGCACAACCGGCGGCGGTGTGACGACCTGCGCCTGCACATGCACCGTGATGCGCGTCTCGATCGTGCCGCGACCGGGATTCGTCGCACGCGCGATCACCGCGCCGCTGCCCGCTGACACCGCACACAGGAGCCCTGCGCCAGCAACACTCACCACCTGCGGCGTCACCGATTCCCACGTGATGTCCGCGTTTTTTACCGGTCGCCCACGTCGATCGATCGCACGCGCGGAGAGCGAGACCATCGCACCACTTTCCAGGTCAAGCTCTGTGCGTTCGACAACAATGCGCGCAATCGCCGGCTCGTACACGGTCACCGATGCCGCAGTCGACGGACCGAGCGAACCGTCCGCGCCAACAGTCGATGCCTGCAGCGTGGCGATGCCTGCCGACAATGCGGTGACGACCATGCGTGTCGAGTCGAGCGCAAGAATGTCCGGCGCACCGCTCCAGATGCGCACACCATCCATCGAGCGTCGACCGCCGGTGGTGTCGGTCACGATCAATTGCAACGACTCCTCATCGCCGATTTCGAGCACGGCGGTCGCCATCGCAAACGTCAGCGATGCGACGGGTGATTCAATCGCCGTCAGTTCGATCGCATCGCTGATGTCGTCGACTTCCACCATGATGCGCGCGCTGCCTTCACCAATCGCGAGCGCCTTGCCGGCGGAATCGACGTGAATGATCGACGGTGCCGACGAGCGCCACTTGAGCTGCGTGACCTTGACGGCGTCGCCACGATCATCGAACGCATCGGCGACCAGTGGCAGCGTGGCGCCGAGTTCCACGAACGGCTTGACGGGCCGGATCTGCAGCTTCGTGACGGGCCGTCGGACGACGGTGATCTCAATCGTCTGACGCACATTGCCAAACGACACTTCGATCACGGCGAGGCCGGGATTGAGCGCGCGCACCGACCCAGGTGCATCGAGATGTGCGACGGTCGGTCCGCGACTGATCCACGCCAACGAGACATCCGTGCGCGTCGCGCCGGTGACGTCGATGGCCGAGACGGTCGGTTGCACGATGTCGCCGACGAGCAGCGTGAGTTCGCGCTGACTGACCGCGAGCCGTGCGACTGGTGCCAGATCACTGGTGATGGTCGATTCGGCCGACACGCCATCGACGGTCGCGCTGATGACGGCAGTGCCGTGTGCCACACCGCGCAGTTTGCCGGTCGCGTCGACCTCCACGAACTCCGGATGACTGGAGCTCCAGACGATCACGGAATCGGTCAGCGTGTCGCCAGCGTCGGTCGTCACACTCGCGCGAAGGTCGAGCGTCCCACCGACATAAATTGTCGCCGCCGGCGGCCACACGGTAACGGAATGATTGACGGTCCTTGCCTTCGTGATCGGCCGATTCGCGTTCGTCGGAACAGGACTCTGCGGTGCCTCGGCGGAAAGCGCCTTCACGTCTTCGCGGCGCGCACGATGCATTTCGCGCGCGATCGTCGCGAGCTGCTTGCGCGCGTCGCCACCATTGCTCGGCATGTTCGCGCCGAACACTTCGCGCAGATCCTCGAGCGACGGCCAGCGATCCTCGGGCTTCTTCTCGAGCATCCGCATCACGGCGTTCGCGAGATACGCAGGACAATCGGGCCGCAGCTGACGGATCGGCACCGGTGGCTTCACGCCATGTGCGGCGATGATCGTGTACAGATCACCCGTGAACGGCGGCTTGCCCGTCAACATTTCGTATGCCGTGACGCCGAGCGCGTACTGGTCTGACGCGGGACCAATCGGCGTCTCGGAGAACTGCTCGGGGCTCATGTAGACCGGTGTGCCGATCTGCGTGCCGGATTTCGTCAGCCCGCCGCCGTCAGACACTTTCGCGATGCCGAAGTCGGTCAGTACCGCGTCACCCTTGATGTTGACCAGGATGTTCGCCGGCTTGACGTCGCGATGGATGATGCGTTCGGAGTGTGCGTACGCGAGCGCGCTCGACGCCTGCAGCAGGATCCACCGCGCCTGATCGATCGGGAAGGGTTCCGGCCGGCGACAGAGCTGATCGACACCGCCGCCTTCGATGAGCGCCATGACGAAGAAGCTGAGCCCCTTCGCCTGCTGCACATCGTGGACGGTGATGATGTTCGGATGCTGCAGGTGTGCGAGTGTGCGCGCTTCCTCGAGGAACCGTTCCGCCATGCCGGGCAGGGCACCGAGGTGCGGCTCCATGACCTTGATCGCCACGGTGCGTCGCAGGCGCATGTCCTCCCCGACGAAGACCACCGCCATGCCGCCGCGTCCGAGCACGCCGGCGATGTCATAGGTACCCGCCGTCGCCATGCGCAGCCGCTCGAGGAGCGGATCGGCGATGGTGCTATCTGTGTCGAGATACAGATCGGAGACCACGAAGGGCGGCGGCTGCGGGGGAGGGCGGGCGGACGGGCGACCGCTCGGAGGATACGGCGGGCTCAGCGGAAGGGAAGGGGGCGCGGGAGCCAGTCGAAGTATGTCGCGAGGCGAGGCAGCGTGCGGGGGGCCTTTGGCAGTATGCATCCCGTCGGAAAAGGCGCGTTCCAACCGTTGTGCATACCTAACGCTCACGTATCCGATCCGAGCTCGCATTGCGTTTGTCGTGAGCGCGCCGCTTGCCAGACCGAACCATAGGCGTGCCTATTTCGCACGTGCCGTCACTCACCAGCCAGCCGTCCGGGATCGAACACCGCTCCATCGATTGGATCCCCGACGACGAGCGCCATGGCGTGGTGTCAGACCTCGGCGCGATCTGGTTCGTCGGCAACATCAACCTCACCGCGATGGCGACCGGTGCCACGGCGCTGAGCATCGGTGCGGGATTGATGTGGACCGTGATCGCAACGGTGATCGGGTCGCTGTTCGGCACATTCTTCATGGCATTCCACTCGGCGCAGGGCCCGCAGCTCGGCCTGCCGCAGCTGCTGCAATCAAGACCGCAGTTCGGATATCTCGGCGCCGCGCTGACAGTGTACGTGTTCGCGCTGATCAACTACTTCGCGTACAACACGTCGGATGCGATTCTGTCCGGCGATGCGATGCACATGTTGTTCGGACTCAGCACCAATGTGGGATATCTCCTGGCCGCTGGCGGCGCGGCGCTGATCACTTTGTACGGCTATCACTGGATTCATCGCGTCAATCGCTGGCTGACGTGGCCGCTTCTCGTGGTGCTGTGCATCGTGACGATGGCAGCGCTCACGAACTCGCATTTGCCAGCACACGCCTTTGCTCTGGGGCCGTTCAAACCTGCCGCGTTCATGACGGTGTTCGTGATTGTCGGCGGATTTCAGCTCGGCTGGGCACCATATGTGTCCGACTACTCGCGCTATCTGCCCGCGACGGTGGGCGTGCGCTCGACATTCTGGTGGACGTACCTGCCAAGCGCGGTCTCCGCGATCTGGGTGTTCGCGCTCGGCGCCACGATGACCGCGGCCGGCAGTGCCGACGCCACGATTGTGCAGTCGATCCGGAGCGCCGCAGATGGATTGTATCCCGGCCTTGGCTGGTTCACGCTGATCGCATTGTTGTGTGGCGTGATCAGTGTGATGGCGCTCAATCAGTACGGCGGCATGATGTCGATCATCGCGATTCGCGACGCGATCAAACCCGTCACGCCGAGTCGGAGGTTGCGCGCGATTGGTGTGCTGCTGATGGCCGGCACGGTGTGGGCCAGCGCGCGATTCGTCGGCGTGGAACGCTTCACGTTCTTCTATGCCAACGTGCTGATCTTCATCACGTATCTGTTCACACCGTGGACCGCGATCAACCTCGTCGACTACTTCTTCGTGCGACGCGGTGTGTACGTGATTGCGGAGTTGTTCAAGCCGGATGGGATCTACGGCCGATGGGGCTGGCGCGGGAATGCGGCGTATCTGATCACGCTGGCGGCGATGGTGCCGTTCATGGTGACGGAGCCGTACACTGGCATCGCTGCCGCGCGGTTGGGTGGGGTGGATCTTTCGATCTTTGTGGGATTGCCGTTGGGGGGTGGGCTGTATTGGTGGTTCTGTAAGAGTCTGGATTTGGAGGGGGAACGAGTGTTGGCGGAGGGGGAGGGCGTGTTGCGGGTGGGTGACTGATGTTGCCGGTCGCACCTGCAATTCAGTGTTCTGGATGAGTAAGCGCAATGCGCGTGTGATCGACGACTCGCGTTGGGCAGAACCCCACCGTCGCCGGGCCTATCAGAAATTTTGTGTGTGGGGCATATCATGACATCTGACTGGAGTCTATATGCCGCGCAAGCACCTGAGAGTGGGTACAGCTGAGGCCGCGCCACCAAGCGCTCCTTCCTGCGCGTGCGGTACATCCATTACAGAGACTGGCCCCGTGACTTCTACCGCACATCGTCGCTGCATCGCGACGCGAATAGCCGCAAGCCTCGCCGCCGCCACCCTCGCGACGGCGCTCAGCGCGCAAACCCCGCTCACGCTCTCCGTCGCGGGCAGAATTGGGAACGACGGCGTCTCCATCACCGCCTCGGGCACCTTCCTCGTCGCGTCCTGGGGCGCCACCGCCCCCGGCGGCATGGACGTCTTCACCGCCGTCAGCCGAAGCGCGGGCTCGACGTTCAGCACTCCAGTCAGAGTGAACTCCACGCCCTTCGAGTCCCGCGTCGGCGCCGAACAACCCGCCCACGTCGTCCTCGTGCCGAAAGGCACAGGGAAGGACCCAGCCATCGTCGTCGTCTGGACCGCCAAACGCGATGGGGCCGGCCGCCTACTCACCGCCCGCTCCGACGACGGCGGCGCGACCTACAGCGAGACCACCGTCGTCCCAGGCACCGATGCCCCCGGCAACCGCGGCTGGGAATCCGTCACGGTCGATCCCTCCGGCAAGGTCTACGTCATGTGGCTCGATCATCGTGGCCTCGTTGCCGCGACGCATCAAAACATGGCCGGCAGCAGGGGTGGACCGGCGGCACCAAAGCCCGACCCCGTCGAGCAAGCCGGCAAGTCCGCGCTCTTCATCTCCTCACTCGACGGATCGACGCCACCCACCCGTGTCACCAAAAGTGTCTGCTACTGCTGCAAGACCTCACTCGTCGCGACGCCGAATGGCGATGTCTACGGTGTCTGGCGCCACGTGTATCCCGGCGACCTCCGCGACATGGCGCTCACGGTCTCGCGCAATCGCGGTCGCACGTTCTCGGCGCCGATTCGTGTGAGTGAAGATCACTGGGAGTTCGACGGCTGCCCGGACAACGGTCCGACGCTCGTGGTCGATGCCGCGAGGCGCGTGCATGTCGCGTGGCCGTCGCCGGCGGATCCGGCCGACAAGTCGTCATCGATGGCGCTGTGGTATGCGGTGTCATTCGATGGTCGCACGTTCGTGCCACGCGTGCGCATCCCGACCGATGCACCGGCCGGTCATGTGCAGATGCTGGCCGAGTCGAATGGGTCGGTGCTGGTGGCGTGGGACGAGATGGTCGGCGCGACACGCGCGGTGAAACTCGCGCGTGGTTTGCCGTCAGTCGAAGGACGCGTGCGTTTCACGGCACTCCCGTCGCCCGGAGCCGGGAAGTATCCGTCGCTGGCCATGACGCCGACGGGCGCGGTCATCGCGTGGACGCAGCCGCGGATCGGCGTAAACGTGATCGCGGTCAGTTCGATTTCGGCGCGGTGACGCGCCTCAGGCGCGTTGCTGCTGCTGTTGCTGCTCCAGCTCGCGCTGCTGCTGCGCCTTGTGCGCGCGACGCGTCGCCAGTTTGACGACCATGTTGTCCGCCACGCCCGGAATATTCCACGGACACGCCGCCAGACACGCCGCGCAGCCCTGCGTTTCATTGAAATAGGGCAGGCACTTGTCGAAGTCGACGTACCACTTCGTCTCCCCGCGCACGACTTCCTTCGCCTCACCAATCGCCTGCGGCGGACAGGCCACGCTGCACGACTGACACTTCGTGCAGAAATCATCGGCGCCGAAATCGTCGCGCGTATCGACGAGCAACGGCACATCGGTGAGCACCATCGCGAGGCGCAGGTTCGAGCCGAGTGTGCGGTTGATGAGCGAGCCATGTTTACCGAGTTCGCCGAGGCCGGCGGAAATCGCAGCCGGTAACAGCAACATCGGCATCGCCAGCGGGCCGCCCTGCGGCGTGGCGTCGTGGCCCTGCCCGCGGATGAATCCGGCCACCGCCTTCGCGACACGCATGCCGCGCGCGTACTGGCGAATCACTTCCGCTGCTGCCGTTTCCTCCGGCGCGGTCTTCAGCTCGGCCCAGTCGTGCTGCACGCACAACATGATCGCAAACTGTTCCCTGACCTCATACCCGTCGTACACCCACTCGCGCTGTACGCGCGTGATGCCGACATCGTCCGCACCCGCGCGCCGCGCTGCCTCCTTCACCAGCGTCGTCCACTCGGCCGCGGTGTGTTCGAGTTTCGTCTCCGCCAACGGCGCAACGGGCTCCTCATTCGCCCGAATCCGCTCCTCACGCGCCACCTGCACGAACGGCGTGATGCGACCGTAGAACCACAACTGCAGCGTGCCGTGCGGCGTTGCGTCGGGCGAATGCCAGTACACCGGCGATGGCTGACGATGGACGCCCTCACCGACACCATTGATCGTGTTGCCGGACACCGGTGGCCACAGCGCCATCTGCTCGGCGCTCGGCGTCCAGGGCTCGGGGCGTTTGGGAGGCATGATGTGAAGGTAGGCGGTGGCGCGTGCTGCATGTACACTAAACGGTTGCTTTCACTGCATTCCAGACCGGCACTCCTTTCGCTCCCCACATGTCCGGCTACTCTGGCACGCCCCTCGCGAAAAAGCTCGGCATCGTCGCCGGGACGACGGTTCACACCATCGGCGCGCCCGCCGACTACCGCACGCTGCTCGATCCACTGCCGGAGGACGTGACGTTTGCCACCCGGCTGACGAAGTCGACTGACGTCGTCCACGTCTTCACGACGTCCGCTGCCGACCTGCGCGCACGTCTCGCCAAACTCCGCACGTCGATTGCGCCGGCCAGCACGGTGTGGGTGTCGTGGCCCAAGAAGGCGTCGAAGGTGCCCACGGATATCACCGAGGATGTGATCCGCACGGTATGCCTGCCGATGGGTTTTGTTGACATCAAAGTTTGCGCTGTCAGCGACGTCTGGTCAGGCCTCAAGCTCGTGATCCGTAAGGAACTCCGCTAGTACATTGCCCGCATGACGACACTCCTCCTCACCGATCACGACGTCCACGACCTGCTGCCGATGCCGGCGTGCATCGACGTGATGGCCGACGCACTCCGCAGCGTGACTGAAGGGAACGCGGTGCTGCCGCTGCGCACGGTGCTCCGACTCGGCGACTCGATCAACGCGTTCGGCTCGATGCCCGCCATTCTAGGCACGGGCCGCGACGCATCACTCGGCGCGAAGATCATCACGGTATTCCCCGGCAACGACGCGACGCCGTTCGATTCACACCTCGGCGTCGTGCTCCTGTTCGACGCGACACACGGCACACTGCTCGCCATCGCGGACGCTTCGAGCATCACGGCCATTCGTACATCGGCGGTGTCCGGACTGGCGACACGCCTGCTCGCGAATGACGACGCATCCTCAGTTGCCATTCTCGGTGCCGGTGTGCTGGCACTGCCACACCTGGAAGCGATGTGTGCGGTGCGGCCGATCACGCGTGCAACCGTCTGGAGCCGCTCCGGTGCCGGTGAAGGCAGTCGTGCACGCACGTTCGCCGCACGGGCACGCGAACACTGCGGCATCGATGTCACCGCATGCGATTCAGTCGAAGACGCGGTACGTGATGCAGATATCGTCTGCACGATCACCTCGTCGCGCACACCGGTGCTGGAAGGACGATGGTTGCGAAAGGGCACCCACGTGAATGCCGTCGGAGCGTCGATGAAGTCGGCGCGCGAGTTGGACAGCGCTGCCGTCGTCGGCGCACGTCTGTTCGGAGATCGGCGCGAGTCGGTACTGGCCGAGTCAGGTGATGTGCTGGTGCCGATCTCTGAGGGGCTGATCACCGAAGCACATCTGCAGGGTGAGCTGGGCGAACTCGTCACGAACAGAATCCAGGGACGGATTTCGCGCGAGGACATCACACTGTTCAAATCACTCGGGCTGGCCGTCGAAGACGTTGCAGCGGTGCGCTACATCCATACCCGCGCGCTTGAAGCGGGTCGCGGAACACCAGTCGATCTTGGCGGACGCCGCAGCTGACGTAGCCCGTGTCATGCTTGTATGCCCACCGCGCCGTGCGGTCGCGATTGCTTGCATCAGGCACGTATTCCCGTGACGTTCACAGATCACATGCTGACAGATCATACCGCTGACGTACGCTTCCGGGCGCTGCTTTCCGCCGCTGCCGTCGTCGTCATTGTTGAAGGCTTGCGCGCTGTTTCCGGCGTGCTGGACCCGCTGCTGATGGCCGGAGTGGTCGTTGCATGCGCCGCTCCGCTTCAGGAACAGCTGCGCCGCCGACGGATTCCGCGCGGCTGGGCGATGGCACTCACCGCGCTCACTGTCGTCTTCGCACTGCTCGCGTTCGTCGTGCTGATCGGCTATGCCGGCAAGGCACTGGTCGACACGGTGCCGCGATATCAGGAACGTCTGACGGCACTCGTCACATCCGGCGCCGCATGGCTCGATGGCTACGGCATCGACGCATCGAAGTCGAAGGTGCTCGAGATGATCAACCCCGCGCGTATCATCGCGCTCGCCTCCGACCTGGCGCAGGGACTCGGCGGCGCGATGAGTGAAGCGCTGCTGATCGTGATGCTGTCGATCTTCCTGCTGATCGAATCGAGCGCGTTCTGGCGTCGTCGGGGGAAGGGCATCGAGCACGAGGCCACATCGGGCTGGCAGCGCCAGTTCGAAGGCATTGCGACCGACGTGCAGCAGTACGTCTGGATCACGATGGTGACTGGTGCCATCTATGCCGTCGGCGTCTGGATCGTGATGATGATCCTCGGCACCGACCTGCCAGTGCTCTGGGCGATCGTCGCGCTCGTGCTGAGTTTCGTGCCGGGGATCGGCTTCGCGTTGTCGATGATTCCACCGGCGGCGCTGACACTCCTCGAGTTTGGCATTCCGCGCACGGTCGTGCTGATCGTTTTGTTCGTGGTGCTCAACAACATCGTCGACAACGTCATCAAGCCCCGATTCATGAAGCAAGGGTTCGATCTGGGGCCGTTCGTGATGTTTGCCTCGGTGCTGTTCTGGGCGTATGTGCTGGGACCGGTCGGTGCGCTGCTGGCGATTCCGCTCACCACGGCCGTTCGACGCGTGGTCTTTCCGCCGACCACTGCGACAACCGACGTGGCGACACCATGAAGCGTGCGCTGATGCTGCTCTGCTGTGCGGTCGCGTGCGGACGTGCTGACCCGGCGGCGCGGGAACGGATTGTGGAACGGGATCAGTTGCGTCGCGAAGTCGCCGGCTATCGTGCGCTCGAAGGCGATGCACCTGGGACGGTGATGGATCGCAAGACAGACGTGATAGTCACCGTGACGGATACCTTGCTCCGCTCGCTGCTCGTCGCCGCACTGCCACTCACGATCGAGTTGCGCAACCGCGCGAAGATCACGCTGACCGCAGCACAGGTCTCCTTTCGCGCCAACGTGGCGCGTGTCGACCTCACCGGACATGTGCAACGCACGAGCTATCCACACATCGCTGCCGCAGTCGAGCTGCGCGGCGCGCTCGATCGCTTCACCGTCGACACGAAGCATGCGCTTCGTGCTCGCATCAACATCGATGACGTCGCGATCGACACGCCGACCGGCGCACTGGCGGCATTCGATCCCTTGGTGATTGCCGTGCTGCAGAGTGTCGTCGAGCGCAGTCTGCCGGAGCTGACCGACGCATTGCCCTCGGTGGCCGTTCCAGTGCGACTCGATCAGGCCATGAACCTGCCGGGCTTCGGCCCCGATGCCACGTTGTCCGTCGAAGCCACCAGTGCGCCGCTGACAGTCACTGCGTCACGCGTCATTGCATTTCAGAACCGACTCTGGATCGCGTTGCACGTCGAACTGGGCGCATTCACCACCGTGACACGCGGGGTGCAACCATGAAGCGCTGGATCGCCCTCGGACTCGGCGTCGTCGTCGGCATTCCGGTAGTGACACTGGCGGCACTCGGCTTGCGCTTCCGGCCGAAGTCGGATCGCGAGGATCCGGCCAAGGTATTGCAGGAGATTGCGAGTCTGACCCGACAACGTGATTCCTTGCGCGCAGTCGTGTACGAGAACGTGGCGTCAAGCGATCTCCTCGATCGTCGGCCCGCTGGTGATATCGCGATCGGATTGCCGACGCCCTTCGTCGATCAGATCGTGAAGAGTGTCGTGTCAGGCTGGTTCCACGACGTCGATCTGCGACTGCCGCGCATGCGCGTCCGCAAGGACGGCGAGATCAAGGCACGCCTCGGCATATTCGGACGCCGGACGGTCGGATCGTACGATCTGGAAGTGATTCTCGACAACGTACGGGGCCATCTGCAACCGGAAGTTCCGACGCTCACCTTCGGTGGCGATACGATCCGTGTATCCGTGCCGGTGCATGTGGCCGCCGGTACCGGCATCGCACGGGTCACCGCCGACTGGAAGTCGAAGGGCATCGCCGGACCGGTGTGTGGCGACATGTCCGTCACGCGTGATGTGACAGGACGTGTTCGCGCACGCGACTATGTGGCAAAGGGCCTGATTGCGCTCAGTGCGGTGAACGGGTCTGTGAGCGCAGATCCGGCGTTTCCGGAGCTCGCGATTCGTGTTTTCATCGATCCGGCACCCGAGTCGGTCGCCGCGCTCGATTCGGTGCTTGCGTCGCGTGGCGGCTTGTGTGGCTACGCCGTCGACAAATCGCGGGCGAGCGAGAAGATGCAGGCACTGGTCGGTCGCGGTTTCCGCGTGAAGATTCCGCAGCGATTCTTCCGCCCGATCCGCTTGCCGGTTGCCGTCGAGACGGAGGTGCCGGTGGCGGATACGTCGGTGTCGCTCAAGGTGACGCCGAGTGCACTGACGGTCACCAACTCGACCGTGTGGATTGCGGCCACTGTGGTGCCGGTCGCGAAGTCTACTGTCCCGACAGCGCCGAAGGTTCGTGATCCGCGATGAAGTTCAGCACGTCGTTGATCGCCAGTGGACGGCTGAACAGGTACCCCTGTCCGGCGTTGCAGCCAAGCGCGATGAGCATTGCCAACTGCTCGACACGCTCGATGCCTTCCGCCACGACACTGACGCCCAGGGACTGTGCCAGCGTGAGCATGGTACGCACAAACGACGCGTCACGATCGCCGGCATCCATGCGCGCCACGAACGATTGATCGATCTTCAGCTCGTCGACGGGAAAGAACTGCAACTGGCTGAGCGATGAGTACCCGGTGCCGAAATCATCAATGGCGACGCGGACGCCGAGTGCACGAATGGCCTGGAGTGTGCTGTGTGCCGTGTCGGGTGCGCGCATCAGCTGGCTCTCGGTGATTTCGAGAATCAGCAGGCGCGGATCGAGACCCGCCCTGGTGACTGCATTGCTGACGTCATCGAAGAGGCCTTCGTCCTCCAGCTGACGCGGCGCGAGGTTGACGGAGATGCTCGGCGTCGCACCGCTGCGATCCGCCCAGCCCGCGGCATAACAACACGCCTCACGCAGTGCCCAGCGACCAATCGGTACGATGACGCCGGTTTCTTCTGCAACTGCGAGAAACTGCGATGGCGGGATCAGGCCGCGTTTCGGATGACGCCAGCGGAGCAACGCTTCGAAGCCGAGCAGTGCGCCAGACTGCAGTTGCATCATCGGCTGAAACTGCAGCTCGAATTCATACTCCGCCACCGCGCGGCGCAGATCCTGCTCGAGGTCCATCCAGGATTGCGCGCGCTCGAGCATCGCCGGATCGAAGAGACGCGCGCAGTGTTTGCCGGCGTTCTTGGCAGCATACATGGCCACGTCGGCGTTCCGAAGCACGGCGTCGCCTTCCTCGCCAGAGTGTGCGAGTGCAATGCCGATGCTGACGTTCACTACCACCTCACGATCACCGATCGACACCGGTCGTGAGATGACGCGCAACAGGCGGTCGGCCAGCTGATGCACATCCTCCTCGCTCTGCAGTGCCTCGATCACGATCGCGAACTCGTCACCGCCAAGCCGCGCGACGGTTTCTCCGGAACGCACCGAGGCCGTGATGCGAGACGCGATGGCACGCAGTAACTGGTCGCCCGCAGCATGACCGAGGGAATCGTTGACGCGCTTGAAGCCGTCGAGATCGAGCAGGACGACCGCAACCGGCATCCCCATGCGTCCATGACGGCGAAGTGCGTGGCGCAGGCGGTCGTGGAACAACGCACGATTGGCGAGACCCGTCAGGTCATCGCGGAATGCCCGCCGCACAAGCTCCTCTTCCATGCGCTTGCGCTCCGTCACGTCCTGCAGCATCACCATCAGTCGCGATTCGCCGCTCGCCAGCACACGCGCGACCGTCAGCTGCCCCCAGACGAGCGAGCCATCCTTGTGCTCGAATCGTTGATCGAGCGTCACGGATTCGCGCGCGGATGACAGCAGGTCGCTGCAGGCGACAGTGATACTCGAGTCGTCGTCGCCGGCCAGAAATCGCATAATGGGCTGGCCGACCATCTCGTCCGGTGTGTAGCCCAGCACATCGCGGCACGCCGGATTGGCTTGTGTGATCAGCCCGTCCGCGGCGAGGACCTGAATCGCGATGCCGGCGTAGTCGAAGAAGGCCTGGAAACGAGCCGTGCTTTCGCGCTCGGAGAGCTGTGCGACGTGCATCCTGGCGAGTCGCTCCTGCAGTTCGAGCGAGAGTTCGTCCATCGTGCGCGCCGACATCGCACGATCACGCTGCATGTCATCCAGCGCTCTGCTGGCGGCATCGAGCACCGCCTGCATGCCGGGAGTGAGCGTTTCGCCGGCAAGGAATCGACGGACCGGGCGCGCCAGTGCCGGATGCATCAGCGCTCGCCGATCGCGGTGATCGTCATCGTCTGGTTGTGCAGCAACGATGCGTGATCGAGACGGCCAGTGGGCGGCGCAATCTCGCCATTGCTGTAGTAGCCGCTGACGACGGCGCCTTGCGCGAGTTGCGAGACTTCCTCGACTTCTTCCTCGACCCGGCTCCGCAACACGGCGCGTCGGCCGATGCACGAAACGCACAAGAGCGCACTCGGCGCCACACCCTGCAGGCCGGCGATGGCTGCTCTGGCGGCGAATGCGGCACCGTCGAGAATGCTGTCATTCGTCGAACGCATCAGCCGGACGGTGTAGCCCTGCGGCATGTCGCCGGCAAACCGCATCGAGCCCGCGTCGTCGTCGACACCCAGAATCGTGCGCACGACCGTCGTCGCACCGTCGCGCGATGTCAGTGCGAGCGGGAAGAGCAGGGCACTACCGGGCAGTTCCGACGCCAGATCACCGAGATATCGTCGATAGATGTCGAGCGCGCGCTCGTCATCCAGTTCGAACACCGTCGCGCCGTCGGCGCTGGAAATGACACGGACCGGTCCGAACGGTTCCCATCCGCCGGCGCTGCCGGTGGCAATCGCAAGCGAGTCGCCGCTCAGCGTGATGGCGACGGCACGTCGTTCCACCGGGGGGCCATCGACACCGAGCCCCGTCGTCTTGAATTCAACGCCATCGCTCGCGAGCCCCCCCGAGACTGTGACGGTGCGCGGCAACCTTTCCGTCAGGCCCTGCGTGAATGCTGCTCCGTTGATGTGGAGGCCATCGAGAAACAGGAGCACGTGTCGGGCGGTGGCGTCTTTACGGATCTCGGCGCCCAGTCTGCGACCCATCTCGAGGTCCGGCTCGCTCCCGGCACCGTCGAACACGATCACGTTGACGCGCGCGGTGGTGAATGCAAACCATGCGACCGATGGCGCGTCGACGGGTCCAAATGCGAGCAGCAGCTGCACGTCGTGTTGCACGGCCATGCTTCCCGCATCATTCCATCCGTGATCGGGCGACCAGCGGGCAGAAAAAGCGCGCATGCTCGGGTGAGGAGAGGGGGGAGAGAAGTCCGCCCACGCGAGACAGCGACGCGGTAAGACCTACATGGGGAAGGTCGGCGTTGTGGTCGCAAACTTGAGGCGCTGACATGTCAGGCGCACGCGCTGATGCTCAGCGCGCACCAATGTTGGAGCTGGCTGCTATTGGCTGCTGCTGTCTGCGTCCTGCGCCTACCAAAGCCCGTCCGCGCTACCCGCGATCCGCCGCGATCACTGCGTTCAGCAGCACATCCGCACCACGCGTGATGTCGTCCGCCTTCGAGAATTCCTTCGGCGAGTGGCTGATGCCGCCGATGCTGGGAATGAAGATCATGCCCATCGGTGCGATGCGTGCGATCTCCTGCGCGTCATGCCCTGCGCCGCTCGGCATGCGTTGTTTCGTGAGGCCGAGGGAGGCGGTGCTGCCTTCGATCCAGCTCACGACGCGTGGATCGGCGATGGCCGGTTCACTATCGACGAGTGTCCTGAATTGGAATGCGGTATCGGTGGCAGCGCCGATCTCACGACCGAGACGCTCGAAGGTCGCCTTGAATCGAGTCAGTTTCGCCACGTCCAGATCGCGCAGATCGATCGTCATCACGACCTGACCGGCGATGACGTTGGTGGTGTTCGGAGACGCGACGATGCGTCCCACGGTGGCGACTTGTCGACCTGGTTCGCCGCGAATGGCATCGTTGATCGCAACAGTGAATTTCGCGGCAGCGAGGACGGCGTCATGGCGCTGATCCATCGGTGTTGCGCCGGCGTGGTTCGACATGCCAGTGATCGTGACTTCGATCCAGCGCAGACCGACAATGCCTTCGACGACGCCGATCTGCAGGCCGGCCTTCTCGAGCAGTCCGCCCTGCTCGATGTGCAACTCGATGTAGCAAGCGATGTCGCCTTGCTTTTTGGCGGCGGACGCGAGCTGCGCGACGTTGCCGCCGGTCAGCGCGATGCCTTCGCGAATTGTCTTGCCCGATCGGGCGACCTTCTCGAGATCGGCGTCGGTGAGTGCGCCGATTGCGATCTTGCTGCCGATGGTGCCGCCTTCCTCGTTCTGCCAGACAACGACGTCGACCGGGTGTCGCAGCTTCGTGCGTGTTTCGAGCAGTGTGCGCCCGACTTCAATGGCGGCGAAGCTGCCGACCGGCCCGTCGAAGTTGCCGCCATCGGTGACGGAGTCGACGTGTGAGCCGATCAGAATCGGTGGCAGCGTGGCACTGATGCCAGCCACACGAGCGTAGATGTTGCCGGCGGCATCGATACGCGGCGTGAGGCCGGACTGGCGAAAGAGATCGAGCGTGAACGCGCGGCCGGCGAGGTCGGCTTCGGAGTACGCGACCCGGTTGATGCCTCCTGCAGTTCGTCCGATGCTGTTGAACGCTGTCAGCCAGCCGTTGAGTCGCTCACCGTTGACGTGGAGCAGGGCGCTGCGCTGCGGCGTTCGCGCCAGTGTCGGGAAGGCGGCGAAAGCGGCGGAGTGTTGGAGGAAGTGGCGGCGGTTCATGGGGTGCCTGCGAAGGGTGTGGGGAGAAATGTGCGTTTGATCTTGCGGGCGCTCTCGACGCAAATACATGTACTTGACATAATGTATTACATGTGGCAAACTACATGCATGTCGAAGGACCCTCGCAAGGCGCCCCAGGTTCGCGAGCCGGTACAGGTGTATCTGGCTCCGGACGATAGTGCCCTCCTAAGCCGTGTCGTCGAGCAATCCGGCCTGTCCAAAGCCGAGATTCTGCGGCGCGGGCTGCGGAGTTTTGCGGCTTCGCAGAAGGGCAACAGCCCGATGATCCAGTTCTTGGAATCGTCGGACCCGACGGGCTGGAACGAGGATGTCGCGGTCGATCATGACGCGATTCTGGCCGACGAGTATCGCGCGCGGTCGAGAAAGCGTCGGTGACATCGGTGTTCCTCGATACCTCCGGTTGGTTCGCGGCCCTGAGTCCGAAAGAGTCGATGCACGGGCCGGCTCTGAAGGCCTATCGCGGATGGATCGAGGACGGAACGCGCCTCGTCACGACGAATCTCGTGGTCGCCGAGATGCAGATTCTGCTCAGTCGCGTTCGCGGAGCGAGCGAGGGGCTTCGTTTCCTCGACAGTCTGTATCTCGACGCGACCCACGTGGTCGAATTCGTAACGCGCGACATCGAGCGCGAGGCAGTGGATCGTTGGATGCGGCGTTTTGTCGATCAGCGGCTCAGCCTCGCGGACGCCGTCAGCTTCGAGGTGATGCGCGAGCAGGAAATTCGCGAGGCTCTCGCGCTGGACAAATACTTCGGTGTTGCGGGGTATGTGATGGTGCCGTCGTCGAAGTGAACGCCCGGCCGGCGACCGGCGCTTCGCTTATGCCGACTTACGCGACCCCACCAGCTTCATCACCCCGAACACCGCTGCTCCGGCCACAGTCGCGATCACCACATCGCGCGTGTCCTTCCACGACGTCCCACTGAGCAGCCATACGATCAACCCGAGCGCGACAATCGGAATCGTCATGCCGCCAGGCAGTGTGAACAGCGCCGGCGCCATCGCGGGCCGCCGCCGGAATACCGGAATCGATACGATCGTGACTGTGAATGCGAACAACCGCGAGATGGTGCTGATCGTGAGCAGGTAGATGTGCCCCCGTGTGAGTGTGAGCAGCAGCACGACGGCACACGAAACCACGATCGAGAGTACGGGCGTGCGATACACCGGATGCAACCCCGCCAGCGCACGCGGTAATTGCTTCGCCTCGGCCATCGCAAACGGAATCCGCGAGATCGCGAGCACACCGCCATTGATCGTGCCGAGCATCGAGATTGCGGCGCCGATCACGATCAGCGTCGCGCCCGCCGGTCCCAGAAAGGTGTTGGCGGCGTCGGCGACTGGACGCGTCGATTGTGCGAGAGCGGGCAGCGTGCCGACACAGACGGCCTGAATGGCCACATAGAGCGCGGCGACACCGGCCAGCCCGATACCGAGCGCGAATGGTGCATCCTTGCGTGGCTCGCGCATTTCACCGGCGGCCACCAGCGCCGTTTCCCAGCCGACGAATGCAAAGCCGAGCAGCAGCACCGCACTCGAGAAATCCTTGCGCCCGGGTTGCACCGCAAAGTCGAACGCCTCGGCGTTGATGTGCGGCAGGCCGAGCGCGACGAACAGCAGCAGCGGCACCAGCTTCGCGATGGTGATGATGCTGCCGAAGCGCGTAGCGCCGCGCGTGCCACGGATGTGCAACACGGCGAGTGAACAGATCACGGCTGACAACAACAGCGCGCGAGGCACGCCGTTGCCGACGGATGGCACGAGAAACGACAGATACTCGGCCAGCACACTCGCAATCGCGCAGATCCCGGTGACACGCGCGAGCCAGAGCAGCCAACCGACGACGAACGCGGTGAACGGACCGAACGCTTCGGATGCGTAGAGGTATGGACCGCCGGTGTCGCTGAACCGACTGCTTACTTCGCCGAAACAGGCGATGATGAAACCCATCAGGATCGCGCACGCCACGATGGCCAGCAGTCCCCATGCACCGAGCAGCGCGTGCACTTTCTGCGGCAGTCCGAAGATGCCGGCGCCGACAATGCCATTGATGACAAGGGCGACCATGTCCCAACGGCCGACCACTCGCAAGAGGCCGGAGCCCGTCGGTGTTGCTGATGACGCGGTGGTCGGCGTGGTCACGTGACTGGCGCCACTCCGACGCCAGCCAACGCGGGTACGGTCGCGTCTGTCCGAGAGGTGCGAAGCAGCGGCATCACCAGTTCACCGAATCGTCGACACTCTTCGAGATGTGGATAGCCGGACAGAATGAAGGTCGAGATACCCAGTGCTCGATACGCGCGCAACTTCGCGGCGACCTGCTCGGGATCACCGACGATGGCAACGCCGACGCCCGTTCGCGCGATCCCGACACCGGCCCAGAGATTCTCTTCGACAATCAGCGACGGGCCTGATGACAGCGCACGCTGCCGCTGCTGACCTTCCGAATCAGCACTGCCGGCCGCCGCGAGAAAGGCGGATCGCACGGCGGGATCGATGCGACTGATCAGGCGTTCGGCGGACTGCCACGCCTCGGCCTCCGTTTCGCGCACGATGACATGGACGCGCAATCCAAAACGGACGCGACGTTTGGCCGCCGCTTCCGCGTCACGCATCGATGCAAGACGCGCAGCAATGCTCGGCAGTGTATCACCCCACACCAGGTACACATCGGCCAGTTCCGCGGCAAGCTGCTGCGCCGGACTACTGTGTCCGCCGACGTAGATGGGGATCATCGGCGACGGTTTCGGTTCGAGCACCGCGCCGGTCGTCTGATAGAACGTACCGTGATGATCCACCACCGGCTCGGCCCACAGCCGCTTCATCACTTCCACGAATTCGTGAGTGCGCGCATAACGCGTGTCGTGTGTCTCGGTATCGCCATACATCGCATTCTCGGCGGGATTGGAGCCGGTGACGATGTTGATCCGCAATCGACCGGGAAAGAGCGACGCGGCGGTGGCGGCCATCTTGGCGAAGATGGCAGGGTGAAACATCCCGGGCCGTACCGCGACCAGTAGCCCCGCACCACGCGTCTGCGCGAGTGTCGCGATCGATGCGGTCCACGCGTCGTGTTCAGCGTGGAAGTTGGTGGCGGTGAGCAGGCTGCTGAAGCCCATCTCCGCCGCCGTTTCCACGAGGCTGGCGAGATAAGGCAGCGTCGGTTTGCGATGCGGACCGGCGCCGAGGAACTCACCGTCAGCGGCGAGCTGGCAGAACCAGATTAGATCGAGCGCATCGTCACTGTGCGTGACGACCGCGGGCGTCGCGAGCGGCATCAGGAAATGTGCGAGGAGATACTGGTGTGCTCCTGGGCGGCGGCTGCGGACCGCAGGAATCTGTGAATAGTATACTGCGAATGAGAACTACTCGCCGCGACTTTCTGAGCGCTACCGGTTCGCTGCTGGTGAGCGGCGCACTGACGCGTTCACGACAGATCCCGTCCCACGCCGATGCAGACATCATTCTGCGAGGCGGAACCGTGTTCGATGGCACCGGCGCCGATGGTCGTGACAGTGACGTCGCGATCAGTGGCGATCGCATCTCGGCGATTGGTACAGCGCTGGCAGGCCGTGGCGCAGTGGAGATCGATGTGCGCGGGTTGGCCGTGGCACCGGGCTTCATCGACATCCACTCACACGGCGATGCGTCGCTGGCTGCCGATCCGCGCGCGGAGTCGGTGATCCGGCAGGGCATCACGACGATTGTCGTAGGTGCGGATGGCAGTTCGCGCGCGACCGGGGCGTCGGCGAACGGCTTCGCGGCACTGTTTGCGAAACTCGAGCGACTGAAGCCGGCTCCGAACGTGGCGTCGATGATCGGGCTTGGCGCGGTGCGAGCGGCGATCGTGGGAAACGATGATCGCCGTGCGACGCCGGCCGAGTTGCGGACGATGGTCGCGATGGTGGAACGAGCCCTCGCCGAAGGTGCGTGTGGTGCGTCGTCAGGCCTCGAGTACACACCAGGTGCGTTTGCTCCGACCGAGGAACTGATCGCGCTCTTTGCACCACTCGCGCGTCGCGGGCTCGTGTACGCGACGCACATGCGCAATGAGGACGACAAGCTGCTCGACGCAATCGCGGAGTCGATCGCGGTGGCGCGTGGCGCCAAGTGCGGGTTGCAGATCTCGCATCTCAAGACGCAGGGCCCGCGAAACTGGGGCAAACTCGATCAGGCGTTCGCACTCATCGACGGGGCGCGTTCCGATGGCATCGATGTGGCGTTCGATCGGTATCCGTATCTCGCGTACGCGACGTCGCTGACGAATCTGTTTCCGGTCTGGGCGCGTGATGGCGGTATCAACGCATTTCTCGCGCGACTCGACAATCCGTCCGTCGCACTTCGCATCGAAACAGAGACACGCGCCAAGGTCGACCTGATCGGCGGCTGGGACAACGTGCAGATCACCTCCGTCACGTCGCCGGCTGACCGTGATGCGGAAGGCAAGCGACTCGGTGCGTGGGCGTCGTCGATGAACAAGGCGCCGTACGCCGCGCTGGTCAGCCTGATTCGCCGCAACACGGGCAGTGTCGACATGGCAGGCTTCGCGATGAGCGAGGAGAATCTCGAGCGCATCCTCGCCCATCCGCGGAGCATGGTGTGCACCGATGGCGGCGCGTTCGCAAACGATGGCCCGACGCGGCGCGGCAGCCCGCATCCGCGCGGCGCTGGCAGCTTTCCGCGCGTGCTTGGCCGCTATGTCCGTGAACGCAAGACGCTGACACTTACGCAGGCGATCCGGAAGCTGACGTCGGCGCCGGCGGATCGCGTACGGCTGGCGGATCGCGGCAGACTGGCCGTGGCCAAGGCGGCGGACGTGGTCGTGTTCGATCCGGCGAGCATCGCAGACACCGCGACATTCGAACGCCCGTTTCAGTATCCGGTGGGGATCTCACTGGTGATCGTGAACGGTCACGTCGTGTTGCGCGACGGACAGCGGAGTCGGGTGCAGTCCGGGCGTGCACTGCGGAGCGATCCGAAGGGCGCCGGCTGACGTATAGCGTGGTATGAATCGATGCGTGAGTGTCTTGTGTGCGGGAGTGCTGACGGCGACGTCGGCGCGTGGACAAGCGATCGTCACCACCGGCGTGGAGCGGGACGTGCAGCGCGAGGGATTCTGGCGCATCACGTACGACAACGATTTCTTCACCGCCACCGATTACTACTTCACACAAGGCATTCACGTCGAGGCGGTGAATCCGATATTCCATCGCTCTCGCGTGTCACGCGTGCTGATGATGCCTGGCGGCACGGCGCAGCGTGTCGGGCTCGCCTACGAGGATGACGGCTACACGTCCACGGATCTCAAGGCCTCGCAGATTCTCGCCAACGATCATCCGTACGTGGGGACGAAGCAGCTGCGTGTTTTTGGCGTGGCAACGGATTCCGTCCGGCATCAGCGCATTTCGTCATCGCTGAACATCGGCATCATCGGACAGGGCGCCGGCGGCAAGGAGATACAGACGTTCATACACCGGCATACCGGTAACACGATTCCGCAGGGATGGGGCAATCAGATCCGGAATGATGTGATCGTGAACTACGAAGCGAATGTCGAGCGACAGTTGTATCGCGATGGGAATCGTGTGCTGCTGACAGGCACGGCTGGCGCACGCGCAGGCACCTTCAACACGGCACTCACCGTCGGTCCCACACTCTTGATCGGACGAATCGGTGCACCATTCAGCGCGACCGCATCGCGCGGCCGGATGTTTCACGTCTATCTCAAGCCGCAGCTCAACATCGTCGGCTACGACGCCACGTTGCAGGGTGGACTGTTCAATCGCAGCAGCCCGTACACGATTTCGTCGGGCGATCTGTCACGATTCGTGCTCCGATCGCAGGCGGGGTTCGTCTTCCGCTCTGGCGACCGATATCTCGAGTACTATCAGTCGGTCGGCACGCGCGAATTCAGTGGCGGGCGCGCGCATCGCAGTGGTGGTATCGCGATCGGGTTCCTGCGCGCGCGGTAGTCGATGGCGCGATCGAGTGGGCAAACCTGCTACGGCTTGCCGCCCGTCATCAGCAGACCATCCACCGACCCGAAGTCATCCGCGGCCGCTGCGAGATTGCCTGGCTGTTGCCACGCGCCGTCATTCAACTGAATCGCGACGCGCCAGGTGCCGGGGGGCGGTGCACTGCCGCAGTAGAAGCTGCGCGCATCGCGGGGATGACACTGGCGCGGCTGCCAGTTGGTGAATTCTCCACGCAGCGATGCAGTTCGCGCCGCAGACGTCGTGCCCGCGTCGATGATCAGCAGATCGTTGACCACCGTCAGTGTCGGACCGGTGCGACGCGGCGCCTCAGCGCGAGACAACAGGCGCGCACCGCCGACGCGCAAGCCGAGCAAGGCACTGCGACCCGACGGAATTCCAGCGCGCACGTCGGGCAGCCGTTGCGCACCGCCTGCGAAAATGGAAATGCCGCGCGCTGTGGAGAAGGTGAATGACAGCTGCGGGCCGGCGCGTGTGCCGCTCACGCCCTGCTGCATCGCGCGCAACGCCACCGAGGCATCGGTGCGCAGTCGGCCGCGTTCCCAGATCATGCGTGGTGTGAAATCGAGCGTCCGCACGTTGAACGTGTCGCCGCTACCGGCTGATACACCGAGCCGATTCTGCAGCGCGGACGGACGGATGCCATCGCTCAGCTGACCTTCAATCGCGAGCAGCATCGCTCCGTGTGTACGTGTCGCGCTGGCGGTGATGTTCTCGTCACGCCACATCGCGCCGCCATAACGCAACCGGCCGATGCGTGCGCTGATTGCGGCACTGTTCATCGCGGACGCCCTGCGCCATTCAATGCCCGCGTCACCGTGCCACGTTGACAGCAATCCACTTGTCTTCAAAAGCTGACCGCTGCCGAGAACGCGCAGATTTCTCACCGCCGGCGATCGCACGTAGCCGCTGCCGAGGAACGACTGCCAGACGGGTGTGCCGGCGGCGAAGACGGCGTCGCCGCCGACCGAGAAGTCGTGCGCGGTGAGCAATGCACTCGGCGCGAGATAGAACGCGGCGCCAGTCGGCAACTGCGGTTGTTCGACGGCAGCCGCGCCGGTTTCGAGCGTGCCGGCGATGCGGGCGCGCGGTTGTGCGCGAGCGATGTCGACGAGTGTCGTCAACAGGAGAACCGAGAGTAGCGCGCGAAGCATCACGTCGGCGCGCAGCACGTCAGGGTTTCCTCGGCCCGTCGGCGCTGTTCGTAAAGCCGAAGCCATTGGCAGCAGTCGCCGTCTGGACGCCGCCGCCGATCAAGCGCGTCATCCGATCATTCAGCGCCGCATCCGGCGACAGGCCACCGGCGACGTCGCGGGCCAAATCATCGGCGATCGCGAGCAGCGTGGTCGATGCAACCTGCCGGTCGATCAGATGGCGCGTCGTGCGCACGGCCTGCTCCTGTGTCACACCACGTCGCACGAGACGGGTCACGAACAGGAAATACGGTTCGGCCGATCGCCGACCAGCTGCCACACGAATCGTGCGCAGCGACGGCGCAGAGATCCCGACCGCGAGCGCCTCGGCGCCGGCGTGCAACTCCGGTACGGTCACCGATGGTGCCAGCAGTCGCGCCACAGAATCGACACGTGACGCGAGCAGTGCGACGGCATCGGCGATGCGCGTTGGTGCCGCGCCCTTGGCTGTACCTTCGGCCACTTTCGCACGCAGCAATTCCGTCGGCAGGCCGCGTCGATCGAAGTCACGCACGAGTGCATCAATACGCTGCTCGGCGGCGCGCTCCGACTCGGCGGCCGACTGCGCCTGCAGCGCACACGCCACCAGCGTTGCGCCGATCAGTGCCGCGCGACGCCATATCACGGCGCTTCGCCGACCACGAGCTCGGACCCGTTCACCCCGAAGTCGCGATCTTCCACCGCATCGCGCAGCGGATCACGTCGGAAGCGCAGACCATCCACGAGAAACGCGTAGACATATCGCCCCGGCGGCAGCAACGTCGTCATGCGCCAGCGACCATCAGCGCCACGCTGCATCTCGCTCGCGCTGCGCGACCACTGGTTGAAATCGCCGAGTACCTGTACTGAGTGTGCGTCCGGCGCATCGAGTTCGAAGACGATCGGGCGCGCGGCGGTTGCGATGACCGGTGTGATCGTCACGCCGCGCGCAATGTCGCGCATCGAGTCTGAGCCGGACGTGTACGTCGGCGCTGCGTTGCGGGACCGCAGCGAACCAAGTGCAGCACCGCCGAGTGCGACAATGATGACCGCAGCGGCGGCGCGCAGCCACCAGGTGGTCGCACGCGCGATCGGCGCGTTGGCGAGCACGGCACGCGCGGCAACACGGGCCGAGGCGTCGCGCGTCAGCATCGGCGGTTCACGCATCGCCGTCAACGCGGCATCGAGTCGGGAGTCCACAGTCGGCAGATCGTCAGGCATCAGGGTTATCCTCGCGGAGCAGCTCGCGCACCGCATCCATGGCGCGTTTCGCGCGCATCTTGCACGCGGACACACCGACGCCGGTGATCTCGGCGATTTCCTCGTAACCGAAGCCTTCAACGTGATGCAGGAGGAAGGTCTCGCGCTGCATCGCCGGCAGCGTGGCAAGTGCGCGATAGACGCGTGCCACATCGCTTCGTGTACTGGTTGCGATCAGCGGATCGATGGCATCGTCGCGCATCTGATCGTCGAGCGGCTGTGCGCGCAGGCTCCAGCGCCGCAATTTCACGCGCAGACTGCGGCAACAGTTGGCGAGAATGGTGAAATACCAGCTCTCGAACGACCGCGATTCGTCGTAGCGGGGCAGTGCACGGAAGGTCCGGATCCATGCGTCCTGCACGATGTCCTCGACGTCGTCACGCGCGGCCCCGGTCATCTGGCCCGCGAAGCGCACGGCGCGCGGATGCATGTGCTCCACCAGCGCCGTGAACGCACCCGGCTCGCCATCACGCGCACGAATCGCCAGCACGTCGGCGGCGACCGGTGCGGCGCTCGGGGTGCTGCGATCGAGCTGAAGGGGGCGAGGCAGGGCCATGCAACGTGCGGGGAGGGAGGCGGCGGACACAAATCTGTGCGACGCGGCGTCAGGCTGATACGAGAGGAATACTCGACTGACCAGCGAATGGTCACCCCGACTGCGGTCCCGGACATGTGTCAGGTTTGGCGGCGTGACCGGGTGAAGGCGTCTGCCCGGCGGCGAGGGAATAAAATCCGATTGCCCGGTCACCCACGTCACGGTAACCTTGACCGGCTCAACCCGGCGGGCGGCGATCCCCGTTGCCCGGGCCCTGGGTTCGTACGCTTTGTCCGTCCGGAGGACGTGCATGACATTTCTCTTTGTTCGCCGCGCTGTCTGCGGTGCCGCCATGCTGCTGTGTGCAGCGCCGGCACTGCTGTCGGCGCAAGCTGCCACGGGAACGATCCGCGGCAAAGTCACAGAAGCATCGTCAGGCCGCGGGCTGGCGGACGCGCAGATTTCGGTGGTCGGCACGCGCGTGGGTGCGCTGAGTCAGGCCAGTGGTGAATACACGATGGTGGTGGTGCCGACCGGCGCCCGCGTGATCCAGATCCGTCGGATCGGTTTCCAGCCGATCAGCAAGACAGTCCAGGTGCTGGCTGGGAGCACGGTCACGGTTGACGCCGCGCTGTCGGTGAGCGCGATCAACCTGTCCGAAGTCGTGGTGACCGGCACGGCGTCGCCGACCGAAAAGCGGCGCGTCGGCACATCGATCGCGA
>JANLPZ010000161.1:0-59610 GCA_031367535.1 Gemmatimonadaceae bacterium
TGGAACTGCGCTCGCGAGACGCTGTTTCAAAAGGCCTTTGCTTTTCCCCGCGTCCACCGCGAGCCCCGCGCGAAAATTGTTGTCTCAACTGCCGTAGGACTCTCTGTGGCACTGTGGCTCTGTGCGAGACCGGCAGTTCAAAAGCTCACGTGCTGTACGCTAGAATCCGGTCGCCCCAGTGTGGCCGCCTTCTTCGCACAGGACTTGTCATGAAACGTTCCCTCGTTCGTGCTGGCGGATGTGTTGCGCTGTCGGTGGTGATGGTGGCGTGTACGGCGAAGGCGCCGGCGGCGGATGGGCCGTACGACCTGGTGATCACGAACGGCCGCATCGTCGATGGCACGGGCAATCCGTACTACTTTGGCGATGTCGGTGTGCGCGGCGATCGCATCGCGACCATCGCACCACGCGGTGCGCTGGCCGATGCGGCGACGAAGGAGAAGGTCGACGCGAATGGCCTCGTCGTCTCGCCGGGGTTCATCGACATCCAGGCGCACTCGTGGAACGCACTCCTGTTTGCCGACGGTCGAGTGATCGGCAAAGTGTCGCAGGGTGTGACGACGGAGATACTCGGTGAAGCGACCACGCCCGCTCCGTCGAACACCAACGTCGATTCGCTCTACGCCGGCGGTGATCCCGACGACGCGCTGATGCTCGCACAGGTCAAGACCTTCCGCGGTGATCATGGCTTCGGACAGTGGCTGGCGGCGATGGAGCATCACGGCATCTCGGTGAACGCCGGCAGTTATCTCGGCGCGACGACGGTGCGCGGCTATGCGATGGGTCGCGCCGAAGGCGTCGCGGGTGCTGCGGCCCTCGACACGATGCGCGCGGTCGTCAAACACGCGATGCTCGACGGTGCATTCGGCGTGTCGAGTGCGCTGATCTATCCGCCGGGCAGCTACGCGAACACCGACGAGCTGATCGAGATCGCGAAAGCGATGGCGCCACTGCACGGCACCTACATCACGCACATGCGCGGCGAAGAAGGTGGATTGCTCGGCGCGATGGACGAAGCACTGAAGATCGGCAAGGATGGTGGCGTGCCCGTGGTGATCTACCACTTCAAGGCCGCCGGTCAGCGCAACTGGCCGCTCGCCGCACCGGCGATTGCGAAAGTCGATTCCGCCCGACTTGCGGGACAGGATGTGAAGGCGACGATGTATTCGTATCCGGCGTCGGGCAACAACCTGTCGTCGTGTATTCCGGGGTGGGTGCACGCGGACGGCAAACTGATCGAGCGCCTGCAGGACGCATCGCTCACGGCGCGCATTCGCGCTGAAATGACGGATCTCAAGCCCGGTGCGCCGAGTCTTTGTCAGGACAATCCGCCGAGCGCGTATCAGATTGCCGGGTTCAAGACGCCGGAGTGGAAACAGTACGAAGGGAAACGTCTGGATGGCATCGCGGCCGGAATGAAGATGGATTGGGTCGACGCGATCATCGCGCTCACCATCGGCGAGAAGAACACACTCGGCAAGGTGACGTTCGGAATGAGTGAGCCGAACGTGGCCGCGATGATCGCGCGCCCGTGGGTCGTCATCGGCAGCGACGCCGGCGGCTACGACCCCGACACCACGACGGCACTCGTGCATCCGCGCAGCTACGGTACGTTCACGCGTGTGCTGGGCAAGTACGCGCGCGACGATCATGTCCTCACACTCGAAGACGCCGTGCGCAAGATGACGTGGTCCACCGCACAGATCCTCGGTCTGCGCGACCGCGGCCTGATCAAGGAAGGCAGCTTCGCCGATCTGGTGATCTTCGATCCGGCGACGGTCGTCGACAAAGCCACCTTCGATAAGCCGCACCAGCTCTCCGTCGGCGTGCGCGATGTCTTCGTCAACGGCACCGCCGTCTGGCGCAACAACAAACACACCGGCAAAACGCCCGGCCGCGCCGTCTACGGCCCCGGCTGGGATGGCCAGACACGCAGCTCCGTCGCGAAATAGCGAACTGCTCGTCTCGAACACAGCCACAGCGTCACAGAGCGTCCTGCAGCATTCGCGGGAACAGTTTTCACGCGGGGCGCGCGGGGAAGTGCAACTGCGAAAGGCTGTTGAAACTGCGTCTCGCGACCGCAGTTACAACAGCATTTGCTTCTCCCCCGCGCCCCCCGCGAGCCCCGCGTGAAAACTGTTCAGCCCGGAGGAGGTAGAACTCTCTGTGACGCTGTGGCTCTGTGCGAGACCAGTAGTTCAGACCTGCGCCAGAATGCGACGCATTGCCCCGATTGGGGGAGTTGTACGCGTGGAGAGATGCAGCACGTCACTCATCATGCTCTTGGAGTCGTACATGTCATGGAAACCAACTCCCCTGCTCAACCATCTCGTGACTGAACGCGTCGACCACGCCACTCTCCTCATCCAGGCGCAACGCCGTCGCGCCAGCGCCGCGCTTGTCGGCGTTGCGCCGCCGCGAGGCATCCACCAGCACCTGTCGCCGCGCATGGCAGCGGTCGCACTGTGACCGAGCTCACGCCCGAGTGACTACCCAGTGCCGAGCGCCCTCTTCGTTCGAGAATATCACTTCGGCTTCAATTTCGACCGGAATGTCGTACGGCAGTTCCGCCATACCAACTGCACTCCGCGAGTGCGCACCGACCTCGGGGCCGAACACGTCGAGTATGAGGTCGGAGAAGCCATCTATCACGGCGGGCTGCTGATTGAATCCCGGCGCGGAATTCACCATTCCGAATACGCGCCCCCATTCGGTGATGCGATCGAGGTTTCCAAGTGCCTGCTCGAGACTGCCCAGCATCGACAGTCCGGTGAGCCGCGCCGCAAGGCAGCCCTCCTCCACGGTGAGATCACGACCGACCTTGCCAAGGGGAGTCGCGACGCTGCCATCCGGATTCTGCGGACCATGGCCGGAAATCAGTGCACGAGAGCCGAGGATGCGCACGGTGCGGAAACGGCGCGTCCCGGCGGCCGCCTCAGGAACCGGCAACACGTATCCAAGTGCAGACAATCGCGCCGCAATCGTTGACATCTGATAGTCTCCAAGGCTGTGACACTGGAAAGATGCACGAGACCGGGTGAAGCTTCGCACACGGTCATGGGACTGCGCGTCTTCTTCGGCCTGTCGGGATCGGATGCCAACGAGACGCAGGTCAAGCTCGTGTGGTACTTCAACAACATTCGCGGCAAGCCGACGAAGAAGAAGATCATCGCACGCCAGCGTGGCTATCACGGCGCAACGATCATGGCCGGAAGTCTGACGGGCCTGCCGATGTACCACGACGGCTTCGATCTGCCGTTCGCGCTCGTCAAGCACACCACGGCACCTGATTTCTTTTGGGCACCGGAACAGGATGAACAGGCCTTCTCACAGCGGTGTGCCGACGAACTCGATCAGCTGATTCGTGACGAAGGACCGGACACCGTTGGCGCATTCATCGCCGAACCAGTCATCGGCACCTGTGGTATCGTTCCACCGCCGGCCGGATACTGGGCGGCGATTCAGGACGTGCTGCGTCGACATGACGTGTTGCTGATCGTGGACAAAGTGGTGACTGCGTTCGGCCGGGTCGGACCGAAGTTCGCCAGTCCGCTGTGGGACATCGAACCGGACCTGATCACGGTCGCCAAAGGGCTCACCAGCGGCTACGCACCATTGTCGGCGGTGCTGGTCGGTGAACGCGTCTGGGACGCACTGCAGGCCGGCAGCGAAAAGCACGGACTGTTCGGACATGGCTACACCTACTCCGCGCATCCGGTATGCGCCGCCGCAGCGATGGCCAACCTCGACATCCTGGAGCGTGAGGAACTCGGCGACAACGCGATTGCGGTGGCTGCCTATCTGCGCGAGCAGCTGGCAGCGCGACTCGGCACGCACCGCCTGGTGGGTGACATTCGCGGCGTCGGCATGCTGGCGGCCGTCGAGTTCATCGCGCCCGATGCACCGCGTCGTCACCTGCCCAGGTCCGCGAAGTTCTCGACCCGTGTGGCGGCGCTGGCGCTCGAGGAAGGGCTGCTCGCACGTCCACTGCCGGACGGCGACATCATCGGCCTCGCACCGCCGCTGATCCTCACGCGCGATGAGGCCAACGAAGCGGTGGCGGCACTTGGCCGCGCAGTCGATCGCGCCACCGCCGAACTGTGAGCGCGCCTGCCGACAGCGGCGACGCCACGACAGAGCATGGGCTCCGTCGTGAAATCGGCGCAGTCGGTGCGCTTCGGAATAGACCGTGATCTTCGTTGCGCGTGTCCGCGTTCAGGGTTGGAACTGATGCGCATGACGCACCGCCAGCCTTACGGCATCCGGCCGAACTTCTTCATCGCCGCCAGCATGCGATCGACGGGCATGGCGTAGATGCGCAGATCATTGGCACCGGTGGTGGTTTCGGCAGCGAGAAGCGCATTGGTGATCGCCGCTTCGGTGGCCTGTGCCGTCGCCTTGAACAGCGGCGAGATGCGATCATTCCCGAGCATGCGCAACGTGCTCACGGAATCGCTGGACCATGTCTTCGCGTTGGCTGTACTGAACGCCACGAAGATGTCGCCCGAACTGTTGCCACCGAATCCGCCCTGCCGCCCGATGCCGAGCGAGACGCGTGCGACGAGGCGCTTGAGTTGATGCGGCATCAGCGGGGCATCGGTCGCGACGACCACGATGATCGAGCCCTGTTCCGCCATGCCGGCATCGTCGTCGTCACGCGCCGGTGCGTCACACCGGCGACGCGCGCGTGAATCGGCCGGCACCGAAGCATCGTTGGCGATACACGCCGTGAGATCCGTGATCTCTTCACCCACCGGCACACCCGCAATGCGCAGATCGCGTCGCGAGCCGAAGTTGCATTGCACCAACACACCGACCGTGTAACCACCTTCCTCCGTGGTCAGCGTGCGCGACGCCGTGCCGATGCCGCCCTTGAAGCCGAGGCAGACCATGCCCGTGCCACCACCCACCACGCCTTCCTTCACCGGCCCGCCACGCGCGCTGTCGAGCGCGGCGAGCACATGTTCCGGCTGTACGTGAAAGCCGTTGATGTCATTCAGGCCACCATCGTATGTCTCGGCCACAACCGGCAGCCACCACGGCTGCAGCACCGTCTTGCGCGACACTTCCCACTTGATGATTGCGTCGCGCACGATGCCGACGCTGTGGGTATTGGTGATCGCGATCGGACCTTCGAGATAGCCACTCTCCTGCACCCAGGTGGTGCCGGTCATCTCACCGTTGCCGTTGAGCGTGAACCACGCGCCGAACACCGGATCAGGGTTGTCCCTGCCGCGCGGATGCACCACCGTCACGCCGGTGCGCACCGGCCCTTTCCCCACCACCAGCGGGCCGCTGCCTGAGATGAGTGTGGTCTGGCCGACTTCGACGCCGGGCACGTCGGTGATCGCGTCGAGGCGACCCGGCGTTCCGCCGATCGGCAGGCGGAGATCGTTCTCGCGCGGTTTGGACTGTGCGGCCAGCATGGGTACGCTGGTCGAGAGCGCGAGCGCGGAGCAGAGCGCGCTGTGGAGTGACCGACGGCTGAGTGAGCGCATGGCGGCGGGGTGGTGGGAAGAGCGCGTAGAATATGATGCTGCGGCCAATGCGGCGCCGTGTCCAACCTTACGTGCCGCAGGTCGATAGGATTCCGTCGCTCCGTCGCACCGACCGCCGAATCTCCCCGCAACGTCCAAGTCCATGTCGACCGATCGTCGTGCTTTCCTGAAGACCACTGCCCTCGCGTCCGCCGCTGCTGCATTCGGCGTGCCGCCGCTCGCGGCCGAGCGTGCGCCGGCGCGTGCGCACATCGAGTTGCGATCGTATCGACTGAAGCCCGGTGCGCCGCATACACTGCTCGACGGCTATCTCGAACGCGCACTGATTCCGGCCCTCAATCGCCGCGGCATCAAGGCCGTCGGCGTGTTCACCGAACCTGATGCACCCGACGGTCCTGCGGTGTGGATGCTGATCCCGCACCCGTCACTCGAGTCCGTGAGCACGGTCAACGCATCCATCAACACCGACGCGACCGTACTCGCGGCCGGCGCCGACTACCTGAGTGGTCCGACCAAGGCGAACCCGGCGTTCGACCGCCTCGACAGCTGGGTGCATCTCGCGTTCGCCGGGCTGCCGCGTGTGGAAGTACCGGCGCTGGCGCGCGGCAATCAGGCGCGCGTTTTCGAACTGCGTATCTACGAGAGTTTTTCAGAGCTGACTGCACTCAAGAAGGTTGCGATGTTCAATGCCGGTGAGATCGATGTGATGAAGGAAGTGCACCTCTCACCCGTGTTCTATGGACAGGCGCTGGCCGGACGCGATCTGCCGCACCTGTCATACATGTTGTGCAGTCCCGATCGCGAAACGCACAAGAAGAACTGGCAGGCGTTCCTCGATCACCCGACGTGGAAGCGTCTCGTAGCGGATCCGCAGTACGCCGACACCGTCTCGAAGATCACCAGTCGTTTCCTCGTGCCGACCGCGTACTCGCAGATCTGAGACCATATGACGTCGCCTGCCATTCTCGAATCACATCGCTCGGCGCTGACCGGACACTGCTATCGCATGCTCGGCTCGATCGTGGACGCCGACGATGCGGTGCAGGAGACGATGCTGCGTGCGTGGAAGGCGCTCGACCGCTTCGACGGACGCTCGGCGATCGGCACGTGGCTCTATCGTATCGCCACGAACGTTTGCCTCGACTCACTGTCGGATCGCTCACCGCGGATGCGCCCGCTCGAGATGGGACCCGTGGGCACGACCGAGGATGCGTTGGTGGAGCTGCCGCGCACACACTGGCTCGAGCCCGCGCCCGATGCGCGCGCGATTCCGTCGGACAGTGATCCGCATCGGGATGCCGTGCTGCGCGAGAGCATCCGTCTCGCGTTCGTCGCGGCGATGCAACATCTGCCACCGCGCCAGCGCGCGGCGCTGCTGCTGACGCAGGTGCTCAACTGGAGTGCGGCAGAAGCCTCCGACGCACTCGACATGTCCATTGCAGCGGTGAACAGTGCGTTGCAGCGTGCACGCGCCACGCTTGCGGAAAAGAATCTCACGGCACCGGTCGAGCGCGCATCGCGATACGCGCCGGCGCGTCTGACGCCGGAGCAATCGGCGCTGGTGGATCGATACGTGGCGGCATTCGAGGCGTACGATGTGGCGTCGCTGACGGCGCTGATGCGCGAGGACGCAACGATGAACATGCCGCCCTATTCGTTGTGGCTGCAGGGGCACGCACCGATTGCGGACTGGCTGCTCGGTCGCGGCGCCGGGTGTCGCGGCTCACGCCTCGTACCGACGGCCGCGAACAATGCGCCAGCGTTCGGCCAATACAAGAGCGATGGATCACCGTGGGCGCTGGTGGTGCTGGACCTCGACGGTGCGCAGATCATCGGCTCCACATTTTTTCTCGACACGGCGACGCTGTTTCCGAAGTTCGGGCTGCCAGTGTCGCTGGCATGACGTCGAGGAACTGAGCGAAGCGGTACTGGCTGCCGGCGCGTCTGCAGGATGATGATTGCGCTCGTTCGGCTATCTCGTGGATTGGAAGATCGTTCACGGTGTTCGCGCGGGGCTCGCGGGGAACGCGGGGACGAGCAACCGCTCTGTATTTGTCTGCACACAGGGCAACGATCTCAGAAGATTCTATGCATCCCGATGATATATCTGGTGAGATACTGGAAGCTGCGATCGAAGTCCATCGCGCGTTCGGGCCTGGTCTCATGGAGAGCGTCTATGAAGCCGTGCTCGCGCACGAGCTGGAAATCCGCGGCCTGCGCGTGCGTCGACAGCACCCGGTGCGCATCGTGCATTCAGGCCGGGTTTTCAAGGAAGCGTTTCGGGTCGACTTGCTCGTAGAGGATACGGTCATGGTGGAGCTGAAATCTGTCGCGAAAATCGAGCCCGTCTTCGTCAGACAAATTCTCACCTACCTTCGCCTCATGAAACTGCCGGTGGCACTGGTCCTGAACTTCGGCTGCCTGACGATGATGGCGGGTACTATGCGAGTGGTTAACGATGTACCGCCGAACGCCACATCCCGCATACGAATCAATAACGTCTCGCGCGCATCCAACCCTGCTTGACGCACCGACAACCACAAAGCCGTTGCTCGTCCCCGCGTCCACCGCGAGCCCCGCGCGAAAACTGTTATCGAGCTCCAGATCGCACTATTTCCCGCCCGTGAGCTTGCGGAGCGTTTCGCGGGTCGCTGTATGCGCCGGACGCACTGCGATGGATTTCTCGAACGCGGCGACAGCACCACTAGTGTCACGGCGAGCGAGGAGCAGTGTGCCGAGTGACGCCCAGGCGCGGCCGCTGGCGGGGTAGGCGTCAGTCGTCATGCGACGCAATTCGAGAGCCTTGGTCGTGTCGCGACCTGTCGCCACGGTGCCGAGCAGGTCGAGCATGCTCTCCGAGGGCAGCACACGATAGCCGAACTTCGCCGAGACGCCCTCGAAATGCTCTGTCACGAACGCCGGACGCGCGAGCGCTTTCTGGATCGGCATCCAGTACCCATCGAAGATGAAGCGCAGCGCGTCATACTCCGCGATCATCGGGACTGACCCGTGATCGTCGTTCGCGTAGTAGTGGAACCCGTACCGCAGACTGCCGCGATTGTACTCCTCGGCAATGCGATTGAACTGCATGATCGAGTTGAAGTGTGTGTTCGGCAGCGAATCGTCTGCATTCAGCGTGTTCGCGAGCGCGACATAGAGCGTGCGATCCGGCGGTTTCGGGCTCGTGAAGAAGTCCTTTGCCTTGTTGAGCAGCACGCGTTTGTCCCACCACAGACTGGGATCGATGGCGACGTATGCGTTGAACGCGCTCGGCATCGTGTACAACGCATCGATCGTGGTGATACCGCCAAGTGAGTGGCCGACGAAGACGCGATACGGTGCCGTGCGATACGTGGAGTCGATGTGCGGGATCAGCTCCGTCTGTATGAAACGCAGGAACGCCGGCATCCCGCCGGTCATCGCCGTTCCGGGCATCGGTTTGCCATCGGGATCCGACTGCGACCGTGTCGGCGACAGGTCGCGCATGCGATTCGTGTTCGGAATCGCGACCACGATCATCTCCGGGATCACGTAGGTGCCGTTGACGCCGGTGCCAAGGATCTGCAGCAGACCCGTCACAGAATGGAAATGCGCGTCACCGTCCAGCAGATAGAGCACGGGGTACTCACTCGGCGTGTAGATCGTGTCGCGATAGGACGGTGGCGTGTAGATGAGATACGGGCGCTGTTCCTTGAGTGTCGCGGACCACAGCGTGTCGGTCCTGCCGATGGTGATCGCACCCGGCGCCGCCTGAGCTGCCAGCAGTGCTGGATTCATCGGCGCGATGGAGCCGCAGACAAGGGCGCGCATCGAGAGCGCGATCAGGTTGCGACGGTCAACACGCATTACGGCACCACTCCCGGCGCCACGACCGGATACTTGATGCCGAGCTGCTCGAGATACGTCGCGAACTTCGTCGGATCGTAGTAGAACGGCCGCATCGCCTCGCGATATCGCGCCATCTTCTCTGCATTGAGCCAGATTGCCGGCTGATCGCTGGCGGCCATCAGCGGGTGATACTTGATCGTCTTCGTCTGCACAGTGACGAAATATTCCTTCGCCTCGCGCACCAGCGTTGGCTGCATCATCAGGTCGAGCAGTGTCATCGCCTGCACCTTGGCGCCGGCCACGACACCCTTGTGTGCAATCGGCGTCGCCATCGCGATGCCATCAACCCAGTTGTGCCCCGGCGTGCCCGGAATGTTGCTCGGGTAGTAGAGCGTCACACTCGGCACGGTCCACGTCACGTCGCCGATGTCGTCGCTGCCTGTGCCGCCGCCTGGTGTGTCGGTCGGCGTACGCAACGGACCGACTTTCGTCACCAACCCACTGTCCGGCTGCTGCATCAAGCGCTGCACGGCTTTCGCCATCGCTTGATCATCGGCACTCCACACCGGCATGCCCACGCGCACCGCATTGCGATGCATGGCCTCGGCGATCGGCTTGTTCATGTGCGGGCGCCACGCCGAACCGATCACCTGCACCGTGTCGAGCTTCGTGAACGTGGCGGCGGCGGATGCGCGCGCGATGATTTTTGCATCTTCGAACATCTTCGTCACGCGCTCCACGTCGCGCTCGCGAAAGAAGAACCAGATCGCGGCCGTCGCCGGCACGACGTTCGGTTGGTCGCCACCATCCGTGATCACATAGTGCGAACGCTGCGAGAGCTCCATGTGCTCGCGATGGTATTCCCAGGCGTTGGCCATCGCCATCACGGCGTCGAGCGCGCTCTTGCCGCGCCACGGTGCGCCGGCCGCGTGTGATGCGACGCCACTGAACTTGAACTGCGCCGAGATCAGCGCCAGCGCCGACTCGTCGCCCCAGGAAATTCCGAATTCATCACCGACATGCGCGAAGAGATTCGCATCGACGTTGTTGAACACACCGGCGCGCACCAGATATGCCTTGCTCGCCAGCTGCTCTTCAGCCACACCCGGCCAGAGGATGATGGTGCCCGACATATGTTCGCGGGCCATGATCTCCTTCACCGACAACGCGGCGATGATGTTCAGTGGCACGCCGCTGTTG
This sequence comes from Gemmatimonadaceae bacterium, assembly GCA_031367535.1. GTDB lineage: Bacteria > Gemmatimonadota > Gemmatimonadetes > Gemmatimonadales > Gemmatimonadaceae > JACMLX01. Next base: position 10,527 of record JANLPZ010000161.1, read on the forward strand.
TGCCCTTCACCATGACCTGGCGCACCGACCACCATCGGCGTCCGGCCTGCCGATCCGGGATACTGATTGGCCTGCGGAATGCCGTCGATGTCGGAGCCGAGCGAAATCACCGGTGACCCGCTGCCCCACTTCGCGACCCACGCCGTGGGGATGCCGGCCACGCCGCGTTCGACGGTGAAGCCGTTCTGCTCGAGCACACCGACGAGATACTTCGACGTCTCGACTTCCTGCATGCCGAGTTCTCCGAACGAGAACACCTGATCGACCATCTGCTGCGCCATCTTCGCGCGTCCGTCGATGGCCATGGCCAGTTCGACCTTGAGGCGTTCGACGCGCGGATCCGGTCGTCCCTGCGCGCTGAGGATGACGGGGAGGGCGGCGCACAGGGCAAGGAATCGGGTGACGGAACGCATCAGGGGCCCGGGGTCGTGAGATATGAGTGCGCCGGACCTCGCGGTGGTCTGGCGTTGCGCCGCACGGTATGTCCGCTGCGTGACAGCGGCAACCCTGCGGGTTCAAGGGCTGGATCAAGGGGTCACAGTTTCAAGGGGTCAGAGCACTTGAACACGTTCAAGTGCTCTGACCCCTTGAAACTGGACGAACTCCGTCCCGATGAGCTCATGAACTCCGTTCCCGCGATTCCGCTCTATCGCCGTCCTGCGCACCCGGACATTCTGGTGGCGAGAACCTGCACGGCCTCTCGCAGACACCTGCCGCATGAGATACGCTCCCTACCTGATCGCGGTCGGCGTCTTCGCCGCGGCGAACGTCACCGCCGCCGCGCAATCCGCGCGCACGACCGTCGATAGCAGCGCCTCCACCGTTCCCTACTTCGCGCTCGGTGACTCACCACTCGCGCTGAGCGGCCCGTCACGCCCCGGTGTGTTTCTGTCCGCTGTCGGTCGTCGCGCGATCGCGATGGGCACCGAGGACGGAAAACTCGAACTCTGGTCGTGGCCGATCAAATGGCTGCACGACTTCGAACTCTCGTTCCGCGTGCCGAAGTACACCGAGCCGATCGCCGGACATGCCATCGCGACGTCGGTCACGGAACGCCCGGAAGGTGTGACGATCACGTACACGTACGAGCAGTTCACGGTGAAGCAGCACATTTTCGTGCCACTCGACAAGCCGGCCATCGTGATGCTGCTGGAAGTCGATGCCATCCGTCCGCTCGATATCATCGCACGCTTCACACCTGACGTGCATTTCGCATGGCCGGCAGCACTCGGCGGTCAGTATCTCGTGTGGAATCAGGCCGCCCGCGCGTTCCTCTTCAGCGAATCGAAGCGCAGCGTCAACGCCTTCCTTGGATCGCCGGCGATCACTGAAGCGTCGGACGTGCCGGCGCACATGCTGGCCGCTGCACCACCGCAGTTCGTTCTCGGCGTCGGTAGTGGTGTCGAACGCTACACCGCACCCCGTCTCGGCGAACCGCCCGGCCGGGACATCAATGCACACATCGCCTACATCCCGATCGTGCTGGCCGGCGGACAGATGCCGCGCGACTCGGCGCTCGCGCTCTACCGCGCATTGCTGGCACCCGGTGCCGCCGAGCGTCAATGGGGGCGACGCGTCGCCCATGCGGATTCGCTGCGTACGACAATGCTGTCTATCCACTCGCCCGACGCGCTGCTCGATCGTGCCGTGGAATACGCGAAAATCAATCTCGACGAATCGATGGTCTGCAATCCAGACCTCGGGTGCGGTCTGGTGGCAGGGTATGGACTGAGTGGTGGCGCCAGTGACCGGCCCGGCTTCGGCTGGTTCTTTGGCGGTGACGCGTCGATCAACTCGTTCGCCATGACTGGCGTCGGCCAGTCACAACTGGTGCGCGACGGTGCGCTCCGGTTCTTCGCGAAGTACCAGCGTGCCGACGGCAAGATCACACACGAAATTTCGCAGGGTGCAGGGCATGTCGACTGGTACAGCTATCCGTACGCGTTCTATCACGGCGATACGAGTCCGTTCTGGATTCTGGCATTCGGCGAATACTGGCGGCAATCGGGCGATGCGGTGCTGCTGAAGGAGCTGTGGCCGAATGTGAAACGCGCCTATCAGTGGTCGCTGGCGACCGACAAGAACGGCGATGGCCTGATGGAGAATCCGTCCGCCGGCGCAGGGGCACTGGAGCTCGGCGATCTGCAGGTCGGCATTCTGTCGGACATCTACATGAGCGGCGTCTGGGTCACCGCGCTCGATCGTGTGGCTCGCATGGCCGAGAGTGTCGGTGAACCGGCGATTGCCGCACAGGCGCGCGCGACCCGCGCCAAGGCGCTGGCCACCATCGAGTCGAAGTTCTGGATGCCGGCGCAGAAGCAATACGCCTTCGCGATGCTGGAGGATGGCACGGTGAACGCCAACGTCACCGCATGGGCGGTGACCGCGATGGCGTTCGGCGATCTGGATGCAGCACACGGCGCCGAGATGGCGGCCAAACTCGCCTCGTCGAACATCACCACGGATTGGGGCGCGCGGCCTCTCAGCAGTGCCAGCACCCTCTTCGATCCGCTGCACTACAACAACGGCGCCGTCTGGCCGTTCGTGACGGGATTCGTGTCGCTGGCCGAGTATCGTTACCACAACGCGTCAGCTGGATTGCTCACGCTGCGCGCGATCGCCGGTACCGGATTCGATCATGCGCTCGGCCGCAATCCCGAGGTGATTTCCGGGCGACTGTACAAGCCCCTCGACACCGCCGTGCCGCAACAGTTCTTCGCCACGTCGATGGTCATCACACCACTCATTCGCGGCCTGCTCGGTATTGATGTCGACGCACCGAAGCGTATGGTGCGCATCGCGCCGCATCTGCCGCCTGACTGGGATTCCGTGTCGGTGGAGAACGTGCCGGTCGGCGCGGGTCAGTTGTCTTTCACCATCCGCCGCATCGCCGGTGCGATGACACTCGACGTGCGACGACGCAGCGTCGATCGCGGTCCGATCACGGTGGAGTTCTCACCAGCGCTGCCACTCGGCGTGACCGTGTCTGATACCACATCGACCATCACACGGACCTCGGGTGACCTTCACGCGTCGACGCGTGAAACCGTCAGCGACTCCGCGCAACTTCGTGTGAGCTACTCCGGCGGTTGGTTCGTCGTGCCACCGCGCATGCCACCGACGGTCGGCGCGCGCTCGTCGGCGCCGCGGATTCTCAGCGAGCGCCTTGGCACCACGACAGGCGAACGCTACGAGGTGCAACTGGAAGGACTGGCAGGTCGCGCGTACAGCTTCCGCATCGGCACGCCGTCGCACGACGCGGCACGACGACTGACGGCCCGCGCAGCCAGCGGCGCGACCGTGACGCTCGACGCATTGACGGCGGATGGTACAACACGGCGCGCAACGATCATCTTTCCCGTCGCCGGCGCAAATGCCGATGGGTATTCGTCCACGACGTTGACTTTTTCCACCGAGGCTCCGTGATGGTCCGGTTCGCGACCCGCAGCACTCATCTCGTTACGGCGCTCCTGCTCCTCGTCAGCCAGACTTCCTGCGTGAAAAACGATAAGCCGCCCGCGGCAGCAGAAAAAATGCCGGCACGAATCAGCAGTGAGCCATTCGGTACGCTGCCCTCCGGCCAACCAGTAACGCTCTTCACGCTCACCAACACGAACGGCATCGAGCTCAAGGCGATGAGCTACGGCGGCATCATCACGTCACTCCGCACTCCCGACCGCCATGGTGCGCTGAACGACATCGTGCTTGGCTACGACAGCCTCGCCGGCTATCTCAAGACCACACCGTATTTCGGCGCAATCGTCGGGCGCTATGCCAATCGCATCGCGAAAGGCCATTTCACGCTCGATGGCACGACGTACACCCTCGCCGTGAACAACGGCAAGAACGCGCTGCACGGTGGCCTGATTGGCTTCGACAAGGTGTTGTGGACAGGCGCGCCGTTTGACAGTGCAGCGAGTGGAAAGGTCGGTGTGGTCTTCCGATATACGAGCAAGGACGGCGAGGAAGGATATCCCGGCACGCTCACCGTCAGCGTCACGTACACACTCAACGACAGCAACGCGCTGGCGATCGACTATCACGCGACGACCGACAAGGCGACACCCATCAACCTGTCGCAGCACACGTACTTCAATCTCGCCGGTCAAGGCGCCGGTGCTGTACTGGGCCACGAGATCTCGATCAACGCCGACACATTCACACCGGTCGATTCGACACTGATTCCGACTGGTGAACTGCGCCCGGTGACCGGCACCGCATTCGACCTGCGCAAGCCGGTCGCGATCGGCGCACACATCAATGAGCCTGATGTGCAGCTTGGCATCGCCGGCGGCTACGATCACAACTTCGTGCTCACTCGTCAGGGCGACGGCTTGAGCAGCGCCGCCACGGTCTATGAGCCGACGTCAGGCCGCAAGATGACGGTGTCCACGACCGAGCCCGGACTGCAGTTCTACACCGGCAACTTTCTCGACGGCACAATCACCGGCAAAGGCGGTCACGTTTACGAGAAGCGCAACGCGTTCTGCCTCGAGACGCAGCATTTTCCTGATTCGCCGAACCAGAAGTCGTTTCCGTCGACCATTCTGCGGCCCGGCACCGAGTTCAAGTCGCGCACCATCTTCGCGTTCAGCACTGTCTCAGACAGTGTGCCTGCTCGGCCGTAAACACCGTTCGAGATCTTGAACTGTTTTCGCGCGGGGCTCGCGGGGGGCGCGGGGAAGTGCAACTGCATTTTTTGAAACTGCGCTCGCGTAGTTGAGTTCTGCGACGAGTTCAGGAAACAGTTTTCGCGCAGGGACGCGGGGGCGCGGGGACGTCTACCGCGATACCGGCACGGTCGACGCATGTGACTTAATAAATGCTGTTGGAACAGCGGTTCGCGAGCGCAGTTTCCAAAGCACTTTTGATATCGGGAGGATCGACGCGACTTGCGGCGCTGTAAGAGTTTCCGCGCCCCCGCGTCCCCGCGCGGCAACTTTTTGCAGAAGCCGACGCAGACCGCAGCAGTGCGAGCGCAGTTCCAAAGAAGTGCTATTGCCCTTCCCCGCGTCCCCCGCGGCCTCCGCGCGAAAACTGTTCACGATCTCCACGGCGAACGAAGCTCAGGGACGACGCGCAGGAGTTGCCGGCACGTAGATCGGCTCGATGTTCGCGAAGTACAAGCCGAGAAATCTCCCCCGCGCGAGCGAAGGCAGCCGCAGATCGATTCGATACGTGCGATCCGGTGCGAGCGCGGAGAGATCGGCGTAGTAGCCCGTGAACGTGCTGTGCTCCGTCTGGATCGAGGTGTACGCCTTCTGCAGCGGAACAGGCGTGTCGTCGATGGACAGGGACGCGCTGAGACGATCGTCACCGCCGACGATCGGTGCCCACAGCAACAATCGCTCCGGCGCCAGCCACGTGGTGCGCAGATCTTGTGCTGTCCACGGAATCGGCCACGCATCCCGGCGCGCCTTCAATTGCGCGAACACCTGCGGCATGATCCGGATCTCCGCCTGCACATGCCCGCCGCTGCGTGTGGAATCCCAGCGCACGAGAGGTTTCAGCGGATCGTCTGACAGCGCGTGGCCGAACTGCAGTAAAAGCTCTACGACACCTGCGCGTCGAAAGAAGTGGCGTGTCGACTGGCCGTTGATCCGAACCACAGAGACACGCGACGACGGCGGCACCAGAATCATTGCCGCACCAACGCGCGTGATCGCTCCCACCACGCTGTCCACGACGAGCGTATCCCCTGCCAACCGCGCCGTGCCTGTGCCAGACACCACGACCGGCGCGCTGATCACGACATTCACACGCGCGACTTCGAGCACCATCGCCGTGCCGCCCTCCAGTTGGAGACGCAACGTATCGCCACGCCGCGAGAAACCCGGGCGGGTTGCATGCGCGCGACCGAGCAGCGGATACACTTCGCGAACGGAGTAGCGCGCCGTCGCTGTCAGTCCGATCGTTGCATCAAGCGCGAAGCTGGCCGCGAGCGCGCGTGGATCCGGGTTGAACAGGAAGACGTAGCCGTGATCGCCATCGATCATCGCGCTGCCATCGATCTTGCCCAGGCCCGGCTGCCCGAGAATCTGCTTTGTGTGACGCAGCAATTCCTTGTTGCGCGCCGTCCACTCGAGCCAGCCGCTCAGCCACGCCGCATCCGCCGCGGCGAAGTGTGCATTCTCCGCCGAGTCGCGTGCCGGGAGCATGTTGATCACGTTGTTCCAGCCACCGACCGCGATCGACGACAGCACCGAATATTTCCAGCCGAGGTAGTCCCAGTCGCGCGTGCGGAACGGCAGAATCACCGTGCCGCGATCCGCAGTCTTCGCCTGCGGCATGTCATCCGTTTCGTCGAGGCGCGGCGTCTGGTGCGTCATGAAACCCGGCACCAGTTCGTTCGGTGTGAACTCGTAGTTCCGGTAGCGATACGCCGTGTAGCGCTCACGATTCGCCGACACACGATCGAAATGCAGATCGGGATACGGCGTGAAACTCTCCGGCTGTTCGTCGTGGAACGTCGGATGCGGATAACTCCCCGCCAGGTAACTCCACGGGCCGTACAGATGATGCGCCTGCCGTCCGTCGATCACGATGCCGGGGATGCGTCGGCGCAACTCCTCCATCACACGTCGCCAGCCGTACCACTGCGCGTAGCGACTGGTCCCCTCATACGTGAGGAAGGTGTGATCGAACGAATACCCGGCGATACCCGTGCGCGTGTGAAACGCGACCAGCTCTTCGATCAGCCAATCCTGCAGCGCACGATTTCCGAGACTGGCCGCCTTGCGCGTTGAATCCCGGCGCGACGGCACCAGCCATGTCGGATTCTGCGAGAAAGGCATCACCGGATACACGTACGCGAGCAATTTCAACCTTCGTTCACGCGCCGCGTCGAGCATTTCCTGCAGGCTCGGCGGAACCGCACTCGTGCGCGGATCCCACTCGCCGCGCCGCATCTTCTGGCCGAGACCAAGCCAGAGCACATGCTCCCAGCTCCAATCGTCCATACTCTGTTCGCGCCGCGACACGGCCGAGTTGGATGGCGCGTACAACACATACTGCGCTCCGACCGATGCCGCGCGATCAAACACCCGGCGGTACTCGTCGCGCCCCTCCGCCGTGCCGACATCGATCTGGTAGTCATTCGCGCACCAGCCCACAAACACATTCAGCGGTGCCGACGGTTCGTACAACAGACTCGAACGCACCATGTGTGTGAACACTGCGACCTCGGCGACATCAAGCCCTGGCGCGCCCTGCGCCACGGTCTGCCACTCCGGTGTCATCGTCGCGGGCAGCCGGCGGCCGCTCAGCATCACGGGCGCGAGCAGCGCGCGATCCGATTCGAACGCGCCGTCACCACCGCTCCATTCCATCTCGGGAGCGTATCGAAGCGTCACATCAGGACCGTCCGTTGCAGCATGCAGAAACGGATTCTGCGCCACCATCAGCAGCGAATGCGTCGCTCCGAAGCGCAACGCGGCGCCATACTCGAAGGTACCGAGTGAGGGCTGCGCGCTCATGGGGCGGAACACGCCTGTCGGCGCACGTGCCAGCGTGGTCCGAAAGAGTGTCACGTCCATCACGGTGAACTTCCGCGCGACCAGTGCCGTGATTGCGATTTGTTTGCTGACGAACCGCCAGCGAGGCTTCAACGCGTAGCGCACATCGATGCGATACGTCCTCGCGACGTAGTGATACACGACGCCATCCGCGACCACGTTTTTCGTCGGTGCATCCAGTCGCCGCGTATCGAGCTTCTCGTCGCCGATCGTGATGGCGGCGTCATCCGATAGCAGTCGATCCGTCGTCCCACTCGCGAGATCCGTCAGTGTACTGATGCCGCGCGCCCCGAACGTGACGCGCAGATGCGCGTTCGAGAGTGTCTGCGCCTCCGAACGCCGCGCGAACATCGCGTACAGCGCAACGAGCGAGATCGCGACGAAACGGCAGGCGCGAGTGGTCATGGAGCGTCAGAACACGCGGCGCTGCAACCGACCAACGGTGAACTTCGCGGTGTCCGCGATGGCCATGACTGTCATCACGCCGGCCTGCACCGGGTCCGTCACGACAAGGTCGGCCGCATCGGGCACGCTGCCGGCCATGTTCAGACTCACCACGAGCAGTCCCTGTGCGCGCACTTCGCGTACCGCCTTCTCGATGTCGCCACCCATCAGCGCGCCGGCGAGTACGAGCGCCGACGCGCGTGGCAACCGCGCTACTGCGCGCACGGCGGCGGCCAGCGGCGCTTCTCCGACCAGTGGAATCGTATCCACGGAAATTCGTTCGCCGCGAATGTTGTGGCGGTCCGCTTCGGAGATTGCGCCGATCGCGACCTGTCCCACCTGCGCACCACCACCCATGATGATGATGCGTTTGCCATAGATGCTCTGCAGCGTCGCCAGCTTGTCGGCGCCGCGTACGATCGGCAGTGCGCGCATCTCCGCCAGCAGCGCGTCCGATTCGGTCGGCAATTCAATCTCGAAATACACCGACGTTTCATCGTCGCGTGTGCCCAGGATCTCGACGGACGTGATGTCACCGTTGTGCCGCGCGATGACGCCGGTCAGCGCATGCAGGACACCGCTGCCCGACGTCGTGCGCGCGAGCACGCCGAATCGTTCACTCATCGTCGCGCACTCAGAGCGTGCGCCGCAGCGCCTTCCAGCTGGCCAGACAGCGACTCGCCGTCTCCAACTCGGAATACCGACTGCCTTCCTGCTCCATCAGGTAGAACTCCACACCACCATTCGCCTCGAGCGCCGTCACGATCTGCTTCCACGGCGACACCCCTTCCCCGAACAGCACGCGATATGACTTCTCCTCCGCTTCGGTGCCGGGCGCCCAGTCCTTCAGGTGTGCGCAGCGAATGCGGCCTGGATGTGCGTTGATCCACGCCACCGGATCGGCACCGGCCTTCACGCAGGTACCCACGTCGAGCTGCAACACGAAGTCTGCCGGCGTATTCGCCGCAATCAACTCCATCACCCGCTGCCCATCGGCCAGCTTCGCCCACTCGGCGTCGTGATTGTGGAATCCGGCCAGCAGTCCGTGCGGTCGGAAAGTTTCGGATGCCGCGGTGAGTTTCGCGGCAAGCGCCTTCCACTCGTCCACGGAGCCGGTGTTCATGCCTGGCGACGCGAGCACGATGAATCGCGTACCGAGGATCTGATTGATCTCGATGGCCTTGGCCTGCATGTCACCCGGCACCATCGCCGGCATGCCGTTGTGCGTCGAGTACGCCTTCAGGCCGAGATCATCGAGCATCGTGCGCACGGTCTTCGCATACGGGATCTGCCAGCCGAGATACGGGCCGAAGAATTCGACGACTTCATAGCCCTGGCCTTTGAGCGTCTTGAGCGTGCCGGGCAAGTCCTTCATCATCGTGTTGCGCACGGCGAACATCTCGATGCCGATCGGATACGACTTCGGCGCCGGTGTCACACGCGTCGGTGCTTCTGCGATGAGTGCGCCGGGAGTCAGTGCGCTGCCAAGCAGCGGTGCGGCGGCAAGCACGGCGGCGCTGGCGGCGGATTGCGCCAGAAAATCGCGACGCGTGACCGGTGATGACGATGGGGTGTTCATGGCAGTCGAGGAAGTGGGAATACGGCGTTCAGAATTTGTCAGCGAGCTACGGCTTGAGCGTCGCGGCGTATGCCGCGACCGCGATCATGTCGTCGAGCGAGAGTGCAGTGGCAATGGTGTGCATCGGCGCGCTGGCCGTCGTGGCGCGGGCGCCGGATTTGAACGCGAGCAGCTGACGTACGAGATAGGCGGGTGAGTGTCCGGCCAGCGGCGGAATCACGCCGAAGCCGCGCAAGGCCGGACCGTGACAGCTGCCGCACACCTGCTTCGCCTCATTCATCGGTCGCGTCGATACCGCGCGCCCACGCGCAATGCTGCCGATCGGCACATAGGCCACATACCCAAGATACGGATCGCGCTGATCGTGACGCTCGATGTCCATCGGCGCTTCGATCACACGCCGGCCAAGTACTTCGGTGGCACTCCCCGGCTGAATCAGCCACAGGCCGGTGCCCGGCTGAACTCGCGGAATGATGCGAGCCTCGACGATGCGTGTGCGCTGGCGCGGCTTCAGATGCGAGAAGTATTGCGCCGCCACCGCCACGTCTTCATCCGTGGCTGCGACAGCCACCTTCATCATGTTGTCGTACGGAACCCACGGACCGGCTTTCCATGCGCTGCCGCGCGCATGCGATTTCATGTCGGCGACCTGCTGCACGATGTAGGCGGCGGGCAGGCCGGCGAGCTGCACATTCTCCGGGCGACCGGTGCCATCGGGCATGTGACAATACGCACACGCGAACAGTGCCGGCTTCCGGCCATGCGCCACGATCTCGGGCATCGCCGGATGCGCGGATGGATCCCAATCCGGCGCGAAGTAGAGACTATGCAACTGCGTTTCCGTGAACGCGACACGCACACGCGGCAGGTGAATCGGCTTCACGCTGTCGAACACTGCCGGCGATGCGGTCGGCGGCGCACTCGGATACAACCACACCGGCGCAGTATCGAGGACCATGCCGCGCGATGGTGCTCGCTGCGCGTGGAATATCGTGGGCCGCAATGTCGACGTCAGACCGACGAGCGCCGTCAGACCAAGCACTACCCGACCGATCGCCACGCGCATCTGCCCGCCTCCGGAAAGGAGTCTACGTCGCCATCCGTTTCGCATCACGCACGGCTGTTCGCGACGCAACGTACAGCACGACCACCAGCGCCGCGCAGAAAAGTGGCATCACGGACATCGCATCGTGCAGCCCCAGGGCTCGGCTTTCGGCCGCCGTCACACCCGTGGCCAGCGCCCGCGCCGCCATCGCATCACTCAGTCGGCCGAACACGATCAGCCCGATCGCCGTGAAGATGTAGAACACGAAGAAGTACACCGACATCGCCATTCCCCGACGCGACGCCGGCACCAGATCGTGAATCGCCGCGTAGACCGTGCTGTAGTACAAGTAGATCGCGAGCACGGCGACGAACAGACAGCCCGCGAACGCGCGGGCATCGCCCCGCACCTGCTCGAGCGCGAGCCAGAGCATCGGTGCCGCGATCAGACTGCCGAGCGTCGCCAGCTGCAATCGTCCCGCGGGACCACGCCGCCCTGCCCGATCCCCGAGCCACCCGCCGACGAGCATGCCGATGCCACCACCGACGCCGAAGACAAGCGCGTTGTACCGATTCGCGTAGTCGATGTCGAGGCCGTGATAACGGATATAGAACGACGTCGAGAACGCACTGACGGAGTACATCACCAGATTCATCAGCGCACCTGATGCGATGATCCACCACATCGTCGGAATCCGCAGGATCGCGCGAATCGACTGCGTGGCGGACTCGCTTCGAGTGTCGGCGCGGTTGGCTGAGACGATACGCGGCGGATCCGGCAGAAAGAGCGCCAGAATTGCGAGCGCGAACCCTGGCACCGCCGCCACATACAGCGCCGGTCGCCAGCCGCCCGTCGCCTTGGCAATCAGTCCACTGATCAGATAACTCGCGCCCAGTCCCAGTGGCAGGCCGAGCATGAACACACTGATCGCGCGCGCACGACGCGCCGGCGGAAAGAGATCGGCGATCAGCGAGTTGGCCGTCGGCGCCAGACTCGCTTCCCCGACACCGACGCCCATGCGATACAGAAAATGCGCGAAGAAACTGCCCGCAGCGCCGGACAATGCCGTGAATGCGCTCCACACGGCCACGCCGCGACTGAGCACGAGCCGCCGCTTGCCGGTGTCGGCGAAATGGCCGAAGGGAATACCGACCAGCGCGTAGAGCAGCACAAATGCCGTCGTGAGGCTGCCGAGTTGTCCGTCGCTGAGCTGCCACTCGGCCTTGATCTTCTCGCCGACCGCGCCGACCACCTGGCGGTCATAGAAGTTCATGAAATTGAGGCCGAACAATACGGCGAGGGTGTACGCGAGCCGGCCTTTCGAGACCGGCGCTGTGGTGAAATCAGCCGCAGGGGAATCAGAAGAACTGGACACTCGGCGCCGGACGCGGGAGGAACGCAGAAACACACGCGCGTCGGGTGAAATGCGCGGGCACCGGACGGCGCGGTAACGTACGCCGCCGGCTGCCCCGCCTCCATCCCGCCGTGCGACTGAGTGCGCATTCGCCGCACCGTAGCTCAGTTGACCCTGTCGCTTCGTGATACACGCCACGACCTTCTGGCGTCCGGATGACGGCGCCCCGATGCGCCGTACTGCTCTCTTCACGTGGCACGACCTGGAGCCCGACTCATGTTCGCACGCCTGACGCTGTCCCGCATCACTCCACTCCTCGCTGTCTCCGGCCTCATCGCCTGTGCAAAAACGGACAAGGCGCCGGCCGCGGATTCCGCTACCGCGCCTGCAGCGGCGTCGGCCACCCCGGCACCAGCCGAACCGCCGGTGATCACGATCGTCGCCAGTGACTTCAAGTACGACGCACCGGACACGATCTCGGCGGGCATGGTCACGCTGAAGCTCGTGAACAAGGGACCCGAGCTGCATCACGTGCAGCTGCTGCGCTTCACCGGCGGCAAGACGTACGCCGATTTTCAGGCCGGGATGAAGGACATGAAGCCCGGCGCACCGCCGCCACCGTGGGTCGAAACGGTGGGCGGACCGAACTCGCCGGCGCCGGGTGGCGAAATGCAGATCACCGAGGATCTGCCAGCCGGCAACTACGCCCTGATCTGCATGATCCCGAGCACTGATCACATGCCGCATTTCACGAAGGGCATGCTGAAGCCGCTCACTGTCATCCCGTCGACCACTGCCTCGGCGCCGGCGCCGACATCTGATATTCGTGTCGCGATGACCGACTACGCGTGGGAGATCACACCCGCGATCACATCGGGCAAACACGTCATCCGCCTCGAGAATCTCGCGGCGCAGGACCACGAGATGTTCATCGTGCGACTCGAGAAGGGGAAGACTCCGCTGCAGGTTGCACAGTGGGGAGAGAATCCGGTGGGTCCGCCGCCCGGCATGCCGATCGGTGGAACATCAGCCATGCCGAAGGGCGCCGTGATCTATGTGCCGGTGGACCTGCCGGCCGGTGAATACGCGCTCCTCTGCTTCATCCCCGATGCGAAGGACGGCAAGGCGCACTACCTGCACGGCATGATGAAGGCGTTCACCGTCACCTGAGTCCCGCAGCTATTCTTCCGGCCTCCCCCTTCGTATATGAGGCCCATGATGAAGCTGGTGACCCCGTTGGTGATGCTTGCGCTGTGCAGCGTACCGCTCGCTGCACAGAGCAAGCTCAGTGAATGGCCGCAGCACTCTGAGGAACGTCCACACCCGCGCGTGGTCGAGCCGGGCGCGCCGTATACGATCGCACCGCCAGCCGATGCGATCGTGTTGTTCAACGGATCCTCGCTCGACAAGTGGACGTCGGGCCGCGGTGCACCGGCCAAGTGGCGTCTCGTCGATGGCGCGTTCGAAGTGGTGCCGGGCACCGGCACGATGAGCACCCGTGACGGCTTCGGCGATGTACAGCTGCACATCGAGTGGGCGTCACCCAAGCCCGCCATCGGCACCGGTCAGGATCGCGGCAACAGCGGCGTATTCATGGCCGACGGGCGCTACGAAACACAGGTGCTCGATTCACGCGACAACGTGACGTATGCCGACGGTCAGGCGGGCGCGCTCTATGGTCAGTTCCCGCCGCTCGTGAATGCCACCCGTGCGCCGGGTGAATGGCAGACGTACGACATCGTGTATCATCGCCCGCGTTTCAAGGCCGATGGGTCGCTGCAGTCTGCTGCGCGTTTCACCGTGTTTCTTAACGGCATTCTGGTGCAGGACAACATGGAGCTGGTCGGCCCGACCGCGAACAAGTCGCGCCCGCCGTACACCGCGCATGCCGATCGTCTCCCGATCACGTTGCAGGATCACGGGCATCGCGTGCGCTATCGCAATGTCTGGCTGCGGGACCTGGAGAAGACGCCGTAATTCCGCGACGCTTCACCGTGTGACGACTGAAACGGGGCGTGCATCACTGTGATGCGCGCCCCGTTCGTGTGTCGATGCCTTGCACTATTCGCCGTCGCGCGACGCGATGCGCAACGCCGTGCCCCACGGATCGCTTGTGATGAACGACGTGCCGTCGGCGGCGAACTCCGCGGTGAACCCTGCCGCTTGCAGACTGCCCGCGACATCGGTCACATCCTGCGCCGTTGGTACTTCAAGCACCCATTCCAGAAGCTGCGGCTCCGCGGTGGTCGGCGAGGTTGCGTCCGGGCCTGCCCAGACATTCGTGCCCAGATGGTGGTGATATCCACCCGCAGCCATGAACAACGCACTCGGCAACGACCAGACCATGCGATCGAATCCGATCGCGTCAGCGTAGAACGCCGCACCCTCCGCGATGTCACCGACATGCAGATGCACGTGCCCGATGGTCGTACCAACCGGCATGCCGCTCCATTTCGCATCACCCCCTGCAGCGAGCAATGCACGGTAGTCGACCGGATCAGTTCCCATTGCCAACTCCCGATTGCTCTGATGCCAGCCCTCGCGCGGGCGGTCGGCGTACACTTCGATTCCGAGGTCGTCGGGGTCCTGCAGGTAGAGCGCTTCGCTGACGATGTGATCGCCGCCGCCAACTCGTACGCCGGCGTCGGAGGCGTGCTTCAGAAATCGGCCAAGATCGCCGCGCGTCGGCAGCAGAATCGCCGTGTGGTACAGGCCAAGTGACTTGCGATGTGTGCGCTGCTTGCCGCCGCGATGTTCGATCAGTTCGATCAGCACACATGTGTCGCCGGCCGCACCGAGCGTCACGCGATCGGCAACGACACTGATGGCGTGAAAGCCGAGAATGTTTTCGTAGAAGTTGCGCGAACGTGCGAGATCGGAGACCTGCAACGTCACGGCGCGAATGCGCGTGGCGTCCGGAAGGCGATACCCCGTCGGTTGCCGACCATAGTTTCCCGCTGTCGCCAGCACTGTGGCACCACTACCTGCATATGATGTCTGACTGATACCCATATCGTGTTCCTGCTTGGTGTCGATGTGAACGTGTGACTGGCGGTCGTCGGCGGCGCGACGTGGTGTGCTGCGCCACGACTGCGGACGACCGTCAGTCCGCTTGTCGGGTGATGGTGCAGAGAGCGATGAACGTCCTGATCTGGTCGTCGGTCATGTGCTTCCACTGCCGCTCGTTTTCGTCCGCGACCGGTTCGTCCAGCGACAGCAGCAATTCCGAGCCAGCGTCCGTCAGATAGGTGCTCACCTGTCGGCGATCCTCGGAACGTCGTTCCCGGCGCACCAATCCCAGCAGCTCGAGGCGGTCCAGCAGACGCGTGACGTCGGGCATGCGGGAGACCAGGCGGTCGCGGATCTCGTTGCGGCACAATCCGTCGGCACCCGCACCACGCAGAATGCGCAGAACGTTGTACTGTGCCGCGGAAATGCCGTGGGACTTGAGCACGCGCTCGAGTCCCGCGTCCAGCGCCGATGCCGTGCGCCAGAGACTGAGGCTCGCCTCTTCTCGCAGGCTGGTGAAGGGTCGGGTCTGGCGGATCTCTGACTGCAGGTCGGTTCCCATGACGGAACACTAAGTGTTTTGACCATGAGTGTCAAGACACCTATCCTGACGGCCCAGGCGTTCTTGCCGACCTTCACGCTGACTCAGCGGGCGTGTGAAGTCCGCCGCCGCCCTCCGCGGGCGGCGAAACATGCGGCGCGACCCCCCGTACGACCTCTCAACGCACGTTTCGTCAGTCCCTGGAGGGACATCACGATGTTCACGATCCTCGCTTACGCCGCCAGCATGGCGGTCACGTTCATCGGTTATTCACAGGCGCGCACCTTCGTCCGCGACCGCCTGCGCTTCGTGACGGCCGCCCAATCATTCTGGGCTCCGCTCCTGGCCGGCGGCGGCGCGATGCTCGTCGCGACGCCGGTCGTTGCCCTGCTGCCGTTCATCGGCGCCGGCACCGCGATCGCCTTCGGCGTCAGCGTGGGATTCGGCGTGGCCACCGGCCAGCGCGACATTCGCCGCAACGAGTTGCCGTCCGGCTTTTGAGTTCCTGATCGGCGTTTCCCGCCTGGTCCACAGTACATCGCGGGCCAGCGCCGGGCTTCAGTACCGAAGCTTGTACCGAAACCGGTCCGTCGCTGACACTGGCCAGGCGGCGGTGACTCGCTGCTCTCGCTCGGCTAGTGCAAGCCGAACACGCGCACCTGGGCCTGCCGGCCGCGCATCGTGTTCGCGTCATACCAGAACTCGATGCTGTGGATCACGCGGTCGTTGCCTTCGAGATCGATGACGCGACGTTCGCCGCCGGCCGGAATGGTGTTGCGCAGTTCCACGCGCTGATCGCGGCCGTTGCCGAAGTGGACGACGACACGAGCGAAGTCGACGGACGCCCGCTGCACAGTGACCCGGATCCGTCGGTAGTCACCGCGCCCACCACCGACACCAATCACATCATGATCGACGCGGTCACTGACGCGTCGGCTGCCGAGCAGTTCCCAGTCACTCGACGCATGCATACGCCCGGCGCACCCGAAAAGTGCAGTCAGGGCCAGAACTCCAAGAATGCGTTTCATTCGTCAGCGTCTCCGTCACGTGTGCCGGCGCGCCGGCACGATCACCGGGCCCTCTCTCCACCAGACGCGCCAACGCCGCATTCGATAAGGCGCTCTGCCCCGTCCTTCAGCTGCTTCAATGCAGAGGGAAACTGCCTTGACGCAAAGACGCAACGGCGCCAGGCGCTCCGCGAAATCATGATCGACGTCGCGCGGCGTTCAACATCTCCATTTTGTTGGAACTGCCCTTCGCAGTTGCAGTTCCAAAGCAATACTTCGGCACGCGTGCGAGCGAAGCTGGCAGCGCGACTGAACGCCGTGTTGTTTCTTTGCGTCTTTGCGTCATGGCCGTTCCACTTCGCGCCTGTGCGTTGAAGACGTTTCCCGTTGCGCCGTTGCGCCGTTGCGTGAAGCAGTTTGAATCGATGAAAAATCCTCGAACGCCAAGGCCGCGAGTCATGACCACTGATCGACGACAGTTTCTACGCACCGCCCTTGCCGGCGCGGCGATGGTTGGTGTGCGTGGAATGCGCATGGGCGAAGTCCGGACTCAAAGCGAGGCGGTGGTGCTGCCGCGGCCGACGCCGGCGCAACTGGCGTGGCAGCGCGATGAGCTGGCGATGTTCGTGCACTTCGGCGTCAACACCTTCACCGATCGCGAGTGGGGAGATGGCACGGAGGATCCGCGCATCTTCAATCCCATCGCGCTCGACGCCCGGCAGTGGGCGCGCACGGCGCGGGCAGCCGGGTTCAAGGCGATGATCCTCACCGCCAAACATCACGACGGGTTCTGTCTCTGGCCGACGCGCACCACAACACACAGTGTGGCATCGAGTCCGTGGCGCGACGGCCACGGTGACGTCGTGCGCGAATTCGTCGACGCCTGTCGCGCCGAAGGACTCAAGCCGGGACTCTATCTCTCGCCGTGGGACCGCAACGCCAGTATGTACGGTGACTCGCCGCGCTACAACGACTTCTACATCGCGCAACTCACCGAATTGTTGACGCAGTACGGCACGATTCACGAAGTCTGGTTCGATGGTGCGAATGGTGAAGGACCGAACGGCAAGCGGCAGACGTACGATTGGCCACGGACATGGAACACCGTCCGACGGCTGCAGCCCACGGCCGTCATGTTCTCCGACGCCGGTCCCGATGTGCGCTGGATCGGCAATGAGCGCGGCGCGGCCAGCACCACCAACTGGTCGACAGTGCGCACCGACATCGTGACGGTGCCCGGCATGAGTGGCGACAATGTCATGCGCTCGCTGCAGGACGGCGATCGCGATGGAACCGTGTGGCGCCCCGGGGAAACCGACGTGTCGATCCGGCCAGGCTGGTTCAATCACCCGGCCGAAGACACACGCGTCCGCCAGGCAGATGATCTGGCACAACTCTACTTCACCTCCGTCGGCCGCAATTCCAAACTGCTGCTCAACGTTCCGCCAACGCGTAATGGACTCCTCCACGCCAATGACGTCGCCAGTCTGCAGGCGATGCGTGCACAACTCGACGCGACGTTCGCGCACGACCTGACGGCCGGCGCAACACATCGGCTTCGCACCACTGGCGCGCACAGCGCGGAACTGCTGATCACGTTGCGCCACGCTGCGGAAATCGGCCTGCTCGACCTGCGTGAGGACATCACACGCGGACAGCGCGTCGCGAGTTACCGTGTGGATGCATTCGATGGAGCGTCGTGGCGCGAGCTGTCCCGCGGCACAACGATCGGCTATCGCAAACTCGAGCGCGTGACACTCGGCGCGTATTCGACGCTGCGCGTGGTGGTCAACGATGCCATTGCATCACCCGTTAGCATGACACTTCACTGCTTTCGTGGTGTTTGAGTGTCGCACCAGAGTGTGTCCATTGCTCGGCAGACGAATTGTCCGTTGTCTGTAACGATCAGTGACGACCATTTCAATTCAATCGGCCGCCGTGACGAACGCACTATCCGATACACCATCGCTCCGCGACAGCTGGCGCTCTGACCTGCCGGCATCACTGGTGGTGGTGCTCGTCGCACTGCCACTCTGTCTCGGTATTGCACTCGCGTCCGGTGCACCACTTGCCGCCGGCATCGTGTCCGGCGTCATCGGCGGCATTGTGGTCGGCGTGCTGTCGAATTCACAACTGATGGTCAGCGGACCAGCGGCCGGCCTGACCGCGATTGTCTTTTCCGGCATCGCATCGCTTGGCTCATTCGAGCAATTTCTCGTCGCCGTCGTCATCGGCGGATTGCTGCAGATCGCATTCAGCGCGATGCGTGCCGGTGTGATCGGCTACTACATCCCGAGTGCGGTGATCAAGGGCATGCTGGCGGCCATCGGCATCATCCTGATCCTCAAGCAGATTCCGCATGCGGTCGGGTTCGATGCCGACTTCGAAGGGGACGAGACGTTTCTGCAGACGAATGCGCAGAACACGTTCTCAGCGCTCGGGCATCAATTGCAGCAGATGCAGATCGGTGCGGTCCTGATTGCGACGTTGTCACTGACGGTGCTGATCCTGTGGAGTCGGCCGGCCTTCAAGCGACTCAAGGTCGTGCCCGCACCGCTGGTCGTCGTACTCCTCGGCATCAGTGTGAACATCCTCTTCACACGTTACTGGCCGGAACTGGCGATCCGAAGCACACATCTCGTCAGCCTGCCGGTCGCAGAACGGCCGTCGGACTGGCTCACATACTTCAAGTTCCCCGAGTGGAGCGCGATCGCGTCGGTGGCGACGTGGCGACTGGGCCTGACACTGGCGATTGTCGCGAGTCTCGAGACGCTGCTGAGCCTCGAAGCCACCGACAAGATGGACCCGTTCAAGCGCGAGTCCGACACGAATCGGGAATTGTTCGCGCAGGGTGTCGGTAACACGCTCTCAGGATTGATCGGCGGGCTGCCGATCACGGGCGTCGTCGTGCGCAGTGCGGCGAACATCGACGCCGGAGCGCGGACCCGGTGGTCGGCGATCGTACATGGCACGCTGCTGCTGGTCTTCGTGCTCGCGATTCCGTCGTTGCTGAACATGATCCCGCTGTCCGCACTGGCGGCGATGTTGCTCTACACCGGGTTCAAGCTGGCCTCACCGGCGCTCTTCCGCACGTCATGGTCACTTGGCTGGTCGCAATTCACGCCGTTCGTGGTCACCGTGATCGCGATCGTGATGACGGACCTGCTGATCGGCATTGGCGTCGGACTCGCGATCGCGGCGTTCTTCATTCTCGCGCAGTACCTTCGACAGCCGGCGTTGCGCGTCGTGAGCCCGAAGGGCGCCGTGCTGACACGATATCAGCTACCCGATCAGGCGACCTTCCTCAGCAAGGCGAACATCGAGCGAACGCTGAGTGACCTTCCGGACGGCAGTCGCATCGAGATCGACGGCGCTCACACGACACGGTTCGACTACGATGTGCTGGAACAGTTGCATGAATTCACGGAAACCGCGAAGCTCCGCGGTATCGACTACCGACTGGTGAACGTGCCATCGGCGCCCACGACACCTACGCATTCCCACTGATCATGCAGAACTATCAGCGACTGTTCGCCAACAACCGCGCGTGGGCAAAGAGTGTCCGCGAGTCCGATCCGACGTATTTCGAACGGCGCGCCGCCGGCCAGGAGCCGCATTTCTTCTTCATCGGCTGCTGCGATTCCCGTGTGCCGGCCGAGTTGCTGACGGGCGCAAAGCCGGGCGAGATCTTCACGCACCGCAACATCGCGAATCAGGCGCATCCGAACGACCTCAGCATGCTCGCAGCACTCGAGTACGCGGTCGAGTTTCTCGACGTGAAACATGTGCTCGTCTGCGGACACTATGGCTGCGGCGGTGTGAAGGCCGCCACACTCCCGCAGGGGCACGGTGTCGTCGATCACTGGCTGCATGTGGTACGTGATGTGTACCGCTGGAACGCCGAAGAACTGCTGGCGATACCAGACGACGAGGCACGCATCCATCGTCTGGTCGAATTGAACGTCGTCGAGCAGGTGTTCCAGCTGTCGCGCACGCCGGTGGTGCAGCGCGCGTGGGCGAAGGGCAAGCGTCCGATTCTGCATGGCCTCGTCTACGACATTCACGACGGCATGCTGAAGGAGGTCGTGACAGGCCTCGACAGCGAGGAGCAGGCACGCCTGCTCCGCTCGCAGGTCACGGGGCCGGTATCCGCCGAGAAGCCACGCGGCGCCAGTGGCGACATACCGGCCGTACTGCCGACGCCGTGAGTGCTGCAGATGGAAAGCGGGGCGACATC
Source organism: Gemmatimonadaceae bacterium (assembly GCA_031367535.1). GTDB lineage: Bacteria > Gemmatimonadota > Gemmatimonadetes > Gemmatimonadales > Gemmatimonadaceae > JACMLX01. Next base: position 31,257 of record JANLPZ010000161.1, read on the forward strand.
GACGGTGATGTCGCCCCGCTCTTTTACGCCCTGAGGTGGCAGCGCAGGCCGGCACGTTGTGGATTGTACGTTTTGCGCTGATGTTCCGGCACGAAATCCCTGCCGTGGACCTCAATCGTCGGAGTTGCTGCATGCGTCGATCCTGGACCGTGGGTGTTGTGGCGCTCCTGCTGACGGCCGCCGTCGCGCACGCGCAACGACCCGCATTCGACATCGTGATCCGCGGTGGACGCGTGATCGACGCGGCGTCGCATCTGGATGCACTGCGCGACGTGGGCATACGTGGTGGGAAGGTGGCGGCGATCAGCGCGACGCCGCTGCAGGGCCGGACGGTGATCGATGCGCACGGGCTGGTGGTCTCTGCCGGATTCATCGACTTGCACGCACACGGGCAGGACGACGAGAACTATCGCGTCTTTGCACTCGATGGCGTGACGACTGCGCTCGAACTCGAAGCGGGTACGGCCGACGTCCCGGCGTTCTATGCCACTCGCGAGGGCAAGGCGTTGATCAACTACGGTGCATCCGCCAGTCACATCAAGGCGCGCATGACCGTGATGCACGATGGAGGCGTTGCCGCCGGCACGCTGCTGCCGCTCGACTCGGCCGGCCACAACGTCGCCAGCATGGAGCAGATTGCGGCCATGCGACGACTGATCGACGCGGGACTCGATGCCGGCGGACTCGGCGTCGGAATGGGCTTGCAGTACACAATTGCCGCCACGAAATACGAAGTGCTCGAGGCGTTTCGCAGTGCCGCGCGTCGGCACGCGCCGGTGTTCGTGCACACACGCTCATGGGGTGAGACGGACCCCGGCAGTTCGGTCGAGTCGTTCATGGAAGTGATTGCGGCGAGCGCGATCACCGGTGCGCCGGTGCACATCGTACATCTCAATTCATCCAGCCTTGCGGCGACACCACGCACACTGGCGCTGATTGCTGACGCGCGTTCGCACGGTCTCGATGTGACGGCCGAAGCGTACCCCTACATCGCGGGCATGACGGAAATCGCGTCGCCGCTGCTCGATCGCTACGCGAATGGTCCGGACAGTCTGTTCAGCACACTGATGCTCGCGCGCACCGGTGAGCGACTGACACGTGCCACCTTTCTCGCCAATCGCAAGCCGGGAGAAGTGGTAATCCTGTTCGTGAACACACCAGAAATGGAAGCGATGGCGATCACCAGTCCGTTGACGGCGATCGCAAGTGACGGACGCATCATGAAAGGCGTCGGGCATCCAAGAGCGGCCGGCACGTTCGCACGCGTCCTCGGCTACTACGTGAGAGAGACACATCAACTGTCGTTGCCCGACGCGTTGGCGAAGATGACGCTGATGCCGGCGCGGCGTATGGAGCAACTGGCACCGGTGTTCCGCAACAAGGGGCGACTCAAGGTCGGTGCGGACGCGGATATTTCAGTGTTCGATTTGACGACGGTGCGGGACCGCTCGACATATCAGCAGCCCGCGCTGTCGTCGACCGGATTTCGCTATGTTCTGGTCAATGGTGTGCTGGTGGTGCGCGACGGTGTGATTGTCGAGCGCACGTTCCCAGGTCGCGGTCAGCGCGCACCGGTTCATTGACCTCCATGCTGAATGACCTCGCCGTCCACCGCGCTCCGTCCCGGCGCAATCCCGACGACTGGTGATACCCCTGAGACGCGCGCCACCTCGGCGGCCGCGTTCGTGCGGAAGTATCGCTGGCTGATTCTGCTTGGCCTGATCACGGCCGCGATCATGGAGGTGCTCGACACCACCATCGTCAACGTCGCGCTGCCGCAGATGGCCGGCAATCTCGGCGCGACGCAGGAAGAGATCGGCTGGGTGAGCACGGGCTACATCCTCGCCAACGTGATCGTGCTGCCGATGACGGCGTTCTTCGCCGCACGCTTCGGACGTCGGCGCTATCTGACTGCGTCGATCCTGATCTTCATCATCGCGTCGTTCTACTGCGGCACATCACACTCGCTGCTCACACTGGTATTCTGGCGCGTGATTCAGGGCGCGGGCGGCGCCGCGCTGTTGTCCACGGCACAAGCCACCTTGCGCCAGATCTTTCCCGTCGAGGAACAGGGGCTGGTGCAGGCAGTGTTCCTGCTCGGCGTGATCGTTGCGCCAACGCTCGGGCCGACGCTCGGCGGATGGATCACCGACAACTACACCTGGAACTGGTGCTTCTTCATCAACCTGCCGATCGGCGTCGTGTCGATGTTTCTGGTCAGTTCGTTCCTGCGCGATCCGCCGGACCAGCAGAAGAGCAAGGCTGACGTGGACTGGTTGGGCATCGGCCTGCTGACGGTCGGCATCGGCAGCCTGCAGTACGTTCTGGAGGAAGGCAACGCCAAGGACTGGTTCGAGGATGGGCGCATTCTACGGCTGGCCGTGCTCGCGGGCGTGTCGCTGTGCACGATGCTCTGGTGGGAGCTCAATCCGCGCAACGAACATCCGGTGGTGAATTTTCGGGTGCTGCAGAATCGGGCCCTATCGGCGTCGCTGTTCCTGTTCGTGGCGCTCGGCTTCGGATTGTACGGTGGCGTGTTCCTGTTTCCGCTGTTCGCACAAGGCATTCTGCACTTCACGCCAACCGAGACCGGACTGGCGATGCTGCCCGGCGGAGTCGCCACCGGTGTGTCGGCGTTGCTCTGCGGTGCGTTGCTCAACGGCAGGAATCCGAAGGGTGATCCACGTGTGATGATCGCGTGCGGCGTGATCCTGTTCGCGATCTCGATGTGGATGATGGGTCACCTCACCACCGCCGCCGGCGAGAGTGATGTGCGCACCGCACTGCTGGTGCGTGGTCTCGGCCTCGGCTTGTTGTTCGTACCGATCAACGCGGTCGCATACTCGAGCATCAAACCATCGGAAGCGCAGCAGGCGTCGGGATTGATCAACCTCTCGCGTCAGCTGGGTGGTGCGTTCGGCATCGCGGTACTCGCCAATCAGGTGGCCAAACGCACGCAGTTCCATCGCATCGACCTGATTGCATCGGTGACACCGGGATCGCTGCTCACGGACGAGCGGATGCGCATGCTGACAGGCGGATTCATCTCGCGCGGCATGGACGCCGAGGCGGCTCATCGGGCCGCGCTGTCAGTGGTGAGCGGGCAGGTGCAGCAACAGGCGACGTTGCTCAGCTTCAACGATGCGTGGATGTTCGTGCTGATCGTGTTTGTGCTGGTGTCGCCGTCGATCCTGCTGCTTCGGCGTCCGGCACGTGGTGCGGCGCCATCGGCGGAGGCGCACTAGTCACTGCTACCGCAACTGCGAAGAGCAACTGCATCAACGCAAGACTGCGACGGCCGCAAAACGGCAACGCCTCAACGCAACGGCGCAACGGCGCAACGGCGTAACGACAAACTGCTTTGACGCAAAGACGCCAACAAACTGCACGCCATTCAGGCGCCGAACTGTTTTCGCTCACAAGCGTATCGGATATTTTGTGGAACTACAACTGCCACTGCTGTTGCACAAAAGCGTTCCTGCAGAAATCCGCGCGACGATGATCAAGATTTCACGGAGCGCCTGGCGCCTTTGCGTCTTGGCGTGAAAGCAGTTTCAGCATCGAGCCGCTCGAAAGCTCAACCGGCGAACACGGCGACGCGGACGAGCCAGGCGAGGAAGACGACGGCGGTAAGCGCGCCGTTGAAGAAGAAAGTGCCGAGCAGGAAGGTCATCGCAGCGCCCAGCCCTGCGCAGGCCACCATGGCCGTTCCCGAGCCGATCGCGCCCCATGACGAGTGGCGCCAGACACGATCGCCGGGATGTCGTGGGTCGTCGAGGAACTCCTGCGCCATCGTTGTTGCTCCAGACAGACTGATTGAGATCACGTTCTCTGTCTGAGTACGCGAAAAGCCCCGCGGATTCAGCTCACGGCCCGGGCTGGCCAGCACTGCCGACGTCGGCCACGTTACGGCATCGGGTACGGTCGTGCCCGACTTCCAACAACCACGCTGAGCCCGCCATGACGTTCCGTTCGTCGTACAGACTCGTGCTCGCTGCTGCGCTGCTCTTCGGCAGCGTCCCGACCTTCGCACAGGGCGGTGGTCCGCTCCCCGACAGCATCAAGGCGAAACGCTGGGCGACCGAGAACGAGCTGCAGTCGCTCGCCGTCGTCAATCGCAAGGTGATGATCACGATGCGCGATGGCATCCGCATTCCGGCCGACATCTACGTGCCGAAGGACTCGACACAGAAGTATCCGGCGATCTGGGTGCGTACGCCGTACAACTTCAACTACTGGGACGTGCAGAACGGCGTTCCGCGCGACATGTCGGCCGCGCTCTACGCGATCAAGCGCGGGTACGCGTACGTCGACATGCAGGAACGCGGGCATTTCTTCGCCGAAGGAAACTATGACATCCTCGGTGCACCGCTTTCTGACGGCGACGATGAACTGAACTACCTCAAAGGCCAGCGCTGGTCCAGCGGCAAGATCGGCACGACCGGCTGCTCGTCGACCGCGGAGTGGCAACCGGCCGTCGCATCGCTCGGCAATTCCGGTTTCGCGGCGATGAACGTGCAGGGATTCGGCGCCGGCGTCGGCAAGGTCGGGCCGTACTACGAGATGGGCAACTGGTATCGCGGCGGTGCCGTGCAGATGCTGTTCATCGACTGGCTGATGGGCGAGCAGAACCAGGTGCGCCCGATGTTCCCCGCCAGCACATCGCAGGCAGAGCTGATCCGCGTGTCGAAGTCGTTCGATCTCGCGCAGCACGCGCCGCCAGTGGACTGGGCGAAGGCCTTCTGGACGCTGCCCGAGATGAACATCATGACGGCCGTCGATGGCCCGCACGGCATCTTCGCCGATTCGATGCCGGTGCCGACCGGTGGCGCGATGATCAAGCGCGCGCCGAACGATCCGGCGTGGTACAAAGGTGGGCTGTGGCACGAGAACATGCCGATCAACATTCCCGGTCTCTGGTTCATGTCGTGGTACGACGTGTCGGTCGGCCCGAATGTGGCGATGTACAACCATGTGATGAAGACGGCAAAGGGCACCGGTGCCGGCAACCAGTGGATGATCATTGCGCCGGTCGCGCACTGCTCGTACACCCGCGCCACCGAACACACCGTGGTCGGTGAGCGTGACATGGGCGACGCACGCCTCGGCTACCAGGACATCATCTACACGTTCTTCGATCAGTTCCTGAAGGGCAATGGCGCGCACGGCATGGATACGATCCCGAAGGTGCACTACTACGTGATGGGCAAGAACGAGTGGCGGACCTCCGACGTCTGGCCGGTGAAGGACGCGTCGCCGATGACGTTCCACCTCGGAAGCGGCGGCAATGCGAATACGCTGAACGGTGATGGTCGTCTCGCGCTCACCGCGTCACGCAGCGACACGCCGGACAAGTTCGCGTACGATCCGCTGAACCCTGTCGGCTCTCACGGCGGCAACGTCTGCTGCCAGGGCAACGCAGTCGGCGCCGGGTCGATGGATCAGCGCAAGGTGGAGGAGCGTCCCGATGTGCTGGTCTACACCAGCGATGCATTCGGCGCCGAGGGTATGGAGTTGAGCGGTCCGATCATTCCAACGCTGTATGTGTCGTCGGATGCGAAGGACACCGACTTCACGGTGAAGGTGATCGACGTGGCGCCGGACGGCACGGCCTACAATCTCGACGAGTCGATCCAGCGCATGCGCTACCGCGACGGGTACGACAAGCCGCCGGTGATGATGGAGAACGGCAAGGTGTACAAGGTCACGCTGCAGCCGCTCAACACCAGCAACTGGTTCGCACCGGGCCACAAGCTGCGCGTCGAAGTCTCGAGCAGCAACTTCCCGCGGTTCGATCGCAACCTGAACACCGGTGGCAACAACTACGACGAATCGAAGCCGGTCGTCGCGCACAACGTCGTGCACCACTCCGCCCAGTACCCCTCGACCATCAGCGTCACCGTCGTCAAGAAGCCGGCGACGCTGGTGCCGTAGCACCGTTTGAACGGCGTCAACGCAACGGCGCAACGAACTGCTTGACGCAACTGCCAGGGGAACTGCCAAGGGAACTGCCAAGGGAACTGCATGACGCAAGGGCGCTGCGCGCCCTTGCGTCATGCAGTTGAACACCAGCAATTCCGCGATGAAGCGGGATCATTGTCCACGACTGAAGCGTGCCTCGCCTATCGGTGTCTGACGCGTTGTCACGCCGGGAGTTTTCGAAGCTGGCAGCGCCTTATTGTAGTTCATCATGAATGCGATGTGCGCGCGGGCTACCACCAGCCGATCATCGGCCGTCGTCTCGTGTCCAATATTGGCCGCGCAATCGTGTCGAGCATCCACTGCGCCACGTCGGCGCGTCCGATCACGGAGAAGCTGCCGAACCGTCCCAACACGCGCGTCCTCGTTGACGGCGCGGCGTTGATCAGTGTCACGGGCCGCACCGCGAACCAGTCGAGACCGGACGCCGCGTACCGCGACTCCATGCGTTCGAGAGCACGATACATCACACCGATCGTCGAGCGCGCGATCAATCCACGCATCACCAGCGGCAATGCGGTGGCGCTGTCGCCCACGCCTGCCGCCGAGATGGCGCCGATACGGGGGAGGCCGGCCGCAACTGCCGCGTTGATGATGCACGAAGCGCTGTCAGCACAGAAATCCGCCGGCGATCGCAGTGCCGACCACGGATTCGACGGGGTGACGCGTTGCGCACCGAGGCAGGAGAGCATCGCGTCATGGTCCGGCACGACCGACGCGATGTGTGCGGCGTTCAGCACATCGCCGCGCACGACGCGCACGGCCGCCGGTGCCACGTACGTTGTCTGCTCTCGCACGAACGCAGTGACGGACCATCCGCGCTGCGCCGCGAGCTTCACCACCCATTGCCCACAACCGCCCGACGCACCGAAGACGAGAAGCTTCATTGCACGCGCGAAGCCTCTCGGTCAGCGCGTCTGACGACGGTGCACGCGCCAATCACCGGGCGCCACGAAAATCCATCCGCGACAGCCCCGCGTCGGGATTCTTCGCGAACCACGCCTTCCCGTACTGCAGCACGTAGAGCCGTCCGTCGGGACCCAGCTCCATGTCGATCGGCGCCGAGAAGTTCGCTTTCGGCATCACCGGTTCCATTGCGTCGTAGTCGCCGTTGGGACGCAGCGTGACGGCCATGATCCAGTGACGGATCCAGTCGTAGATGAACAGCTTACCGTCGTAGTATGCCGGCAGCGCAGTGTCTTTCACCTTCGCGAATCGCTCGGCGTGAAACACCGGCCCGGCCATCGCGGTGCGGCCACCCTTGCCGACCTGCGGAAAGTCGTGCGAATCACCGTACGGATACCAGATGAACGCGGGCTGCGCCGGCGGAAGATCGACCAGGCCGGTCGTGTTGCGCGACTCGTTGCGCGGCTTCGCGGCATCGTACAGTGGACCACTGACACCGGTCGCGTAGTTCCACTGGTGATACGCATAGTTGTCACCGACGAACAGCGGCCAGCCGAAGTTGCCGGCAGCGCGCGCCTGATTGATCTCGTCGTAGCCGCGCGGTCCGCGCGTTGCGAGTGTGTCATCGGCGGCATCGGGCCCCACTTCACCCCAGTACAGAAATCCGGTCTTCTGGTCGACGGCAATGCGATACGGATTGCGATTGCCCATCACGAAAATTTCCGGACGCGTCTGCGGTGTGCCCGGCGCAAACAGGTTGCCGGCGGGAATGTCGTACGTGCCGTCAGGCTTGATGTGGATGCGCAGGATCTTGCCGCGCAGATCATTGGTATTCGCTGCCGTGCGCCGCGCATCATATGGCTCGTGGCCCGGGCGATCGTCCGTCGGTGAAAAACCGTGGCTTGCGAATTTCACGTCCTTCTCGTCAAATGGCGTCGAGTTGTCGCCCGCAGAGATGAACAGGTTGCCGCCAGGCCCGAACGCCAGCGATCCGCCGGTGTGGCAACAGATCTCGCGCTGCGAGTAGAACTGCAGCACGATCTTTTCGCTGCTCATCTTCAGCGAATCGCCTTCCATCACAAAACGCGAGAGTCGATTCACGGTGGTGTCGGCCGGACTGTAGAACACATACACGTACTTGTTCGACGCGAAATCGGGATCGATGGCCAGGCCGAGCAATCCTTCCTCGACGTTCGATCCGTTCTTGCTCTTGGAGTAGACGGCCAGCTTGCCGGCCGGCTTCACCGAACGATCGGCGTCCTTGTACAACACGATCTCGCCGCCACGTTGTGCGATCAGCACATCCTTCGTCGGCAGCACGGCCATCTCGGTCGGCTCGGCCAGGGTGCCCATCGTCAGATCGGTCTTCGTCCACAGCGATTCCGCCGGAATCTGCGCGGTGGTCACCTTGCGATAGTCGAGGCCTTTGTGGCCACCGATCGCGTACGTGATGCCGCCCAGCACGTGCTTCAGGAACAGCGAGTCGCTGTACGATTCAATGGTGTGGCCGAGTTCCGTGTACCACGCGCGTCCACCATCGAAGTCGTGATACCACGCCATCGGATGGGTCGCGCCATTGGTGCCGCCCTTGTAGCTCGATTCGTCGATCGTCAGCAAGACGTGCAGATCGGGCGCCAGCGACTTGAAGTTGTACCACTCATCCTTGCGCTTCCATTCGGCGGGCAGGTGTTTCGTCGATCCGTGTGTGTTGTCGACGACACGCAGCGTTGCCTCCTGCTGCTCGGGGTGACTGGTGAAGTATCCGCCCACCAGTCGGCCGTACCAGCGCCAGTCGTACTCGGCATCGGTTGCCGCGTGAATTCCGACGTAGCCGCCACCCGCTTCGATGTAGCGCTGCAGATCGAGTTCGGATGCTCGATCGAGAATGTTGCCGGTCGGACTCAGGAAAATCACGGCATCGTATTTTTTCAGCGATGCTTCGGAGATCTGCGCGGCATCTTCAGTCGTATCGACGACGAAGCCGTTGGCCGCGCCCAGTGCCATCAGCACCTTCTTGCCCAAGTCGATGGATTCGTGTCGATAGCCAGCCGTCTTCGAGAAGACCAGCACGCGCGGCGGCCCTGCCGGCGGAGGGGGAGCGTCGGACTTGCACGCCTGCACGGCGGCGAGAGACATGGCAGCAACGAGCAGACGGATCGCGCGCATGACGGGGGCCGGATTGTGGGTGAGCGGGTGGCGCAGGTCGCAGGTACCGGCCCATAGATTAGCCGCTGTCACTCCCCACCGCCGAGGATTCGAGCATGGTCAAGGTCACCGTGATGTACGCGAATGTGCCGAGCGCCCGATTCGATCACGACTACTACCGGGATACCCACATGCCGCTGCTGAAGGCGCGGATGGGGGATCACTGCCTCTCGTACACGATCGACAAGGGCGTGGGCGGCTTTCCGCCCGGCACGCCGGCACCGTACATCGGCATGTGCAGCATCTTCAGCGACTCGGTCGAGGCGTTCATGGCGGGGTTCGGCCCACACATGGCCGAAATCCTCGGCGACATTCCGAACTACACTGACCAGCCACCGCAGGTGCAGATCAGCGAAGTCGTTGTAGGCTGACTCGCCGCGTCCAGCCCCACGAACTGCATGGCTCACACAGAGCAGCGGAGGGGCAGAGTTTCGGGCGTTCATCTTCGTTTTGGCAACTGCAACTGCGTGTCTCGCACAGAGGCACAGGGCCACAGAGGGTTCTACACCCCGCGGCGAAACAGTTTTCACGAGGGGCTCGCGGGGGACGCGGGGGAAAAACAAATGCTTTTGAAACTGCGCTCGCGAGACGCTGTTTCAAAAGCATTTTCTTTTGCCCTTCCTCGCGTCCTTAGCGGGCCCCGCGTGAAAATTCTCTAGTCCGATCGCGGTAGAACTCTCTGTGCCCCTGTGCCCCTGTGCGAGACACGCAGTCGCCCTTCCCGGAACGAGGAAAAATTCCCGAGTCTCTGCCCCTCCGCTGCCCTGCGTGAGCTAAGCAGTTTGGCGAGCAAAAGATCGAGCGCCTACGGCACTGCTGCTGCGTTGGCGTCGGCACTGCCGAACCAGCCGCGCGCCTGCGCCTCGGCCAGACGACGTTCGATGTGTGCCCAGAGCGAAGGACACCCAGTCTCGATCTGCGCCTGCACCCGGGCCACCACCCGCGCATGCGTGATGCCATTCTCGCGCCAGCTCTGGCCGTTGTTGGCGAGATTGAGGAGCACGGGCATCGCACGATCGGCAGCGTTGGCAAACTTCGACTCGGCCGTCTCGCCGGCTTCGAACTCCTTCCACAGCGCGAGAAAGCGCGACGCATGTGGCTCCGGCAGCAATCCGAAAATGCGCTGCACGGCCGCCAGCTCGGCCGCTTTCCTTTCCTCCCAGCCGCCGATGGCATAGGCGATGGTGTCGCCGGTATCGATCTCGCCGATGTCATGCACGAGCAGCATCGCGGCCACATGATCGATGTTCACTGGCCCCGGCGCGTACTGCACGAGCGTCATCGCAAGCAGCGCAATCTGCCAGCTGTGCTCGGCCGAGTTTTCCTGGCGATCGAGGCCGAGCGGGCGCGTCTTGCGGGTGACGCCTTTCAGTTTGTCGAGCTCGAGAATGAAGTCGATGATCTGCTGCATTTCTAGAACATATGAGGAACTGCAGGGCTCACACAGAGCAACGGAGGGGCAGAGGCTCGGGCGTTCGCGTTCGTTCCGGGATGAGCAACTGCTGGTCTCGCACAGAGGCACAGAGCCACAGAGGGTTCGATAGTATTTGGCGAAACAGTTTTCACGCGGAGCTCGCGGGGGACGCGGGGGAAAAACGAATGCTTTTGAAACTGCGCTCGCGAGACGCTGTTTCAAAAGCATTTGCTGTTGCACGTCCCCGCGTCCGCAGCGTCCCCCGCGTGAAAATCGTTTGGTCGATCGCGAGCGAGCGCTCTGTGCCCCTGTGGCTCTGTGCGAGACAGGAAGTTGCTCTTCCCGGAACGAACACAGATGCCCGCGCCTCTGCCCCTCCGCTGCCCTGCGTGAGCCCAGCAGTGTGGTCAGGCCGACGTTGGACGCGTCACGAGCCAGAGCCCGGCGAGGCAGAGCAAGATGCCTGCACCGCGCGCGACAGTGATCGGTTCACGGAATGCAATCGCACCGATCAGCAGCAACGCCACCGCGACCATCGCGTTCGCCGTCATCGACACGTTGCTGATCGCCCAACCCGCGCGATACGCGAGCAGAAAGCCGATCTCGATGCCGAGCGCGCCGAGTCCGACGAGCAGCGTGCCGTAGTTGAGCGATCGCCACGACGCATCAGCCGTGACGCCGCGCGCCAGAAATGGCATCAGCGCGAGCGCGCCCGACATCGCCACGACATACGCGGCCACGGTGGCGACCAGTGCATTCGACTGGGCAGGAATCGCACGCTGCCCGAGCTGGTAGATCACGGTCGAGCAGACGATGAGTGCAATCGGCGCCCACCTCACGACGTGCGCCTCACGGGACCGGAACCCACGTGCCACCGGCCGCTGCACTCTGCACCACGGTCTCGACGAACACCACGCCGTGCACACCATCCACCACTGTCGGATACTGCACCGCAGGATCGAGAGCATCCGCGCCGGCGCGGCGTGCACGAATGGCCTGCGCGATCTCGCTGTACAGTGTGCCGAATGCTTCGAGATACCCTTCCGGATGCCCCGACGGGATGCGCGTCACACGCGTCGCAGCGGCTCCGGCGGCACCCGTGCCGCGTGCGATCGTCTGCGTCGGCTGCCCGAATGGTGACCAGCGCAACTGGTTCGGGAATTCCTGCTTCCACTCGAGCCCACCCGATGCGCCGTAGATGCGGATGCGCAGGTTGTTCTCGTTGCCCGGCGCCACCTGGCTGGCCCACAGTGTGCCACGCGCGCCATTCGCATAACGCAGCATGACCTGCGCGTTGTCATCGAGACGGCGACCTGCGACGAACGTGCTCAACTCCGCCAGCAGCTCCGTCGCGTCCAATCCGGTGATGAAGTGTGCGAGCTGATAGGCATGCGTCCCGATATCACCGATGCAGCCGCCGGCGCCGGCGCGTGACGGATCGGTGCGCCAGTCCGCCTGCTTTTGACCACCACCTTCGATCGGTTCCGTCAGCCAGTCCTGACTGTACTCCACCTGCACCACGCGAATCTCGCCAAGCAGTCCCTCCTGCACCATCTGCCGCGCCTGCCGCACCATCGGATAGCCGCTGTAGTTGTACGTCACCGCGAACACCAGCTGCTTCTCCGCTGCGAGTGCCTGGAGCCTGCGCGCATCCGCCGACGTGGTGGCAAGTGGCTTGTCGCAGATCACGTGGATGCCGACGTTCAGGAATGCTTCGGCAACCGGCGCATGCATGTGATTCGGCGTCACGATCGAGACGGCCTCGATGCCATCCGGCCGCGCCGCTTCCGCCTGCGCCATCTCGATGAAATCCGAGTAGATACGATCATCAGCGAGCCCCAGCGCACGCCCGGAGCGCTGCGCCTTGTCGGCACTCGATGCCAGCGCACCCGCCACAAGTTCGAACTGATCATCCATGCGGAGCGCGAACCGATGTACCCCACCGATGAACGCCCCCTCTCCACCACCCACCATCCCCAGCCGGATCCGCCGCGTCGTCACACCCTCCGCCCCCGCCTTCGCTTCTATCGCCACGCGTAATTCCTCAAATGAGTACATCGTTTGTTCGAAACGGCATCGGAGCGGAGGTCACCGAGATCTCGGAGTGCGTCGCAAGCCACGTTCATCAGATCGCGAAACGTCGCAACTTTTATGAACTGCAGTTCCACAACAACTGCAATCCGGCCCACGCTTCCAACGCTGCCAGCGACGCCACTCGGTGTTCTCGGTGAGCTCTCGCCCATTCACTTGATCGTGCAGAACCGCGCTACAACCCCAGCATCCGCTTGATCTGCTTCGCATCCGTCTTCGCGCCCGCGAAATCGTCGAACGCTTTCTCGGTCACGCGGATGATGTGATCGCGGATGAAGGTCGAGCCTTCCGATGCGCCCTGCTCCGGATGTTTGAGGCAGCACTCCCACTCGAGCACGGCCCAGCCGCTGTAGTTGTATTCGGCGAGCTTCGCGAAAATCGCCTTGAAATCCACCTGCCCGTCACCGAGTGAACGGAAACGGCCCGCGCGCTTGAGCCACGGCTGATACCCGGAATACACCCCCTGTTTTCCGTTCGGCCGGAACTCAGCGTCCTTCACATGGAAGGAGCTGATGCGCTCGTGATAGAAGTCGATGAACTCGATATAGTCGAGCTGCTGCAGCAGGAAGTGCGACGGATCGTAGTTGATGCAGCAGCGCGGATGATTGTGCACGCGCTCGAGCAGCATCTCGAAGGTCACGCCGTCGAACAGATCTTCGCCCGGATGCAGCTCGAACGCGACATCACATCCCGCCGCATCGAACGCATCGAAGATCGGATGCCAGCGTCGCGCCAGTTCGTCGAATGCCGCTTCCACCAACCCCTCGGGACGCTGCGGCCATGGATACAGATACGGCCAGACCAGTGCACCGGAGAAACTCGCCATCGATGTCAGGCCGAGATTCTTCGACGCCTTCGCGGCCCACAACAGCTGCTGCACGGCCCACTTCTGTCGCGCCTTCGGGTTGCCCTTCACGGCGTCGGGCGCAAACGCATCGAACGCCTCGTTGTACACCGGATGCACCGCCACCAGCTGCCCCTGCAGGTGCGTGCCAAGCTCCGTGATTTCGACGCCGTTCTGCTGCGCGACGCCTTTCAGTTCATCGCAGTACGTCTTCGACGATGCGGCCTTCTTCAGGTCGATGAACCGCGCATCCCACGCGGGCAGCTGCACACCCGTGAAGCCCAGACCCGCGGCCCACTTCGTGATGCCATCCCAGGTATCGAACGGCGCCGCATCACCCGCGAACTGCGCGAGGAATACGCCAGGGCCCTTGATGTTCGTCGGCACGAAAGTTTCTCCGGATGAAGTCGTGAATGCGGTGGACGATGCGCGATGAATCGCGGCGCCGTGTCAGATGTAGCTGTTGAGCAGATTCTCCAGATATTCCTGACGCCCCGACACGGGTTGCGGTTCGGCGTTCTTGCGATCCACGTGCGCCGCCAGCTCGGCGAGACTGCGCTTCCCCTTCAGAATCGCCTTGCCGTCCTTGCTCTCCCAGCCGGCATAGCGCGCCTCGACATGATCGGTCAGTGCGCCATCGTCGATGATGCGCTCCACGATCAGCAATGCACGCGCACAGAGGTCCATCGCGCCGGCATGCGCCGTGATCAGGTCGTCGGGATCGATCGACTGGCGCCGCAGTTTCGCGTCGAAATTCACACCGCCAGTCGTGAACCCGCCGCCGCGCATGATCTCGAGAAACGCGAGCACCATCTGCGAGAGATTATTCGGGAACTGATCCGTGTCCCAGCCCAGCTGATCGTCACCGCGATTCATGTCGATCGAACCGAACACGCCGAGTGCGTTCGCGAGCGCGATTTCATGCTCGAAGGTATGCCCGGCCAGGATCGCGTGGTTCTGTTCGATGTTGACCTTGATCTCGCGCTCGAGACCATGCGATTTCAGGAACGCAAACACACTCGCCACATCGTGATCGTACTGATGTTTGGTCGGCTCACACGGCTTGGGTTCGATCAGGATCGCGCCCTTGAAGCCGATCTTGTGCTTGTGTTCGACCACCAGCTGCAGGAACCGGCCGAGCTGGTCCCACTCGCGCCTGAGGTCCGTGTTGAGCAGCGTCTCGTAGCCTTCGCGACCACCCCAGAGCACGTAGTTCTGGCCGTTCAGCGCATGCGTCAGCTCGAGCGCCGACTTCACCTGCGCGGCCGCGTACGCAAAAATTTCGGGATCGGGATTGGTCGCCGCACCCGCCATATAGCGGCGATTGGAAAACAGATTTGCCGTGCCCCAGAGCAGCTTCACGCCGCTCTCCTCGATCTTCTGTGCGAGACGGTCGCCGACCCGCTGCAGATTCGCATTCGATTCGCGCAGCGTCGCCCCCTCGGGCGCCACATCGCGATCGTGAAACGTGAAATACGGCACGTCGAGCAGGCGGAACAGCTCGAAGCCGATGTCCACTTTCTGCATCGCCTGGCTCATCGGATCACCACCGGCAGCGTGCCATGGCCGCAGGAACGTTTCACCGCCGAACGGATCGCTGCCCGGCCACACCAGCGAGTGCCACCAGCACACCGCAAACCGCAGCTGATCTTCCATGCGCCGGCCGAGCACTTTGCGATTCGCATCGTACCAGCGATAGCCGAATGGTTTGCGCGACGTGGGCGTGTACTTCGGCCCTTCGTATTTCAGCGGCTCAGTGAGACTGAACCACTGGCCGGCGCTGGACGACTTGGATGCAGTCATGACGATGAAGGCGTGTGAACGGGTGCAGACCGGATGACTCAGTCGGAATGACTGAGCCGAAACGACTCAGACGGAGTGACGCTGGAACTCGTGGCCCTGACGGTACAGCGCCTGCCAATGGGTGTGACGGGCCGCGTGACGAGCGGCTGCGTCCGGACGCGGTGCATACGTGGCCAGCCGCGCGGGTCGGGTGGCAATCTGCGCCACCCTATCGCGCCCGCCACCAAGCGCCGCCATCGCCGCCAGCCGGGCCGCCCCGACGGCGCATCCAATCTCGCTCTGTGTCACCGTGTGCAGCGACAGGTCGAGCACGTCGGCCATCAACTGGCACCACAGCGGCGATCGTGCACCGCCGCCGAGCAGGTCAGCCTCGGTGAGCTGCGTGCCGGCGGCGGCCAGTGCCTGCTGCGCGTCGCGCATCGCGTACGCCACGCCCTCGAGCACGGCGAGCGTCATGTCCGCTCGCGTATGGGCCGCATCGAGTCCGGCAAATCCGCCGCGCACCGCCGTGTCATTGTGCGGCGTGCGTTCGCCGGAGAGATAGGGCGCGAAGTACGCCGACGTCGTCGCATCCGCGGTCACTTCGTCGAGCAGCGCCGCTTCGCCCATCCCCGTCACACCGGCCCACCACGCAAGGCACGAGGCCGCGTTCAGCAGCACGCCCATCTGATGCCACGCGTCCGGCACCGCATGGCAGAACGCGTGCACGGCACCATCGGTGTTCGGGGCGAAGCCCGCCGTCGTGCACCACAGCACGCCGGACGTACCGAGCGACACGAACGCATCGCCGGCATGCACGGCGCCGAGTGCAACGGCACCAGCGGCGTTGTCACCCGCACCGCCGGCAATCACCACCTGTGCACCCATGCCCCAGCGCTGCGCCAGTTCGCGGTGCAGCTGCCCCGCGGGCTGCGAACCTTCCACCAGCCCGGGCATCTGTCCGACATGCAGCCCGCACGCCGCCAGCCCCGCATCGCTCCAGCGTCGTGCGCCGACGTCGAGCCAGAGCGTGCCCGAAGCGTCCGACATCTCCTCGACCATCTCACCACACAGACGCCAACGCAAGTACGCCTTGGGCAGGAGCACCGTCGCCACGCGGTCGAACAGTGACCGCTCGTGTTCGCGGACCCAGAGCAGCTTGGGCGCCGTGAAGCCCGGCATCGCGAGGTTGCCGGTTACCGTCCGTGACGCCGGCCAGGCCGCCTCCAGCTCTGCGCACTGCGGGGCGCTGCGCCCGTCGTTCCAGAGTATGCATGGCCGCAGTACCGCACCATCGCGATCGAGCAGCGTGGCGCCATGCATCTGCCCCGAGAGCCCGATGGCCGCGCATTGAGCAAGCTGCGGCGCGTGGGTGATCCGAAGCGAGTCAACGCACGTCAAAGTGGCGAGCCACCACGTCTCAGGATCCTGTTCGCTCCAGCCCGCCTGCGGCCGCTGGACGGTCAGTGGCTCGCTGGCGCTGGCAATGACACGTTCGCCAACCGACAGGTGATGCTCGACCAGTGCGACTTTGACGCCCGATGTCCCGATATCGATGCCCAGTGTGATCATGATAGCAGGAATGGAAGATCAAAAAGGAGCTGAGAGTGTAACGGAAGCGCCGGTTACGAGTCTTCTCGATGTTCCGCACGCACTGCCACGGACGGCACTGCCAGACGGGATGAAGAATACTCCTGTCGTCATCTGACCGGCCTGTCCCTCGTGACTGCACTGTCGCGCCTCAATCCGATTCCGACAGCGGTCCGCGCAGCATTCACGCTGGTGCCGCCGTTTGCCGCCTTTCGCCTGCGATCCAACGCCATGCGGGCCGTTGGCTTCCGGATGGGGCGTGGCTCCGTCTTCTGGGGCTGGCCGTCCGTCAGCGGCTCGGGCGACGTGAGCGAGCTGTTGTCGATCGGCGAGCTGTCGGGATTCAACGTGCGCTGCCATTTCGACCTCGAAGACGAGATCCGGATCGGCAACCAGGTGTCGGTCGGCCACGAGGTGATGTTCCTGACCCACAGCCATGACACGAGCGATCCGCACTGTCGTGCCGGGCGCAAGATCACGGCACCCATCGTGGTAGAAGACGGCGCCTGGCTGGGCGCCCGCTCGACGATTCTGCCCGGCGTCACGATCGGCGCCGGCTCGGTGATCGGCGCCTCGGTGGTCGTGTCCGAAAACGTGCCGGAACAGACGCTGTACATGGGCAGCCAGAAAATTTCACTCGCCAAATGGCGCTGATGAGGAGCATTCATGAGTGGGTTTGATCGCAATACGGCGCTGACCGTCGTTCTCTCCAGCCTGCGCGAGCTGCTGACGCAGAACGGCGACGAGATGCCGGCGCCATTCGACGAATCAGTGGTGCTTGTCGGCAAGGAGGCGGTCATCGACTCGCTCGGTGTCGTCTCGCTGATCGTCGAGATCGAGCAGTCGCTCGAAACCGGGCACGACATCTCCCTGACGCTGGCCAACGACCGCGCGATGTCGGAGCGCAACAGCCCGTTCCGCAGTGTGGGCGTGCTGACGGATCACATCCTGACGCTGATCGAACCCGAGCAACGCGCGGCATGACGGATCGTCAAGTCGTTCTCATCACCGGCACCCGCAAGGGCATCGGGCACCATCTCGCGGAACACTACCTGAGCAAGGGTTACATCGTCGAAGGCTGCAGTCGCGGTGATGTGGACATCACGGACACGTCCTACACACACCACAACCTCGACGTCTGCGACGAGAAAGCGGTGCGGAAAATGATCGCGAGCATTTCGAAGCGGCACGGCCGTCTCGACGTGGTCATGAACAACGCCGCCATCGCGACGATGAATCACGTGCTGCTGACGCCGGCCGCCACCGCGAATCGCATGTTCGAGGTGAACGTCACCGGCACGATGATCGTCTGCCGCGATTCAGCGAAGGTCATGATGCGGCGCAAGTACGGCCGGATCGTGAACTTCACCACGATCGTGGCGCCGATCGCGCTCGCCGGCGAAGCCATCTACGCCGCATCGAAGAGTGCCGTCGTGACGCTGACGCGCATCCTCGCCTTCGAGCTCGGACCGTGGGGCATCACCTGCAATTCGTTCGGCGCCACACCGATCATGACCGACATGATCAAGGGTGTGCCGAAGGAGAAGGTCGATGCTGTGGTGAACAACCTCGCCATCAAGCGCCTCGGCACCTACGAGGATTGCGCGAATGTCTGCGATTTCTTCATCAGTCCGGCAAGTGACAACGTCACTGGTCAGTGCATCTACCTCGGCGGCATCAGCTGATGGCAGCGGGACCGGTGTGGCTGCGTGACCGGCTGGCACCATGGGGAGACGCACCGGCCCTGATCTGGAAGGACCAGACGCTCGGCTACGCGGCCCTGCTGCGTCACGTGGATCACTGGAGTGCAGCCCTGCGCGAGCGTGGCGTGATGGCCGGTCAGGTGGTGGCGATCGAAGCCAACTTCTCGCCAAACTCCTGCGCCCTGCTGCTCGCGCTGATCGAACTCGGCGCGATCTGCGTGCCGATCACACCGATGATGGCACCACACCGCGACAAGTTCACGACCATTGCCGAAGCGCAGTGGCTGATCTCGCTCGGCGAGAACGATGAGACCACCATCACGGCGTACGATCGATCCGTCAGCAACGCGCTGACGCTCTCGCTGATCGGGCGCGGGCATCCCGGCCTCGTCATTTTTTCGTCGGGATCGAGCGGTGCGCACAAGGCGATCCTGCACGACTTTGTCGGACTGCTGGCCAAGTTCGAAACGCCGCGCGAGCAGAAGGTGACGATGACCTTCCTGCTGTTCGATCACATCGGCGGCATCGACACGATGCTCGGCACGATGTCGAGTGGCGGCACGCTGGTCACCACCGCATCGCGCGACGCCGACACCGTCTGTCGCGCCATCGCCACGCATCGCGTGCACACGCTGCCGACATCGCCGACATTCCTCAACCTGATGCTGATTTCAGGTGCGTGGCGCGAACATGATATGTCGTCGCTGCGAGTGATTGCCTATGGCACCGAACCGATGTCACCACTCACGCTGCAGCAGCTCTCGGCGGCGTTTCCGCACGTCCGACTGGTGCAGACGTTCGGCATGTCGGAGCTCGGTGTGCTGCGCTCGAAGTCGCGCGACTCGACGTCGCTGTGGGTCAAGTTCACCGGTGATGGCTATCAGGTCAAAGTCGTCGACAACGTGTTGTGGGTGAAGAGCCCCACGGCGATGCTCGGCTACCTGAACGCACCCGACCTGTTCGACGCCGAGGGCTGGCTGAACACGCAGGATGCGGTGGAAGTGGATGGCGAGTATGTACGCATTCTCGGCCGCGTGACGGACCTCATCAACGTCGGCGGACAGAAAGTGTATCCGAGCGAAGTCGAAGCCGTGCTGATGGAAATGCCGAACGTGCGCGATGTCGCGGTGGCCGGCGAAGCGAGCCCGTTGACGGGGCAGTTCGTCGCCGCGCGATTCAACCTGCGCACGCCGGAACCACTGCCGGACTTCAAGCGTCGCATGCGTACGTTCTGCAAGGGACGTCTGGTGAACTATCAGATTCCGGTGCGGATCGAGATCGTCGAACACGAACTCTCCGGCGTCCGCTTCAAGAAAATGCGCCACGGTACACCGTCATGAATCCGGCAAAACTCCGCGAGATCCTGCGCGATGAGGTTGCGGCGATTCATCCGCGGCTGATCCTGATGAAGGTTCGCTCCCGTTTCGCATCGGGCGCCTTACGCGGGTTGTACTTCGCGCAGCTGTTGCGACGTGCCGGGTTCACACTTGGTGCACGCACCACGGTCCTCGGCCTGCCGCGGATCACGGGCAGCGACGCGCCATCGCACGCTCCGCACGGCGCCATCCTCTATGACAAACTGCAGATCGGTGACGATGTGGTGCTCGACACCGGGATCGTGCTCGACCTCGAGGCGCGCATCACGATCGGGAATCGCGTCCTCGTCGGACCGGAAGTGATGATTCTCACGAGCACACACGAACTCGGTCCGCGCGAGCGTCGCGCCGGCGAGATCATCTGCAGTCCGGTCATCATTGAAGACGGGGTCTGGATCGGCGCCCGCAGCGTCATTCTGCCTGGCGTGACCATTGGCGCCGGCGCGGTCGTGAATCCGGGCGCCGTCGTGAACAAGGATGTGCCCGCCAATACGCGCGTCTCTGGTACGCCGGCGAAAAAGGTGGAGTCGTTCGAGCCTGTCGAGTAACGACGCGTTCGACATCGCGCATCGCTGCGCGACGCGCCAATGCCGCGCAGCGCCAGGTGCCTACACGTTTCGCACCTGCAGCGCCCACTCATACACCCCGACGTACTGCTGCGCCGCGTTCGCCCATGAGTTGTCCTCGCTCATGCCGCGATCGCGCAGAATCGCCCAGCTCTTCGTGTCGCGATACGCCTTCAGCGCACGATCGATCGCATCGATGAAGTGGCGCGGCTCGTACTGGTGGAAGACGAACCCGTTGCCATCCCAGCCTTCGCGCACGGTGTCGTTGAGGCCACCGGTCGCGCGAACGATCGGCACCGTGCCGTAGCGCAGTGCGATCATCTGGCCGAGTCCGCACGGTTCGAAGCGTGACGGCATCAGGAACGCATCGCAGCCTGCGTAGATGCGCTGTGCAAGGCCGGCATTGAATCCGAACCAGACGGCGATGCGTCCCGGATGCGCTGCCATGTGTCGCTGCATCGCATCCTGCAGATGCGGCTGCCCGGCGCCAAGCACCACGAGCTGCGCATCGGTCTGCAGCATCAGCCACGGAATCGCCGCGTCGAGCAGGTCGAGACCCTTCTGTTCGGCGAGGCGGGAGACAATGCCGAGCAGCGGCTTCGTGTTCGACGCGACCAGTCCGAGTTCTTCCTGCAGCGCGCGTTTGCACACCACCTTGCCGGTCGTGTCAGCGACGTTGAACGTCTGCTTGAGATGCGGATCCGTGCCTGGATTGAATCCCACGGTATCGATGCCATTGAGGATGCCGACCACGCGCTCGCGACGACTGCGCAGCAACCCATCGAGTCGCTCGCCGTATTCGCCGGTCATGATTTCCTGCGCGTACGTCGGACTGACCGTGGTCACGACATCGCTGTAGGAAATGCCGCGTGCCATGAAGTTGAACGTGCCCGCCGTGCCGGGCCCCATCCCGTTCTCGATCAACCCGCGCTCGGCGAGGCCGGCGCTGTTCAGTGAGGCGGGACTGAACTGTCCCTGGTACTGCAGGTTGTGAATCGTGAACACCGTCGCGATGTGGCCGAAGGTGTAGGCGTAGAACGTCTTGATGTAGTTCGCGACGAGTGCGGCGTGCCAGTCGTGTGCATGCACCACGTCGGCCTGCCAGCCCGTGGTTTCGCGCAGCTGTTGCATGAGCGCCAGCACGCCCCGCGCGAAGAGGATGAAGCGGCGATCGTCGTCACCATCGCCGTAGATGCTGGCGCGTTCGAACGCCGCCGGAATGTCGAGCAGATAGATCGGCACCTCACTGTCGGCCAGCTGCCACATGCGCAGCTCTTCGGCGCGATCGCCGACCGGCAGGAACGTGGCGGCGATGGGTCCGGTGACGGCCACGCCGCGCTCGCGCAGCTGGCGGTAATAGGGCATCACGACGCGGACGTCGTGGCCCGCAGCGCGGAGGGCGCCAGGCAGGGCACCGGCCACGTCGGCAAGGCCGCCGGTCTTGATCAGCGGTGCGACTTCGGCGGCGACAAACAGAACGTTCATGCGCGGTCGTGGCAAAAGGCCGGGGAATGGCGCGGGAGACCGGGCGCGCTGCGGGGCAATGTATCGGCTGCACCATGTCGGGTAACGCGCCCACGCGCGCCCACCCGCCCGGCGAGAACCGTCACGGCGCGACCCTATCGCCGGGCTGGACCGGCGGCCAATATCACGCACCCCCGGTTCCCACCGGTCATGGTTCGCGCCCTTCCCGATTCGAGTATCCCGTCATGACGACTGCCCCTCGCGCTGGCACCATCGCACGTACCGCCATGGCCTACGTGCTCGCCGGTGGTCGCGGCTCGCGACTCTACGAACTGACCGATCGACGCGCCAAACCGGCGGTGTATTTCGGCGGCAAGACACGCATCATCGACTTCGCCTTGTCGAACGCGCTCAACTCCGGCATTCGTCGCATCGGTGTCGCCACGCAGTACAAGGCGCACAGCCTGATCCGCCACCTGCAGCGCGGCTGGAACTTCCTGCGCCCAGAACGCAACGAAAGCTTCGATATTCTGCCAGCCTCGCAGCGTGTGTCGGAAACGCAGTGGTACGATGGTACCGCCGACGCGGTGTTCCAGAACATCGACATCATCGAGGCGTACGGCCCGGAATACATGGTCATCCTGGCCGGGGACCACATCTACAAGATGGACTACGAGCTGATGCTGCAGCAGCACGTGGACCAGAATGCGGATGTGACGATCGGTTGTCTCGAAGTCCCGCGCATGGAAGCGACGGGTTTCGGTGTGATGCATGTCGACGAGACCGATCGCATCGTCACGTTCCTCGAGAAGCCGGCCGATCCGCCGGGCATTCCGGGCAATCCAGAATTCGCGCTCGCGAGCATGGGCATCTACGTCTTCAAGACGGAGTTCCTGTTCGAGTTGCTGCGTCGCGACGCCGCCGACCCGAATTCGAGCCGCGATTTCGGCAAGGACATCATTCCGTATGTGGTGGAACACGGCAAGGCGGTGGCGCATCGCTTCAGCACCAGCTGTGTGCGCGCCGCGAGCGAGACGGAAGCGTACTGGCGCGACGCCGGCACGATCGATTCGTACTGGGAAGCGAACATCGATCTCACGACCGTCGTCCCGTCATTGGATCTCTACGAACACACCTGGCCGATCTGGACGTACGGCGAACTCACGGCGTCCGCCAAGTTCGTGCACAACGAGGATGGCCGTCGCGGACTCGCGCTCAACTCGCTCGTGTCAGGCGGCGTGATCGTGTCAGGCGCGCGGGTGCACAAGTCGCTGCTCTTCACCGGCGTGAAGGCGCACTCCTACGCCTATCTCGACGGCGCCGTGGTGCAGCCGTACGTGGACATCGGTCGCTCGGCGCGCTTGAGCAACGTGGTCATCGACCGCGGCGTGGTGATTCCGCAGGGGCTGGTGGTGGGTGAGGATCCGGTGCTCGATGCGAAGCGGTTCAGGCGGAGCGACAAGGGCATCTGCCTCATCACGCAGACGATGATCGACAAGTTGATGGCGAAGTAGTTTCTCGCGGCCAACTCGCTACTTCTTCTTCATCCGTCTGAGTTCCGCCTCTGCCACATTGAACCCGAACCCAGGCCACCCGCCCGTCGCGACCGCGCGCTCGAAGGCTGCCTTCGCCTTCACCGTATCGCCGTGCACCATGAACCAATCACCCAGCCCGTAGCTGAGCGTGGCGACCTGCACGGCGGCGGTGTCGGCGGGACCGAAGAGAGTCGCCGGTGTCAGTTCACCGCGATACAGCTTGAGGCGCGTGACGTACGCATAGTTCGGTGGCGCCGGCAGTGAATCGGGATGACGCGCAAGCATCGCATCCGCTTCGGCCTTCTTGCCAGCGCGCGACAGTGACATCCACAACCAGTCAGTGCTGCCGGCACGTTCACCACCATCCGGAGCACGCGGCTGTGCGCGCGCGAACATCTCGGCCGCGCCCGCGAAATCCGCCTCGATGAAACGCAGCACGCCATAGTGGAACAGAATCCCGTAGTTCGTACTGTCGAGTGCGAACCCGCGTGACAGATCGGCGCGCGCCTTCGCGAATTCACGCACGCTGATGTAGCGATGGCCGCGCCAGCGCAGCAGCATCACGTCGTTCGGCGCGACCTCGAGCCCTTTCGTCAGTGTCGCGATCGCCTCGCGGAACTGCCACACACCGGACTGCGCGACGGCCAGCGCGATGAACTTCAGCGGATTGCGTGGATCGGCCGCAAGCGCCGCCTGCGCGCGCGCGATCGGACCCGTGTCATTCTGCGCGCGATACTCGACGCCGGCCGGCGAACGATACTGCACACTCTGCGCAGCCATCGGCAACGACGCGACACAGAGCAATGCGGCACCGATGCCTGCACGTACAATTCGGGAACGTTGTATCATCTGAATTCCTCAGCGGGATCGGTCGATTGCGCAGTGCTGTCGAGTCACACAAACGTAAGCGCGAGCGCGGTGCGAGCTACCGGTATCGCTCCATCAGTTGTTGCAGCACCGTATTCCCCGGGCAGAGCTGTTCATACGGCAGATCGACGAGCGGAGTCGTCACCGTATTCGCCACGGCGTGCATGTCGCTGCCGCGCTCATCGAGGAACAGGAGGCCCGTCGCCACTTCGTGCCGCAGCTGACAGGCGCGCACATGGGCGTACGCGGATTCGCGGCTGGTCGGATCGTAGCCGTCATGCGTATGACGGAATCGCACCGTGCTGCCATCGTGCATGGTGACCGTTGTGACACCGGCTTCGGCCGCCGGCGCTTTGATCTCGCGCCGAAGCGGGACAAAGTCGGCCGCTGAAATCTCCACCTCGTGTTCGCGCGTGAATTTGTAGCTCTTCGTCGAACCCTCGTGATCGTTGAAGGTCACGCAGGGGGAGATGACGTCGATCAATGCCATGCCATTGTGCAGCAGCCCGGCCTTGAGAATCGGGACCAGCTGCGCCTTGTCGCCGGAAAAGCTGCGCGCCACGAACGTCGCACCGAGTGTCAGCGCCAGCAGCACCGGATCGATCGGCGGCTGCACATTCGTCTCGCCCTTCTTCGACGTGCTGCCGACATCCGCCGAGGCCGAGAACTGCCCCTTGGTGAGCCCGTAGACGCCGTTGTTGTCGATGACGTAGAGCATGCGCACGTTCCGCCGTATGGCGTGCGACAGCTGGCCGAGTCCGATCGAGAGTGAATCGCCGTCACCGGACACGCCGATGTAGGTGAGATCGCGATTGGCGGCGTTGGCACCGGTGGTCACCGATGGCATACGCCCGTGCACACTGTTGAACCCGTGCGACTGCTTCATGAAATACGCGGTCGTCTTCGACGAGCACCCGATGCCACTCATCTTCGCCGCCCGATGCGGTGGCAGCGCCAGCTCCCACGCCGCCAGCACCAGCGCCGCGGTCACCGAATCGTGTCCACAGCCCGCGCAGAGAGTCGACATCGCGCCTTCGTAGTCGCGCACAGACAGACCCAGTTCATTCCTGACGAGGCCCGGATGCCTGATCGGTGGCTTCGCGATGGACGTCATGCGTGCGCTCCGGTCAGGTGATTCGCGACCGCCAGTGTCACCACCTGCGCTGTCAGTGGCATCCCGCCGTAGTCCAGAATGGAGACCATGCTGTCGCGCGGCACACCGGTCTCGATCGTGAGCAGTGATCGCAGCTGCGCGTCCCGATTCTGCTCCACCACAAACACTGTCGCGTAGTGTTCGAGAAAGTCCTTCACGGCGGCGCCGAACGGAAAGGCGCGAATCCGCATGTAGTCCGCCGCGATCCCGCGCTCGCGCAACTGATCGAGCGCTTCGCGCACGGCCGCGTCGCAACCACCGAGTGACACGATGCCGACATCCGCCCACACCTGCCGCTGAATCTCGGGCGCCGGCACCACGTCCGCGGCGCCGGCGAACTTTCGCGCCAGCCGATCCATGACTTCCTGATACGCATCGGAGTCTTCGGTGTACGCGCCATGTTTGTCATGCCCCGACCCGCGCACGAAATACGCACCGTTCGGATGCACACCGGGTAGCGTGCGGGCCGCGATGCCGTCGCCATCCACGTCCACGTAGCGCGAGAACTTCGCCACCTGCTCGAGCTCCTCCGCATCCAGCACCTTGCCGCGATCGGGGCGATAGCTGTCGTCCCACGTCAGTCGCCGACACATCCAGTCGTTCATGCCGATGTCGAGATCACTGGCCACGAACACGGGTGTCTGAAAACGCTCGGCCAGATCGAACGCGCTCACACTCATGCGAAAGCAGTCTTCCGGATCGCGCGGAAAGAGCACGATGTGTTTCGTGTCGCCATGCGAGGCGTACGCGAGCGTCATCAGGTCACCCTGCTGCGTGCGCGTCGGCATGCCGGTGGCAGGGCCGGTGCGCTGCACATCGAAGAAGACAGCAGGGATTTCGGTGTAATACGCGAGACCGATGAACTCCTGCATCAGCGAGATGCCCGGCCCTGACGTGTTCGTGAAGGCACGGGCGCCGGCCCAACCCGCGCCGATCGCGATCCCGGCGGCGGCCAGCTCATCCTCCGCCTGCACGATGCAGTAGCGCGACTGCCCCGTTTCTGGATCGGTGCGGAATTTCTCGCAGAATCCCTTGAACGCTTCCATCAGAGATGTCGATGGCGTGATGGGATACCACGCGCCGACCGTCGCACCGGCGTACACCGCGCCCAGCGCCGCGGCCGTGTTGCCATCGAGGATCACGAAGTCGCGCGTCGCATCCATCGGCTCGAGATGGAACGGCAGCGGACACTCGCAATGTGCCGTCGCATAGTCGAAGCCGAGTTTGATGGCGGTCTTGTTCGCATCGAACAGCTTCTGCTTCTTCGCGAACTTCTCCGTCAGCATCCGCGCGATCACGTCCATGTCGATGCCCAGCAGTGCCGCCAGCGCACCGGCGTACACGATGTTGCGGAGCAGTGTGCGATCGCGATCGCCGACGAAATGCTCCACGCAGAGCTGACCGAATGGAATGCCGAGGATCGTGATGCCTTCGCGCACCAGCGTCGGATCGAGCGGCCACGATGAGTCGTAGACCAGGTAGCCACCGGGCCGCACCAGCGCGACATCTTTCGCATACGTCGCCGGATTGAGCGCCACGACCAGGTCGAGTGCTGGTGGTCGCGCCGTGTAGCCATCCTTGCTGACCCGGATTTCGTAAAACGTGGGCAGGCCCTGGATGTTCGACGGGAAGATGTTCTTGCCCGTGACCGGAATGCCCATCCGGAAGATCGCCTGCATCAGCAGACTGTTGGCGCTCGCCGAACCCGTGCCGTTGACCGTCGCGATGCGGAACGCGAAATCGTTGATGCCACTCATACCAGTGCCTGAAGGTTGATGCCGGAGTTGCCGAAGGCATACGGCAGCACCAGCGCAAATTTCGCCATGTCCCACGCCGCCGTCGGACATCGCTCCGCGCACAAGCCGCAGTGGAGACAGAGATCTTCGTCCTTCACCATCAGTCGTTTCGTCTGTGGCAACATCGGCGAGACGTAGATCGCCTGCTCGAGATTCACTGCGGGCGCCGAGAGTCGCGTGCGCAACTCGGCCTCCGTTTCAACCGGCGGCGTGATCGTGAGACAACTCACCGGACAGACATCCACGCACGCGTCACACTCGATGCAGAGCGACGCGGTGAAGTGTGTCTCGATGTCGCAGTTCAGGCAGCGCTCCACCTCGGTCGCAGTCTGCTCCGCCGAGAACCCGAGTTCGACTTCGACGCTGATCTTCGAGAATCGCTCCACCAGCTCGGTGTGCGACATCTTCGAGCGCGGCGATGGATTGAAGTCGTTGCTGTACGCCCACGAATGCATCCCCATCTTGGTACTGGCCAGATGCATCCCTTGCGGCGGACGATCAGCGATGGACAGGCCGTGGCAATGCTGATGAATCGAGATCGCCGCCTGATGCCCGTGTTCCACCGCCCAGATGATGTTCTGCGGGCCCCACGCTGCGTCGCCGCCAAAGAACACACCGGGCAGCGATGATTGCATCGTGGTGCGGTCCACCACCGGCATCTCCCACTTGTCGAAGTCGACGCCGATATCGCGCTCGATCCACGGGAACGCGTTGTCCTGCCCGATCGCGAGAATGACTTCGTCGCACGGCAGGATCACCGTGTCGATCACCCGGCTCACCTGCTTGCCGTTGCTCTCGCTCCATTCGAGCCGCTCGAACTCCATGCCGACCAGCGCGCCGTTCTCGATCACGAAACGTTTCGGCGCGTGATTCTCGACCACATCGATGCCTTCTTCTTCCGCGTCGTCCAGCTCCCACGGCGACGCCTTGAAGTACGGTCGCGAGCGACGTGCCACCACCTTCGTATCGATGCCGCCAAGCCGGCGCGAGGTGCGGCAGCAATCCATCGCCGTGTTGCCAACGCCGATGATCAGCACCTTCGCGCCGATCTTCTCGATGTGGCCGAAGTGCACCGAGCCAAGC